>JARLHV010000123.1 GCA_031292055.1 Desulfosporosinus sp.
CAGACTTGTTACCCGTCCTCAGAGAGCAATGAATGCCCATGAGGTTACTCAAATGACTTTATTAGCGGGTATTAATCAGCTTTATGCAGAATATGGAGCTAATCCGAGAGATACGGAAGTTCAAACTGAAAAGAATAGAGGTTTTTCTGTTACCCAAGCATGGAACATGTTGTGGGAAGCAGGTTATGGTACTACTAAATAAAAATCTATGATTGACCGATCTAACTCAACTTTCGCAGAGCGAAAGTTTGCTTAGAGCCTTGGTATTAAAGGAAAAAGTACTCCACTAATATGCTCATTGACATATAGAAAACACTCCGTTTCTTTGGTTTAGTGAATTTGTCCAGAACCCACTACCAAATAGAGAAAGAGGTGTCTTCGACTTGATAATGATAGCGAAAAATAACGATTTTATTCTTCAGTCAGACAGGCAACACCGAAAAGATGGCCGGCGTCGTCCGTGATGGCATTTTAGATGCCGACAAAGATGTTGAGGTTTCACTGATGAACATCGCAGACGATGAAAACATCAACAAAGAATTCCTAGACGCAAGCTCTGCAACAGGGTAGCGCAGAAGACCATGGAACTCTTTAATAACGATACTGTCATGCCTCTTTGTTTTAAGGAGCAATGGATAGGAATATAATGAGTAGCTTTTCCGCATACTATAATTAATCTAGAAAGGAAGTGTAAGAATACTGAATTAGCTTTCGAAAACGCTTTCAAAATTCTCTTGCATTTTATTCATTGGTCCCTAAGGGAAGTTTTGATCCATTAGGAGTTGCTATCAAATTACTGGCCTAATGATCGTTATCTGACCGTAATGGTATTATTAGGTCCGATTATTCAGAATGGGCTTAACACTACAGCAATATTACAATTCTGATAAGCTGATGGTTTTTATGTTTTCTTAAGAATTCCATTCAATGAGGAGGTCTGCCAGAAGGCATGTTTCAAAGCATGAATTACTTAACTATGCAATTGCCAAGGAAATGAGTTCTGTTGATAACTTCAGAATTAGAATTAATAACTAAGGCTTTGATAAAGGGACAGGCTAACCGGGTGAAAACTCTTGCCGTACTGGCGATTGAGAACGAGATTGATCCCCGAACAGTCCTTGAAAAAGCATTAATGCCAGGTATGCAGGAAATTGCTGAACAATTAAGAGATAATATTATTTATATATCGGATGTCTTAATTGCTTCACGGGCAATGCAGGCGGGGTTGCATGTATTAAATCCGTTCTTGTCTAATCCACAGCAATTTTCACTCGGTAAAGTTGTTATCGGTACTGTAGTGTAGCCGGGGATTTACATGACATTGGAAAAAATTTAATCGCCATGATGTTTTCAAATGGTTTAGTAGAATTATGTTATAAAGTTATAGGTAAAAATAATATTGTACAGCATAACTATGAAGGTGTTTGCAAAGACCATGGAGGTTTGACTCGTCGGAGTCTCTCTGCTTCGTGGTCTTTTTGTTTTTGCTTTCACAGGATGCGGGAAGGGGCGGGATTGACATCAAGAAGTGCAAAAGAAGGTGGGGTGGAACCGCTTGAACAGAGAAGTCGTGATTATTGAGAAGATAACTAGAAGAGCATTAGGTTTTATACTTACTATATTTATTTTGTCAGTGGGAGTTTTTTATTTGGAGCGTCTGGCACCAGGTGATCCGCTGCAATCCTATTACGGCGATGCAGTTGAATCCATGACCACAGTAGAACTGGACGCTGCGAGAGTTCATTTGGGTTTAGATGGCCCTATCTATGTTCAATACATCAAATGGGGCAGCAACGCATTTCAGGGTGATTTTGGCTTATCCCTGAAAAGTAAGATGCCGGCAATCGATGTTATTTCTCCGTTAATCGGAAACACTTTGATTCTTGGGGGCACAGCTTACCTACTCGTTTTTGTTTTAGCCACTCTCCTTGCCTTGTTTTGCGCAATGAATGAAGATACGTTAATGGATCGAATCATCTGCAAGGTGGGAACAGCAGCCTATTATATCCCTCCATTTTGGTTGGGCGTTGTTTTGGTCTTGATTTTTAGTGTAAATCTCAGATGGCTGCCAAGCAGCGGAGCTTATGATATTGGCAAATCGGGAGATATCCTAAATCGAATCCGGCATATGATTTTACCGCTGATAGTTATGATACTCAGTCATCTGTGGTATTACGCCTACATGATCAGAAACAAGCTTCTGGATGAGGTGCGCAAGGATTATGTGTTTTTAGCTAAATCCAAGGGCTGTACAAAACCTGAAATTGTTTTCAAGCATTGCTTTCGCAATGTTGCACCTACCATTGTCAGCATCATGGCTATTTCGATCCCTCATGTCTTGAGTGGAACCTATATTGCGGAGTCCGTATTCAATTACCCTGGTATAGGAGCACTTTCCATTCAAAGTGCAAAATATCATGATTACAATTTACTGATGTTGGTTGTGCTGATTACCGGAATACTGGTTATTTTGAGCAGTATTATTGCCCAATTAATTAATGAAGTGATTGACCCAAGAATGAAACTGACGGAGGCGCTGGCATGGCAGAAAAAAGCAGAGAAAAGTTTGTCATAGTCGGAGCTAATTATAAGATTCATAGGCCGAAGGAGATAAAAGCGTCGTTTGCCAATAGACTGAAGTAAAAACCAATTATTACCATTGTTCTTCTCAGTATCATCGTCTTAGGGTGTGTTTTTGCAGAGCAGGTGAATAATCATGACCCGACTGGCTTTTATCTGCAGAATCTCAGTGAAGCACCCAATGCGCAATTCTATTTCGGGACAGACTCGCTGGGACGCGATATCTTTTCCATGATCTGGTATGGCGGACGAGCCTCAATAATTATAGGTTTGTTGAGCATGGTGATCATCACGTTGATAGGGGTTGTCTTCGGCTGTATCAGCGGTACCGCCAATTCACGCATTGATGCGGTCATGATGCGCGTTCCTGAGCTTATTAATAGCATTCCGATCTTGTTGCTTGTCTTGTTGCTGGCGTCGGTTATGGGAACTCAGAATGTTCTAAAGATATCCTTTGTAATTGGCGTGACCAGCTGGTGCGCCTTGGCAAGAATTGTGCGCAGCGAAGTCAGGCAGATACGCAGCAGTGAATACATGCTTGCCGCGCAATGCATGGGAGGAAGCTTCCTGCATACAATGTGGACACACTTGATACCAAATCTGGTTTCAACCATTATGTTTGTTGTTGTATCCAGTATAAGTTCAAGCATGTCCATGGAGTCTACACTGAGTTTTCTCGGTTTGGGGCTTCCCGTGAATGTTATCTCCTGGGGCAGCATGCTATCTCTTGCTAACAAAGCACTGCTGCTAAATACCTGGTGGGTCATCATAATCCCGGGCCTATTCCTGGTAACCACCTTGGTGTGTATCACAAATATCGCCTATTTCTTCAGGAGAGAAACAAATAAACGGGAAAGCATTCTATAAGGGCTATTGCCTTTAGAATAATAAAATTGGAGGAGGATTATGATGCAATTGAGGAAAGAAATCATGAAGCTATTGTCAGTCATAGTATGCTTAGGGGTTATTTTGAGTTTTACAGGGTGTGCTTCAAGCGCTTCTAACGGAGCCACAGCTAAGAGCGTAACAAAGGACGCTTCCGACTTGTCCAATACACTGGTCTATGCAGGCGAGAATACAGATACAATCAACCCCGTCGTCACCGGCCAAAGCGAGTTGGTGAGTATTATTTTTTCCGGTTTGATGAAGTATGACGCGTCCGGTAAGCCTATTGTAGACCTGGCAAAAAGCTATACGTATGATGAAAAGTCACTCACCTATACCTTCAATCTTAGGCCAGGAGTTTTGTGGCAGGATGGTAAACCCTTTACTGCGGAGGACGTTGTCTACACTTATAAAGAGCTGACAACCGATAAAACTTTAGCTTCAACGATTCTTGATGATTATAAGGATATCGCCAGCGTAAAAGCGAAGGATGAGAACACCGTGGAGATAACTCTTTCGCAATATAATGCTGCCATGCCTGGTTATTTTACAATTGGCATCATTCCAAAGCATCTGCTTGAGGGGCGGGACCTCACGACATCCTCCTTCAACCAAAATCCTGTGGGTACCGGTCGTTATAAGTTTGTTAAGTGGGATACAGCCGGCGGAACGGTATCACTGGTGAGGAATGAAAAATACTACGATAAGATTCCGAATATTGAAAAAATAGTCTACAAAACCGTTGCCGTGGAAAGTACAAAGGCTCTGATGCTGCAATCCGGCGAAGCAGACTTGGCCTGGCTCAATGCGAAATATGCCAAGAATTTCCGTGATAAGAAAGGCTTTAAAAATTACGATTTTACAACAGCTGACTACCGTGCTGTGTCGATGGATTTCAGATCTAAGTTCTGGACCCAAAACAAGGATTCAATCGGCGTGCTTAACTATGCTATCGACAAAGAGACTGTCGTAAAAAGCGTGCTTACCGGTCAGGGATGTACCGCGTACAGCCCGATGCAACTGAACGCTTTTGGCGGCAATAAGGAGGCTGACATTTACCCTTATGATCTTGATAAGTTTGCCAAAGAAATGGCAAAGCTCGGCTGGACTAAAGGTAGCGATGGTATCTATGAGCGCAATGGCCAAAAGTTCCACTTCAAAATTCAGGTTCGTGATTACGAAGAAGAGCGCGTAGATATCGCCAATGTTGTTACAAAGCAGCTGAAAGATGCAGGTGTTGAGATGGAAATTGTTCTGGTTACAAAGTTCGACTGGAATGCCGGATATGACGGTTTCCTAGCTGGTTATGCAGTTGAGTTTGATCCAGATGCAGCCTATAAGCAATTCGTTACCAACGGAAGCGCTAACACTATGAAATACTCCAATCCGGTAGTGGACAATTTACTTACCCAAGCCAGACATTCTAACGATGTTAATGAAAGAAAGAGCTTGTATGGCAAATTTGAAGTTGCCTTTGCCAAGGCTCCGGCTTCTGTCTTAATTGCCTATCTGGACGGCAATTATGTCGGCATTAGTGGTCTTGACGGTCCCGACACAAAAAGAGTTCTCGGACACCATGCAGTGGGCGTGATGTGGAATGTTGAAGATTGGAAACTTGCCAGATAGTTGAAAGCTCAAGTCGGTTTAAAACTGCTACAGCAATTGTAAGATGTACCGGGTGCCTGAAAACCCGGCACATCTTATCTGAAATATGGGGGGATTGTCCATGACGGAACCTGTTTTGCAACTAATAAACTTATCAGTTAGCTTCGATACACCAAATGGTGAGGTTGAAGCTGTCAGAGATGTTAGTTTATCACTCAACGAAGGCGAAATCTTAGCTCTGGTCGGGGAATCCGGATGTGGAAAAACCGTTATGAGTCAATCAGTTCTGAAGCTGCTCCCCAAAACTTCAAGGATAAAACAGGGGCGAATTATAGTTGATGGCGAGGATATAACGAATTATAAAGAAAAACAAATGCGCAAATTGCGCGGCGGTGTTTTGTCTATGGTATTTCAGGATCCTATGACAACGTTAAACCCAACGATTCCAATTGGGAAGCAGATTACTGAATCTATCTTAAAACACAACAAGGTCAACAGAGAGCAGGCCAAAAAACGAGCGTTGGAAATGCTGAATTTGGTAGGCATTGAAAATTCTGAACAGATGTTTTCGTTGCAGCCCCACTTCTTTTCGGGTGGCATGCGCCAACGCTGTGTCTTAGCAATAGCTCTGGCCTCCAATCCCAAAGTGTTGTTTGCAGATGAAGCCACTACGGCACTCGACGTAACAGTTCAGGCTAAAATAATCGATCTTCTTATAGATATTCGAGATAGGATCGGCATTTCAATCGTTTTTATTTCACATGATTTGGGAGCTGTGGCCCGCATTGCCGACCGTGTGGCGGTTATGTACGCTGGAAAAATAGTTGAAATCGGCACAGCAGAAGAAGTTTATTATGATCCCAGACACCCTTATGTATGGGGGTTGATGTCAGCGTTGCCATCTTTGACTAAGGCGGGAGAAAATCTTTCCAGTATTCCCGGCATGCCACCGGTTATGCTGTCTCCTCCACCCGGTGATGCATTTGCTGTTCGCAACGAATTTGCTTTGGCGATTGATTACGAAGAAATGCCCCCCATGTTTCAAATTTCTCCCACCCATAGCGCGGCAACATGGTTACTTGATGAAAGAGCGCCAAGCATTGCGCCCCCAATTTCACTGGAAAAGAGGGCCAAGGCATGAACACGGAGGAAATTTTAAGTGTTTGCAATTTAAAACAGCATTTTTATATCAATAACGATTTAACGATTAAGGCTATCAATGGCGTGAGTTTTCAGGTTAATAAGGGCGAAGTCTTTGGCCTTGTAGGGGAAACCGGCTCAGGAAAATCAACGGTTGCGCGTACAATTATGGGAATATATCCAGCCACGGGAGGGGAGGTGTATTTTAAGGGCAATAAGATATGCGACCAAAAGATATATAAGCAGAACAAAAACGATATCCACAAAAACATGCAGATTATATTTCAGGATTCAGCAGCTGCTTTAAATTCAAGAATGACGGTTGCGCAGATAATTACCGAGCCACTAAGGATTAACCGTCTTATAAGGGATAAAAATGAACTTCGAGATAAATTAGAGTCCTTGTTGTCGGAAGTGGGTTTGGATAACACTTATAAAGCGAAATATCCCACTGAGATTTCAGGTGGTCAACGTCAACGTGTTGCCATTGCCAGATGCTTAAGTACGAGTCCTGATTTGATTATTGCGGATGAACCGGTTGCATCTTTGGATGTTTCAATTCAGGCGCAGATCATTAACTTGTTCCAACGTTTGCAGCGCGAGCGGGGCTTTTCATTTCTACTAATCGCCCATGATCTCTCCATCATCAAGTTTATCTGTGACAAGGTGGCCGTCATGTTTCATGGCAGGCTTATGGAACTTGCACCTACCAAAGAATTATTTGAAAATCCGCTCCACCCCTATATTCAGTCTCTTTTATCCGCAGTCCCTGTACCGGACCCTATCTTTGAACGGAATAAAAAGCATTTAGACTATGATGTGAAACGAGCAAAAATAGATGGAGAACTGGTGGAAGTATCGCGCGGACATTTCGTTTTAAAAAATGATCAGGAAACAAAATGAAGATAGCAGTAGCAGGATACCGTCAATTGCTTGTAAATTTTGGGTAATTATATTAGTATGAATCTAAGAGCGGTCCAGTGCTGTTTTGTGATAGCTTGGGAGACCTGATGGGCGATCTTAAGTGGGTGCTGAATGAATGAAGAAAAGAATTGCCATAGGTGTCAGTGATCTTCGAGAAATGTTAACAGGGTCTTACTACTATGTCGATAAAACCTTATTTATAAAAGACATACTAGAAGATGGTTCAAAAGTAATCCTGCTGCCTCGTTCACGGTGTTTCATGCGGAGGGATTGCAACCTTATTGGATAAATACCAGTGATAACGAAATCGTCCATCGCTTGATAAGTCGAGGAGGGTCGGTTTCCTGAGGGGGGGAAAATTATGATCTTAACACGTGATTATTTAATCCGTAATCTTAGTGAAGGAGTAATTACTGCTGATCTCTCCTCCTGGGAAGAGTTTTCTAAAATGGTGACAGGGAGAGTATTGAACACTGGTAATTATATTTGGCGAGGTCAGAGGTCTGCCGACTGGTTACTGGAATCAACTTTTGATAGAATGTTAAAAAAGTTTGATAATAATGATAGCTTAAGGAACCTTAAAAGCTTTAAGATTGGCACCAAGGGCAGAGCGGGATTAAATCCGGAAAATACGGAATCAGATGATGATTGGTGGGCAACGGGGTTGCATTACGGTCAGGTTACGCCACTTCTAGAGTGGACAATCTCACCCTTTATCGCTGCCTACTTTGCTTTCTGTAAGGATGGCAACCAACAAGAAAGAAGGGCTATCTATGCCTTTGCTCAAAGCGTGGCACTTGTTATTAATAAAGAGTTAAAGATAAAGAACCTTGGCACTAGCGAAGACGATTTATTTGTTAAGTACGTAAATCCTTCATTTGATGATAACTCAAGTTTGGCGAAACAGAGTGGTCTGTTTACAAAGGCTCCAACAGGAGTAGACATTGAGCGGTGGGTAAGGGGAAATTTTAGTGTAGTCAGCAAAGCTAAAGTGATTTTATTAAAGCTAACCCTACCTAGCGCTGAAAGAACTACCTTTTTGAAAGCTCTAAATAGAATGAACATAAATAAGTTGACACTTTTCCCGAGCTGCCGAGAAGCGCCAAAATTTAGCAATAGGATGTGAAAGGCGTTGAGTGGTATCAATGCGTTTGGCGGGAAACTCCTACGCCTTCAGGCTAGAGGAGGAATTAGATTATAGTTATTTTGTATTCTAGTAAATATTATGAGGTAATATTATGAGGTAATATCTGTGAAAGCGAGGCAGGCGCTTAATCCATGCTTTTAAGGTAGAGTAACTACAAGCTGCTTATCTGGGATGAGTCGACAGCTATGCGGGATGTATCTGCATAGGCGCAACAAAAAAACATGAAGTCAGTTTCTACAACAAACTGAACTTCATGTTTTGAATTATTGAACATAATATTGTTTCTCAATCAACTACCTTTACCAAAGAGCTACCATGGATTCATTGGGTGTTTTAGATGTCTACGATTTCCAATACATCTACGGGACATGCCTTTGCGCAAATGCCACAAGCAATACACTTCGATGCAATTGAAGCTGTATCGGGCTTTATGATGAGTTGGTAAGGACAAGCATCCACGCACTTTCCACAGGATGTGCAGAGTTTCTTATTAATCATGTAAACGCCCTTGGGAGTCTGGGTTATGGCATTGAATTCACAGACTTCTGCACATTTTCCGCATTGGTCACAGATCACAGGTTCTGCAATATTCCCCATTCCAGAAATCTTAATGCAGGATTTGTCCATATCCAATTCCTTATAGAATGCCCCGGAACATGCCACCATGCATTCGAGACAGGCCATACAGCTTGCTCCCTGTTTAATTGCTAACTTTTTCACAGATCTTTCTCCTCCTTATTTCATTTAAATGTGAGCGTAGGTTTCAAGATTTCCACGGTTTTTTCAATGGAGTTTTAGGCTAGCTGACCTTTGCTTGTCTTTCAGGCTAAAGCCTGTTGATGCTTTCTAGAGTATCATTTCGACAGGTCCTCATAAAATTCCTGTTTATTATCTGATTTTTCAAAAAAAGAGTTGGGCAGCTAAAGTTCCTTACGCCCCCGATTTAACTTGTTGGAACGTTATTTACGTTCAGCACTAATTAAATAGCTTGGAATATTCTCTTGAACCGTGGATAATGTGGTAAACATAAACGGTATCGCCTATTAGTCTGTATATACAAACATATTTACCGCATACCTGTATTCTGTATTCTTGTAGTCTCAGTTCCTCGTCAGGAATGTCATTTATGTATCTTTATATAGCAATGGCCCATGGTCAAGTGGAATCCAAATTGAAGGTTTTACTTTGATTAAAGAAAGTGATAATGCACCGTGGTTAATAGATGACAGTGGTCAAGGTTAAGGAATAAGCACATTATGTCACATTGGTACTATAGAAGTGCCTTAAACTGCGGAGCATCAGTAGGAATCTAAGTTCTGACAACGTTATAGACTGTAACGGATACTATTGGGTAGTTTCAGAGGATATTATTTCAGTGTTAGAATTAGCCATAAAAGACCATCAGACAACTGTACAATGTTACCCATCAAAATAATGGAATTCAGTTTCAACGGGTTTGGCTTACCATCTGTGATGCAGTTCTCATTAACATATACAGTAACAATCTCCCCTAAAAAGGCGAACCACCTAAGTGTTGGACGGTATTGTAGTATAATAAGTAAAGGGTGATAATATGCCACAGGCTGAATTTGTTGATTTTCCCAGAATCAATAAAAATAAAGAGGGAACTGTTGGGGTTGTCGCGAATGCATATCGGATATGGAGGAGATTTCAGATCACAGAGGCTCAGCTTCTGGAAAGGATAGTAGGATGTCAAAGAAATATATTATGATAAGACCTGAAGAAGAGGCTGCAGCGGAATCAACCCTCAAAGAGATGATTTGCTTTGGAGAAAATTCCAGAAATTGCCGCTTTTCGGATATTGAGGTCAATGATGAAAATCAAAACAAATTGCAGGAGCTGGTAAATGAATACAGCGCTCTGATTGGGCAGGAAGAATATGAGGACCTGGATCTGAAGACATTCTTCGCAGGGAAACAAATCAAGATTGAGCATGTGGATGAATTTGAGGAGCCGCGGGATGTGTTCATTCTGTTGGTCTATTTCAAAGAAGTCTGTAAGCTCACGGATTTCGAGTCTGTAGCTGTTGTTGAGACATTTGCCTAGTTATGATTGTGATTAGCATAAAAAATAGAGGGTTCAGCATTTAGTCATACTCAAACCTCCAGCGTAGTAATCCTGAAGCCAGGGACTCATGTTTTTCATTCTTTCAGAGGACTTTACTTAATTAGGAAGAAAGCGGCTGGCAGAGATGGTCCCTGCAAATGTTGGGTGCCTTGATGGACGGTTATGGAATGAACACAGAATGTCGAAAAGATATTCATACCTATTGGTTTTTCTAAAGTAGAAAGCATTAAAAGCTTATTGACCGGCAGTGGTCCATATAATGATCACAGAGTAGTGTTTTGTGCAGTGAGCAAATAATTTCCACATTAACGTTTTCTAAATTCAATGACTTTGAGGTTTTGTTGGGTTATTCGAGGCAGCGCCGTCCATGGCGCTGCCTATGTCGGGTGGGCACGATACGTCGTAGAACAACGCATTTCCAAAATATTAGAGAGCGTGAATGTAGTAACCAGACTTCGGGAATATGCGGGATGTTACACGAAATCAGGTGCAGGAGGACGCGCATCCATGAGCTATATATTTGGAGTGGGGTCTTTTAGGGGATTTTTGGATTGTAAGTAACATGGTATAATGGGATTATATTGAAACAAAGAGGCGGTGCAATTTATGAAATGGGAGGAAGTCAGAAAAATATATCCAGATAGATTTGTTAAAATCCAGATACTAGAGGCTCATATTGAAGATAATGTACGGTACATTGATGATATGGCAGTTGTCAAGGCTTTTGACGATGAGAGGGAAGCTACAAGAGAGTTAGTACGAACAAAAGACGATGAACTTGTTTATCACACTGGAAAAGAAAAGCTTGAAGTACAGATTAAGCAGATATTTGGATTTAGAGGAGCAGTCTAATGAATATGAAGTTTCAGGATGGGCTTTTGTTTACCTCTATCCAAATTTCTTTCTGTGGGAGTACAAAAGTAATCGAAAATATTGTGCTTGATACTGGAGCTGCAGAGACAATAATATCACCGGATGCAGTTGAAGAGATTGGGATTTTTGCTGAATTAGAAGACAGTGTGAATTCATTCTATGGTGTAGGAGGGAGTTTACATAACTTTTTCACTAAAAATGTTGTGAAGGTCAAATTGGGTGAAGTTAGTTTAGAAGAAGTTAAAATGGATTTTGGAGTTATTGATCCACATGGTTATATTAATGGGCTTTTAGGATTGGATTTACTTATGAAGTTAGGTGCTGTAATAGATCTTAGAAGATTATCATTAACATTAGATGTATAGCGAATGAGATTATTTGAGGAGCCGCCGTCCATGGCGGCTTCTGGCCTACGGGGCATCTTACTCCGTACAACGGAGGGTTTTCAACATCGGAGAGAATATGAAAGTAAGTAACCGGATGTCGCAAACACTTGGAACGTCAGATGACATGCCCTATAAAAAGCCGCCATCCTTGGCGGTATAGATTAATTAACTTGAATGAAGACGTGGGGGGAAGGTATATGAAGCGAGAGATGAAGATACGGTACTTGATGCACATCCTATTGGTATTGTTGGTCCTACTTACTCTTGTATCATGTACCAAAACGCAAAAGACCATAGAAGAAACTTTGGCTGAGAACAATATAGATTTTGATAAGATCTCGGATAGAGAGCAAATTGACAATCGGGCAATTGCGTTTTATAAGGGGAAAAAAGATCCACAGCTGAAAATGGGGTTGTTTGAGCTTAGGAAGAATGGATGGCATTTTCTCATAGAAAACAAGATAGACAAAGAGTTAACTGGATCATAGCAAGCGTCATTAAATACGAGTGATCTAGAAAACGGTTTTAAGAGGATGCAAATTCCAAATTATTACCAGCTAAAGGAATAGAGGTTTATGCTAAAATTCCTTTCAAAATTCCTATTTCAGGTTACGTTTTGCCAAAAGGAGTGATTTCATATCTTCAGTCCCAGGGACTAAAACCAATGATTTATAAAGGGAATCTGTCTTCACTTAAGGCAAGACTTGTCCAAAGGAGAACACCGATTATTGTATTGGTTGGGAATGGACTCTTTTGGCAGCATTATATGACATTAGTTGGGTTTGATGATGACAAAAGTGAGTTGTATTTCGTCGATTCTAACAAAGAAGATGACGAAAACGCAGAGTTGCCAGGAAATAGGACTATGACAAATGACTATTTTTTAAAATGGTGGAGCAATGGACTACCAATTTTTAATTACGTTTATATAACAGCGGGGGAAACGTTGTGACTCCATGAGTTAAACTCAGGCATTATGATCGTGGATGCTTTTAATGTACGAGGCCGTAAACGTATTGAGGAAAACTTCCTAAATTTAACCTAGAATATCAAGAACATTGTTGATTCACAAAGTCAGACTTGATACTTTCTTTATTTATAAGACAACGGATTATTGTAGCACGACATATCGTGCAGAGAACGAGCCATTCTTGGCGCGGACGAAAGAATTTATAGTATTCCTTCGCAGTGGTAGAATATCGTGAAGTAAATGTAAGGACTTAGTTTTATCGCTTGTAATTCTGAACGAAGTGAAGAATCTATCCATGCGGTGACCTTTATGTACTATGTTTATATATTGACAAATTGGTCAAAGGATTTACCGAGAAATATAATGTCAATAAATTAGTATATTTTGATAGTATAACTGATATAAAAGCTGCAATTGCTAGGGAAAAGCAGATTAAAGGTTGGACACGGAATAAAAAGAATGCTTTGATTGAAAGCATAAATCCACAGTGGAATGATTTATCCGTAAACTGGGGCAAATAGATTCTTCGCGTTGCTCAGAATGACAACGGAATTGCTGCGCATCATTCTCATTATGCGTGGTATTGTCTGAATACCAACTTCCGATCATCCATAATAAGGGAAAAAGTTAGATAGACCAAAGGTTGATCTGCCTGATAACTTCATTAAAAGAGTACAAGAGGTTTAAGGATGGTAAATTTGGTGATATAATCGACTTGTAATATATGTAAAATAGGGGGGGAGCTATATGGCCCTTGTAAAAACAAGAACCATTTCTCACGAGGACTTTCTTAAACTCAGAGAAGCAAGTGATGATAAATTGGAGTTTATTGATCACATTGTGTATATGACTCCAGCACCGACACCTCTGCATCAACGAATTTGTTTTAAAGCGGCTAAAATTTTGGACGAACACGTTATGGATAAGAATTGCCAGATGTTACAAGGAGTTAATATCAGGTTTTTGGATGAGGAAAAAAGAAAAATTGGAGATGTGATCCCTGATATTACAGTGTTTTGTGGCAACGACGACATAAATTCAACCTTTATTGAAGAGATTCCAGCACTGATCGTTGAGGTTGTTTCGCCGTCTTCGGTTTATGCTGATAATATCGAAAAGGCTGCTCTGTACAAACGAGCAGGAGTGAAAGAATATTGGATCATTGATCCTAAATCAAAATGCGTCACAGTCTGGAACTTTGTTTCCGATGAACAAATGATATATCACGATATCGCCAGGTCCTATTTATTTGAAGGTTTAAGCGTAGAATTAAGAGATATATTTGTCTAGCAAAAACTGTGTGAATTTTAACCAATAGTTGTGACAGAGCCAAATAACACATCATAGAGGTAGAGGTTTTTCTTGTGTGACTTGCAGAATCATTTCCATTCTTCTTGAGCATCCTCCCTTTATAAGAGCACGCTTTTTTCCACTGCCAAAAGTCCCGAGTTCCACCCACGCCTCTCCATCTGCATAAGCTTCTTCGATTATCTTTTCTTCCAGTTTGCCACCGAAATTGGCTGGGCAACGGGAGACAAACCGGATGGGGTGCGTCAGAAAAACCTGGACGTTAAGTGAAACGCCAATTTCGGAGTATTTTTATGTGTAAGAGAACTATTTTAATGTTCATGAGTGGGGTGAGCATATGAAGAGTTTATTAAGAAAAATGTTTTCTTTATTTTTGCTTTTGTTTATACTTGTTTTGGTAGGTTGCACCGAGAATTCAAATAACTCAAATAAAATAGCTGTTAGTAGTCTGAAAAGCAATGAGGCTTCTAATCATTTCGCGATATTTTTAGTTAAGAGAGAGCAAACAGGAAATGCAATTAACGCTAAAATTGAAGATTTACAGTTAGAGACGCAACCTGTATTAACGGATAAAGACCTGAAGGTATATAAATGGAAGGAACATATACTAGAACTTAGAAAAGACTTTGACTTTAACAAGGTGTTGGACTATGTGCCACTCTCCGGGTTGCCTTTTGTTGTAGTAGCGAATGATCAAAGAGTTTATTTGGGAACGTTTTGGACAGCGATTTCATCACAAATACCTAGTCTACCGTCAGTCATGGTGCTGCCGATGTCTCCACAAAATACAATACATATTATAGCAGGATATCATCCTAGTAATACAACAAATAGCCAATTTGACCCAAGAAGTAATCAACTAATCCACGATGCTTTAAAAAGTGTCGGAAAGATAAAAGAGTAAAAAGAATGAAAGCAAAACTTTGGAGGTTGGCGCATCACTTAACAGCGCATTCCCAAAATCCGAGAGAATGTGCAGGTAGTAACCCGAGGTAGCAAACCCTCGGGACGTTATGTGAAATGGCAATTTCGGTGAATGTTTCTGGGGTTCTGTTGGTTTGGAAAATGGTTCAAGAATGTATGGGGGGTTCCATCATGAGAAAGAGAGTCATAATCTTAACGTTCATTATTTTGTGCATTAGTCTTGGTGGAGTGATTATTGGTTGTTCAAAGATTAGCACAAATCTGCAACCGGAAGATATGGATAAGATAAAATTAGAGGTCGTTTCCAAAAGTGAGTTGCCAGAAGGAATTAGTTATGCGATAAAACTGAAAAACGGCAGCTCATTTTTGATTAAACAGAATAGCGTATATATTAGTTATCCAGTGAGGAATGGAAATAGCGGGTATATATCTAATAAAGCCAAAGTAGAGGCGGTTGGGAATAAATTAGATATTCGTCCAGGTGAAGAGATAACATTGAGTGCATTTATTCCCAATGTTTTCGAGAGTAACAAAGTGGATCAAAGTAGACTTCAGTATGAGATAAAAGGTTATATAAACGAAGTAAAAGATTCAAGCCATTTCGAACAGTCAGGCGGTGACTTATTACGATAGAACCATTTGGGGGAGTTGCCACTTCACATAACTTCAGAACAGCGTATTCCCAAAATACGAGAGAATATGGACGTAATAACCAGACTTTGGGAATACGCGAAACGTTAGGTGAAATGCGCTTACAGTGTTAATCAGGGAGGTTAAGTATGAGTTTTGAGCGAAAACTGGCGATGAATGCTCAACATATTGCAATTGAGAAATATGTCACATATCTGCTAATTTGGAGTTCCTTGCCGAGTGCATTGGCTACCTTAGCTAAAAGCTCTATACTAGGATTATATTCGTCACCTAACGGACTGAAGAATTAACGCTAAATGGTTTCCAAGCAGATTATCACGATCAGCAAGATTATGAAACTTGCTATGGCCAGCAGCTCAGACCGGGTAACTTTAAAGTGATACGTAAAATCATCTAAACTGGTTTGATCCATTAGTTGTTGAATCTCATCCGTTTTTTGCAGCGAATTGGCAATGAAACAAACTAATAAATGCGAGAGCCCTTTAAGCTTGGTTTTAAAACTCGTGTGTTTAGTTTGGAAAATAAGACGGGCTTGTTCTACGTCGTTATTTTTAAAATCGCTCACAGATTCGGTCAGTTTAAGGACGATACACATAATAATCTTCAAATAATTGGCGACCGGAACCCCCCAACGACTTAACGGAGAAAAAACGCTTTTCAGCAGGCCTAAAATTGAGTTGAGCGGGGTAGAAGCAATATACAGGCTGCCAATATACCAGACATAAAAGATCCTGACCAAGCGGAGGATTATTGCTTGGATGACGAAGTCAGAGCTATAGTAAGCATTCGAGAAAAGTTTAGCCATAAACAGAGAGAAGAGCAGACCGAAAAAATAGGGCAGCAAAAAAATCAGGGCATAAGAAGCCGCGTTTTTCCAAAAAAAGCGAAAATTACTGCCTAACAAAACGGTTGCCAAAACTAAATAGAGGAAAACGAGGGATAAACTCACTTGCTTTGTACAGACCATAATCAGGCCGGTCAGCAAAGTTGCCAGACAAGCTTTTAGCCCTGCATCTAAATCCGCCAATCTGGAATTTTTAAGGGTAGTAGCGGTTAAATAATTCAGCATGTCATTCACACCCCCAAATGCTAGGTCGGATCTGAGAGAATTCCTCGTTTACGAATCTCACAGACGGTTAAATCGCTAATACTTCCGGTTATGAAACCGGTCACGATTGATGAAATCAGGAGGATGGGGAGATAATATAAGACAACCAATTCGTGCAGGATCAGGGAGGCAACCAGCACTTGAGTTGTATTATGAACAAGCGCACCGACAATGCTAATCCCTTTCAGACTAAACAACCCAGCAAGCTTTTTATAAAACAGCCACATAATTAAGGCGCTCAAGAGACCTCCGGACAGGCTAAAGGCCATCATCAGAAGCCCTTTACTTAAAACCGCCACGACAGTGCAGCGCAGCAAGACAATGAGCAGGACTGCCTTCAGATCCAAAAAAACGATCGCTATCAGGGTGATGATATTTCCCAGTCCCAGCTTGACTCCCGGAATAGGAATCGGTACGGGAATGATTAATTCCAATAACGATATTAAGATAGCATTACAAACCAGGATGATGATAATAGCATTGCGTTTAGTGTTCATGTTTCTCCTTTTCAGTAGGCAATACTGTCAATTTCTTGATGATCGCCGACTAGGGTGATGACGGTTTTGGAGGGCATACAGACGGCCTTATCCCCTATTTTGGTGAGCCAGCCGCTTTTAACGCAAATCTTATCTCGGCAGTCTGATTCGGAAAAGCAAATCCGGCCTTTTTCGACAAGAATCACTTGGTGAAAGCTTTGACTGACATCTAAAGATTCGGGATTCTTAACCGATGCCAGATCAATCGTTTTAAGGACCGTTCCATTCTGGGTTATGACGGCTGTGACCGGCCCCTCCTTACTTGAAGAGGAAAACGTATTCCAAGCCAGGATAAGGCCGGAAAGCAGAACAAGACTAATGATTAAAATCAGATCACCCTTCTTGAACATACGTATATTCATGGCGTGCATCCTTTAACTCGAAATTTCCTTGTAAGCCTTTGGTGACGTAGATTTTCTTATCGGTTGTGATAAAAATCGCTTCAGCCTGGCCGTAACGTTTGATGAGGTCGAGTCCTTTAGTAAGTCCCAACACAAAGGTTGCTGTTGAGAGGCCGTCGGCTTCTGTAGAAGATGAGGCAACAATGGTTGTGCTCATCAAGCCCGATTCAGCCGGATAACCTGTCTGAGTGTCAATAATATGGCAATACCGCTTACCATCTTTTTCAAAATAACGCTGATAATCCCCGGAAGTCACCACGGCTTGGTCTGAAACATGGACAACTCCTACGACTTCACCCGTTTCGGATCTGGGATTCTGAATGCCGATGCACCAGGTGCTGCCGTCCGGTTTATGGCCCAGGACGACGACATTACCGCCCAAATTAATCAAGGCTGATTGTATGCCGTTCTTCTGATAGATAGCTTTAGCGACATCTCCGGCATACCCTTTGGCAATGCCCCCCAAATCAACGATTTGGCCGGGTCTTTGGAGGCTGACTCGATTGTTGGCCTGATCAAGCTGAACATCTTTATAGTCAATTAAAGCAACCAAATGTTTCAAAACAGCATCCGGTGGAAGCTGGGGTTTGTCGCTGCCGATACCCCAGGCTTTGACGACAGGTCCTACAGTTACATCGAAAGCACCGCCGCTTAACTCCGAAATTTTACGGGCACTTTTCAAAACGCTCATCGTTTCAGGATTTACGGCGACATAGCCGTTCCCGTCCTGGTCATTGAGCCGGTTGACATCTCCACCGGAAGCGTTAATGGTCATTAACGCTTCCAGAGCCTTGATCTTAGCGATGACCTTCTGGGAGGTTTTTTGAGCATCAGCACCGTATAGTTCCTGAGTGATCACAGTGCCCATTGCGAAGTCGTCGGCGGTGAACGGTTTGGCAGGGCCGCAAGCAGTTAGCAGAAATAAGGCTATCAGGATCAGACTAATCAATAAATAAGCTTGTTTCTTCATGTCATCACTCCAGACTGTTACGCAGGACGGTTACGCCGGACCCGCAGTTGGTGAGCTTTTCGTACTATCAGATCCCCATGCCGCTGTGTGGCACTACTGATGAATGAAATGGATTCTTATTTCAGGGTAGACCGCTAACGCGGCACCATCAGAGAATAAAAATGGATATTTTCTGGGTAGAAAGTAGAGGTTTTGATATACTCCTTTACTTGAAAATTGGAGTTAAAAAGTGCAATCTAGAGTGCAATCTAGAACCGTCCCCCTTTGCGCCTCGCCGCCCCTTTGCGCCTGGGAGTTAAATCGCGAGCCCTTTGGCAACCTTGTTCAGGCAACTCTTAATCGCTTTGGTGGGACACTTATCCAAACAAACCGCTTGAGTACATTTTTCGATGCAGATTTGCGAATTAACCCAGGCCAAATTATTTTTAAGTTCAATGGCCTCATAGGGACACTGTTTTTTACATAAACCACAGCCAATGCAGGCAATGGAACAAGCCTTGCGGGCCACGGCCCCTTTGTCCAGCGAATTGCAGGCTACACTTACGTGAGCATCCGGCGGAATCATTTGAATAATCTTCTTGGGACAGGCGTCGGCACACTTGCCGCAACCGGTACATTTGGCGGAATCAATCACCGGCAAGCCCAGTTCGTTGAGCTGAATCGCCTCAAAAACACATTGTTTGACACAGGTTCCTAAGCCGATGCAGCCATAGCGGCACTCCTTCTGGCCAAAATGCAAAAGATTTTCAGCAACACAATCCTGAATGCCGGAATAGAAATATTTTTTTGAAGCAGTAGCGATAGGATTGGAGCATTTCAGATAGGCAATTCGGGGTTCTACCTCAAGGGATTTTTTACCGGTCAGGTCCGCGACTTTTTGGGCGACGGCTTTTTTGCCCGGTATACAAAGGTCGGGAGAAACCTCTTTATTTAACACCACAGCTTCGGCGTAAGCCATACATCCCGCGAACCCACAAGCCCCACATTGACCTTTGGGCAAAACATCTTCCACTAAATGAATGAGCGGATTTAATTCAACGGCCAGTTTTTTATTGGCCAGAGCCAGAATCAAGCCGAAAAACGCTCCGACCAGACCCAAGACAACCACAATTGAAAGAACTGTACCCATACTCTGCTCGCCCCTTTCCAGTTATTTAATCATACCGGAGAAGCCAAAAAACGATAAAGACAGGAATCCGGCGACAATAAAGGCAATGCCCAAACCTTCGAGCGGTTTTGGCACCTCGGCAAGCCGCAACTTTTCCCGCAAACTAGCCATTAAGATAATTGCTACCGCAAAACCGACCCCGGAACCCAGCGCGTTGACTAAGCTTTTGGCAAAGGAAAAGTTCGATTCAATGTTAATCAGCGGCACGGCAAGCACGACACAGTTGGTGGCGATCAAGAGCAGGTAGATTCCCCACATTTTGTAGAGGGCCGGTAAATAGCGGCGGATGACCATTTCCAGCAACTGCACAAAGCTCGCAATCAGCAGAACAAAAACAATGGTAGTCAGAAAGGTCACATGGAGGGGGACTAAGATGAAATTGTAGACCCCATAGGCGAAGATGGAACTGATAAAGATGACGGAAGTGACCGCCATTCCCATTCCGACCGACGCCTTCAGGTTTTTAGAAACACCAAAGAAAATGCAGAGCCCCAAGAAGCGGGTTAAAACAAAGTTGTTAACGATGACAGCGCCGATGAAGAGCAGCAAATAATCATTCATACAACCTCACCTCGAGCTTTCTGACGTTTTTCTAAATACTCATTCAATAGTTTAGAAGCTCCGACTAAATAACCGATCAGGAGAAAGGCTCCGGGCGGCAGAATCATGATCAGGGCCGGTTGGTAAGCATGCCCCAGGATGTTGTAGCCCAGAATCGTTCCATTGCCCACTAATTCCCGAATTGTTCCGATAATCAGCATGGCTAAGGTGAAACCGCAGCCCATCCCAAAACCGTCAAAGAACGAAGGGACCACTGAATTTTTGGAGGCAAACACTTCAGCCCGGGCCAAAATGATCGCAAAGACGACAATGAGGGACAGGTAGATGCCTAAGTCTTTGTATAAGAGGGGGGCATAGGCCTGAAGCAATAATTGGACCAGGGTTACGATCGTGGCAATAGAAGTGATGTAAATCGGCACCCGAACTTTGTGATTGACCAGCTTGCGGGTTAGGGAGACTACAACGTTGTTGGCCGATAAGACGAACAGCACGGAAAGCCCCATCGTCAAGGCATTAATAACGGTTGTGGTTACGGCCAGTGCCGGACAGAGACTAAGGGCCAGGACAAAAATCGGGTTTTCCATGATCAGACCTTTAGAGAATATTTTCCATAGTCTAAACATGTTAGCTACCTCCTTCTTTGACGAATTGAGCGACTTCCGCAACTGCATTTTTGACACCTAAGGTCACGGCTCGGGAGGTAATCGTGGCCCCACTGATCGCCATAATGTCTTCTTTGTCACTGGGATCTTTGGTAACGGTCAGATGTTCGGCGCTCTTGCCCAGCAGTTGTCCGGAAAATTGTGGTTTGGAGGCTTTATCGCCCAGCCCGGGGGTTTCTTTACTGTCCAGAATGTTGAAATTTTTGACCACGCCATCCGGAGTTACGGCGACAAGCATTTTAATAGCGCCACCGTAGCCTTTGCTTTCAGCGGGGACGATGTAGGCAATGATCTTGCCGGCTTTGGAGGCGATATACCAATCGGGTTTTCCGGCGACATTTTTGTAGCTATCGGCTTCAGTGACCATACTTTTGAGGGTGAGCGCCTGTAATTCGGCTTCCTTCTGAACTGCGGTGTCATGGGTTAAAAAATAGGTTCCGGCGATGAAAAGCCCGGAAATGAGACAGGCTGCGGTAAGATTTAAGGCGATCCGCAAGACACTGTCCTCTTTGTGGGCAGGTTTGAGCGCCGATGGTGCCGTTGAGTTCGATGGCGATGGCGAGGTTGATGTTGAAGTTGAAGTCATGACTGAGCTCACTTCCTTCCATATCTCACAGGTTGCACGAAACGATCAATTAAGGGTGTCACACAATTCATTAAGAGAATGGAATAACAGACTCCTTCAGGATAGCCTCCCAGCAAGCGGATCAGGACGGTTATCCCACCGGCGCCGGCTGCAAAGATGACTTTTCCTTTGCGGGTGATCGGAGCGGTGACCATATCGGTCGCCATGAAAAAGGCACCGAGCATCAGACCGCCCGCCATGATATGGAAGAGAGGATCTCCTGTGAAAAATCCCTTTGGTCCGCAGATCCAAACCAGGATACCGACCGTCCCGATCATCGTCACCGGGACGACCCAGTCAATGTAACGTTTGTAGATCAGGACAACCCCTCCCAGCAGCAATAACAAAACGGATGTTTCCCCCAGACTTCCGTTCCTTAACCCCAAAAATAAAGATTCATACAGGTGAGTTGGGCTGCCAAAGGAAGTGATTAAGGCGTCATAGCCTTGTTGTTTTAAGACATTCAGCGGCGTTGCGGAACTGACTGAATCGATTTTTGTTGTCATACTGGACCAAGTCGTCATGGCTACCGGCCAGGACACCATTAAGGCTGCCCTGCCAATATGAGCGGGATTAAAAATGTTAAATCCTAAGCCGCCCATGGAATGCTTGGCGATCACGATGGCAATGAACGAACCGACGATGGGCAGGAAAAATGGCACGGACGGCGGCAAACACATTGCTAAAAGCAAGCCGCTTAATAAGGCGCTGCCGTCACTGATGGTCACAGCCTTTTTCCGCAGTTTCTGGACGAGGGCTTCAAAAATGACCGCAGACAAGCCGCCCAGGGCCAAAGTTAGGACAGCCGGCCAGCCAAAGTGAACAGCAGCAAAGACGATAGCGGGAGTTAAGGTCAAGATAACGGTCCACATAATTTTTTGAGTCGAGTCCGTGGAAAACATATGGGGCGATGACGAGACAGTGAGCAGAGTTTGCTCAGAATCAGCGGATTCCGGTAACGGGTTTGCTCCAGGGCTGTTGGTAAATACTTCAGTACTCATCGCTTTCCCCCCTTAGCAGCTGACAGTTGCTTAGCATAACGAATATAGTGAACCATGGTCCGTTTAGCGGGACAGACATAACCACAAGTACCACATTCCATACAATCCAGCAAATGGTAGTCTTCTTTGGCCTCGGCAAAAAGTCCTTTTTCAGCCAAGGTGCTGAGCATCGTGGGGTTTAAACCCATCGGACAGGCGCTGACACAGCGTCCGCAACGAATGCAGTTGGTAGTGATTCCCTGCTGGAGATCCTTCTTACTTAAGGCCAGGATGCCATTGATGCCTTTAATCACCGGCACTTCGGTGGTATATTGCGCAGCTCCCATAAAAGGCCCTCCGGAGAGGATTTTTTCAGGGTTAAATTTTAGTCCGCCACACTGTTTAATGGCCTCGGCAAAGGTGATGCCGACTCGAAGCCTGAGATTTTTAGGCTCCACAATGGCACTGCCGCTGATCGTAACAACTCGTTCAATCAATGGGATACCGTGCTGGACCGCATCGCAAATCGCCACGGCAGTTCCTACGTTCTGAACGACCACGCCGACACTCAGCGGGAGTTGTCCGCAAGGGACTTGGCGCTTCAGCACCGTTTGGATCAGCATTTTTTCCGAGCCGTGCGGATACTTGGTCGGAATCGCTTGGACTTGGACATTTGTCCCGCTTAAAGCTTTGGTCAGGACTTGAACAGCATCCATTTTATTGTCTTCAATGCCGACGATGACCTGATCGACAGCTAAGATTTTTTTGAGGATCAAAATCCCGGTTACCAGTCGTTCCGAATATTCGAGCATAATGCGATGATCAGCGGTTAAGAAGGGTTCACATTCCGCTCCGTTCAGGATCAGCGTATCAAGCATGGCCTCCTTGGGCGGAAGAAGTTTGATATGAGTGGGAAAGGTCGCTCCGCCTAAACCGACGATGCCGGCTTTTTTGATCAGTTCAACCAGTTCGCCGGGTTCTAAGGTTTGCCAGTCACGCTCGGTCAGAACCCCTTCTTCCCATTCGTCTAAGCCATCACTCTCAATCGTTATGGCTAAGCATTCTCCCAAATAGGGGTGCGGTTTGCTCGAAATAGCCACAACCTTGCCGGAAAGCGAAGCATGAACATTACTGGATACAGGCGCGTCACTACTGGCGATCAGCTGTCCCTTTTTGACCTGATCCTCTTTTTTGACGATCGGCACGCAGGGAACTCCCAGGTGTTGCTGAACGGGAAGAATCACTAAGTTGGGTAAGGTTCCACAGACGATAGGTTTAGCTTCAGTCAGAGTCTTGTGGGTATTGGGATGAATACCCCACTTGATTTTACTCAACATCAGACCATCTCCTCGAACGTCAATTCAGTATTTTGATAATTTTCGGTATATCCTTCGCTGATTGTAACGATAAATCGAGCTTTTTGATGACCAGGATTGCTGCTAAGCCAAAGATGAAGCCTCCGAGGGTCATTAGTAGGGCAGCAGACGTTTTAAAGTAAGAGGAAGTTAAATAGCCGAGCAATATGCCTCCTGCTATGGCTATAATTGGCAGGATATAGACGGAAAAGGCGGCCAGCAACATATTTCCATTCTTAAGTTCGAGAAGGACTCTTTGACCTGGGATAGCGTCCTCGGTCCTTGGGGCTTCCAGGACTAAGGCGTCTTCGCCCGGACAGAGACCACAATTGTGACAGTCACTGTGGCGATTGATTTTCACTTTAGCGATATCCGCCGTTACTTCAATGACGACCCCGACAATTGTTTCTTTCATAAGACTTAACTCCTTTTTTGCTTGTGCAGTATTAGCCCAATCATCTAATGAGGCGAATACTGCACAAGCAAATTTACGCCAGCAGTTCATCATTCAGTATTGATATGAACTTGTACAATGTTTCACAAGGTTGCTCGTAAAGACACACTGTTATAATTATTGGTTAGGAAATTATTTTCGCTATTAACCCCTTCTTTCTGTTAATGTCGTTTGCTAATGTCGGTCTGTCAATAATCGTACTTGATCTGCCAGATTTAATTAAAGTGCATACGCAAAAATCATGCCAACTAATGAGGCGATCAAGTTTCGCTCTCAGCATAAGTTTGGCCTGAATTTTGTCTCAATGGATGCCGACTCAAAGTTAGATACAACTCGATAAGTTTTAAACTGCTCAAACTTGAAGCAATATTGACTTATAGCAACACGTCGATCAAAAACAACTAACCTAATCTGATCCACTACTAATAAATGTATTCTAGGTCTTATCTGCCTAATCCTGCAATTAAGAGAAAAATTTTTAAACTTACTTTATTTAAAGAAGGGTCGCTTATTTGAGAAAAAAAGGAATAAATACTCGACCTATAGACGCTGCTTTCGAAGTGGCGATTAGTGTTAATATTTAAGATTTTTTCTATAGAAATTCTTTTTGTGCCTTATTCTAAGTTGTCTAACCCAATTGCCATTGTCTTCATACATCTCACCCCCTAGTGTTCTAATCATACGTGTACCATTCACCGTCTTAGCCTCAGGTACACCATAAAAAAAACTGGTTAACTGAGTAAGTACAGTAATTACTCGATTTTTTTTCACGATGAGTACAACTTGATAACCCTCTCGTGTAGGATCTGGAGCTAAGTAATAAGTGCATTTCTTCATTTTATTCAAGATACAAGCTACCTCAGTAGCTTCCTCAAAGGATACCTCGTGTGCAGTTTGTAACCATTCTTTCATAAAGCGGTCGACTGTGAGTGGGTCTAATCCGAGTCTGCAGACAACCCCTTCTAAACTATGAACAGTAGCTGTAATCATGATATTTCGCTCCTTTCGCATTCTGATTAACCCATAACTTCGCTTTATAATTACACCCTTAAGTAACTTGCCCGTCGACTAATCAGAGCTGAAGCATACACCACAGGGATTGGGGGGAAATAACAAAACCTCCCGCACACAAAGCAGGAGGTTTCAAATATGTTAGTAACATAAATATCCTTACCTGCCCATCCGTCGTGGGCGCTAAAGCTGAATTTCAAGACGAGCAGGTATCCTGGCTTAAGTTCATCACAGCCTTACGTCTTCCCGGAAGAATCCAGTGACATGTTGTAAGACTACTCCCTATTACAGTGGCGGGACCGCGTCAGAATTAAACTGACTTCTCTTTTAAACATTTTTCTTATTAAAGTAAAGAAAATGTACTCATTCTTTATGATATTAAATTACTTTAATTTTAGCATGGATAGATATGTCTGTCAATGGCATTTTAGGACTAAATTGGAACTTCATCTTCATGGAAGGCAGATTTCTTCTGAAATAATACGGTAGTTGAGAAGGGTTAGACCCAATGATACAGTGACGGTCAGATCAGGTTGTCATTAGGTCTGAAGTTGATAGTATTCCGTAAGGAGGATCCAAACTTCCTTAGGAATCATGAGTTAATAGTTCTGTATGTGAGAGGCAAGAAGATTGAAAAGGTATTCATGGAAGATGGAATTCATTGCATTACAAATTATGGGAAGACACGACGTAGGTTTATACGCTATGATCGCCTCCTTTGTGAAATGAAAAAGACCATGGAAAATGACCAGACTTAATGTCAAGCCAAGACCTCCATGGTCTTTTTGTTTCATAATAAACGACACATTATTATAAATTATTCGACATAAAAGTGTTAATTCCTTCTGCTTGTCCTAAAAATAGCGTAGGTGTCTCGGAATTGGATTTATGAAGATAATTTGGCAGGAATTTAATCAACTTTATGGTCTCAAGCATTAACCTATTATTTTTTTAATGTCTCAATTTCTTCTTCAACTTCCTGAGCGCCAGACATATAAAATTTCTCTTCGTCAGGGGCTAATTCTTTTAACAGTCTCAGAAACTCTCCAGCGTGGACTCTTTCTTCATCAGCAATATCCATTAATACTTCAATTGCTAATTTGTTGTCAGTTGATTCTGCTAACTGCATATACAATTGAATAGCTTCATATTCCGCGGAAACCATGAATCTTATGGCTCTAATTAATTCCTGTTCAGTTAATTTGCGATCTTTTGCAAGCCCAGAAAAAGAATTGCCGAAATCTGGCATAATAGTTACCCTCCTTGAAATATATTGGCTACCTTCATTTTAATATCTAAAATTAGCAGGAAGACAGCCTCAAGAGTATTGTATTTCTATAGGAACAAATTGTCAATCTCGTTGCTATAAGGTTATTGATGGACGTTAAAGGGTAACTTATGGAGAAAAGATTATAAATGTAAACTCTCAAGGCCAGAGCTTTTATGTTATCGAGTGCAGATTTCTTCTAAAATAATACGGTGATTGAGAAGTGTCATGTCTTTAATTCTGGCTTGGATAAATATTTGTTTTCCAAAGATATCCATGAGTTTTAGGCCATTCTCACAGGGCTCGATGGAATCAACGGACTCCATCACCATTACTTCGTTTTCTCCATCTTTGAGATAAGCATTTGATTCACACATTGCTGGGACCTCCTTCTTTTAAGGATTATAAAAGCTTTACCAGAACAAGTTCATAAGAAATTGCTTGAGAAATGTTTATTTCAAGTTAGGGTCAGACCTAAGGATATCATGACGGTCAGATCAGGTTATCATTAGGTCTGAAGTGGTTGTTATTCCTTAGAAACCAAACTTCCTTAGGAATTATGAGTTGACATACTCGCACGTAAGATGCAGACAAATTTTGAGGGCGTTTTAGAACGTGGAATTCATGACATTACAAACTATGGAAAAACATCAGGCAGAGGCCCATATGCCTATAATCACCTCCTTATAAAGGAAAAAGACCATGGAAAAAATGACTAGACTTAATGTCAAGTCAAGACCTCCATGGTCTCTTTTTTTATCATAATGAATATTGACTATATAGATACTATTCTACACAAATGTATTAATCCCTTCTATAAATTTAATTATTTATTTATAAAATTTAAGGTAGACGAAGATAAGTGTATAAGCTGTAGTGCCTGTACTGAAAAATGTCCGATAAGCCTTCAAGTTATGGATATGGTTCATAAAGGAGATATGAGTAACTCAGAGTGCATATTATGTGGTGAATGTATTGATGCCTGTCCAGAAAAGGTTAGCCGATAGTTAATTCAAGGGCCCTTATCGACAATAAGTCATGAAATGGATAATATATAAAAGTACTTTTATATAAAACACTGTGCTTACTTATTTTGAGGAGGGAAAATGGTGATATTAACACGTGATTATATAACCAATAATCTTAGTGAAGGAGTAATTACTGCTGATCTTTCCTCTTGGCAAGAGTTTTCTAAGTTAGTAACAGGGAGATTATTAAACACCAGTAATTATATTTGGCGAGGTCAGAGGTCTACTGACTGGCTATTGGAATCAACTTTAGATCGAATGCTAAAAAAATTCGGTGATAATGATAGTCTAAGGCATCTTCAAAGCTTTAAGTACGCCAACAGGGGCAGGGGAGAATTAAATCTGGAAGAAATGGAATCAGATGACGATTGGTGGGCATCAGGGCAGCATTACGGCTCTGTTAATCCGCTTTTAGAATGGACTACTTCGCCCTTTATCGCCGCATACTTTGCTTTCTGTAAGGAAGGCAACGAACAAGATAAAAGGGCTATCTATTCCTTTAATCACAGAGTGATTGTCATAAATAACGAGTTAAAAATGAAGAACTATGGCACTAGTGACGATGATTTATTTGTGAAGTACATAAATCCTGTGTTTGATGATAACTCAAGCTTGGCTAACCAAAGCGGTTTGTTTACAAAGTCACCAACAGGAGTAGACCTTGAGCAGTGGGTAAGGAAAAATTTTAGGGTCGTAAATAAAGTCAAAGTAATTTTACTCAAGCTGACGCTCCCTAACACTGAGAGAACTATCATTTTAAAAGCTCTGAATAGAATGAATATCAATTACTTAACACTTTCCCATTAGACCGGTAACTGTATTCTCAGGGCGTTGATTGATGATAATAGGACAACATTATGTCCTGAACTCGAAGCAGATGATATACCACGTGAGTATTCCAGCTTTAAGTGAATTCTACTCGAACAATTTATTTTTTCGCGGAGCTATTTAGCAGGAATTTAAGAATCTTTGTAGAATATTGAAATTATAATAATATTGCAGAAGCAAGACCATGAAGGTGTTTGCAAAGACCATGGAGGTTTGACTTATTTGAGTCAACTTTGTGGTCTTTTTATTTACTTGAAAGGAAGGTGCTAATGCCTATTTGTGTTCAAAGATGATTGCGGAAAGGAGCTAAGCTGAATGGAACTTCCGAGTTGGCTAAGTGAGACGAACCCTGCTTTGTGTCAGTGCGGCTGTGGTGGTCGGCGGAAAAGCAATTTTATCGAGAAGACACTGCGAGACATTGTGGGTTTTCTCCGTGACACGGTCTTTTCTGAGGAGATCGCTATGCGTCAAGGGTACTTACAGGGTTTAGATCCACGGGTTAAAGTGATTACTCTTATTTTTCTCTTAGTGGTGGTTAATCTTAGTTCGCACCTATCTCTGTTATGGTCTTTTTATTTTGTTTTGCTGGGGGTAGCCACACTTTCTCATCTGCCGCTGCGTCGAGTGGTCGCACGAGTGTGGTTGGTTGTTCCTTTATTTACCGGGATTATGGTGCTACCTGCTCTCTTCAACTGGGTACGACCAGGTCAACCGCTTTGGATCCTATGGGAGTTTAGGCATCCACTTGCCATCGGTCCGCTATCTTTGCCATCAACTTTGGCAGTGACACAGCAGGGGTTATGGGGAGGAATTATGCTGGTCAGTCGGGTGGGTATCTCAGTATCTTTAGCCGTGGTACTCACGTTGAGCACTCGTTGGATGGATCTTCTACGTGCTTTACGTTCTTTCTTTGTACCAAAAATTTTCGTAGTCACTCTTGAGATGACCTATCGGTACATTTTTGTCTTGATTACGGCTGTGGAGGAAATGTTCCTAGCCCGCAAAGCTCGTGATGCTGGTCAATCGTCATCTAAAGAACAGAGACGGTTTGTAGCGACAGCACTGGGTGGATTGTTTGGCAAGTCCTTGAAAATGAGTGAGGAAGTCTATTGGGCTATGACTGCCCGGGGTTATACGGGGGAACTACGGCTCTTGCAGCGTTCTCGTTTGCGTTGGCAGGATGTAATCATCTTGATACTAGTTGTTTTAGCAGGTCTGATCATGATGGTAGCGAACAAAGCCTTGGGCGGATGAAAGGAGAGGACGGTTTGGACTTAATTTTTGACATTCATGATGTAGCCTACTCTTATCTGCCCGGTTATCCCGTGCTTACGGATATAAACTTAAGTATTCATCAAGGTGAAGGTTTGGCAATTCTCGGGGCTAACGGAAGCGGTAAATCCACGTTGCTGAAAATGTTATGTGGTCTTATTCATCCAGATGCCGGTCGGATTTATGCTTTTGGACAGGAAGTAACGGAGGATGCTTTGCGTGACCTCGTGTTTCAGCAAGACTTTAGACAGCGAGTGGGTTTCGTATTTCAGAACTCGGATGCCCAGCTTTTTTCTGCTACAGTATGGGATGAATTGGCTTTCGCACCCTTGCAAGCCGGGCTGACAAAGGAGGAGGTGAAACAGAGGGTAGAGGATACCGCCGACTTGGTGGGAATTCGAAATCTATTAGACCGTGCTCCGTACAAGCTGAGTGGTGGAGAAAAGAAAAAGGTTGCTTTAGCTTGTGTACTTTCAGTGAATCCAGAGGTGCTATTTCTAGATGAGCCAACGAATGGGCTAGATCCGCGTACCCAGTTTTGGCTCGTTGAGTTTCTCAAGGCTTTGCAAAAGGCAGGCAAGACCGTAATTATGGCTACGCATGACCTATCGATCGTTGAAGAGCTAGCCCAGCGTGTAATCATTTTTCGTGAGAACCATACTATAGCAACGGATGGTGCAACCCTACAAGTACTCTCCAATCGTGACTTATTATTAGAAGTCAACCTAATCCATGAACGATTTCATTTTCATGCAGGTGATAATTGGCAGCACCGACAACAATGTATTGGTTAACTGCCCAAAGAAAACTGCGAAAAATCTTGAAAGCTGTTTGAATTACGTAAGGAGGAAGTTATCAATGCATATTCCAGATGGGTATTTGAGTCCACAAACCGATGCGGTGATGGGAATCGTAACTGCATCGATCTTAGCCATCGCAACTAAGAAAACTTCTAAAACGCTAAGTGCTAAGTACATTCCCCTCTTGTCTATTGGTGCGGCCTTTTCTTTCACGCTTATGATGTTTAATGTTCCTATTCCTGATGGAACAACGGCCCATGCGGTAGGCGGGTCATTATTAGCTATCCTTTTTGGGCCTTGGACAGCTGCCATAGGGGTTGCGATTGCTTTAGTGATTCAAGCACTCTTTTTCGGTGATGGCGGCATTTTGGCTTTAGGTGCCAACATCTTCAACATGGGTATTGTGTTGCCCTTTGTAAGCTATGCCATATATAGTTTGATTGCTGGGAACAGTGTGGTTTTATCAAAACGTCGTTTAGTTGGGGCAGCCCTAGGTGGATACATCGGTCTTTGCGTTGCTGCTGTTTGTGCGGGAGTAGAGTTTGGCTTGCAACCGCTGCTTTTCCATACTGCTAACGGGACACCGCTTTATAGCCCCTATGGACTGAGTGTTGCTGTACCAGCTATGCTTTTTGCTCATGCGACCATCGCGGGACCGGTAGAGGCTGTGGTAACTGCAATGGTCATTGCTTATTTGCAACGTACTAATCCAGCTTTGTTGGAACTGAGGAATCCCTCAGAAAGTAAAAGTCCTGCGTTTCGTTTTAGAAAATATGTCATTGGGTTAGTGGTCGTTGCAATATTTACGCCATTAGGGCTTCTAGCATCTGGAGGTGCTTGGGGTGAAGGGGGCACAGAAGATGTCAAAGCTCAGATCGGGTACATCCCTGCTGGCCTGGAGAAATTCGCTGATTTTTGGAAACATGCCCTATTCCCAGACTATGGCATTGCAGGATACGATCAGACATTCTGGCAACAGGCGCTTGGGTACCTTGTATCGGCATTTGTAGGAGTGTTATTGATAGGTTTAATAACTTATGCTATTGGACGTTTTGTTAGTAAAAAAGGCCAATCCCAAAGTTGATTACTGCTTAGCTAAGGGAAATATTTTTTTGGTGTTTTCTGTAAATTAAAGGGGCCGCTAGCGCGGCCCCTTTAATAGTTTTTATTACCGATTGTTGATATATATCTTGATATCTCGGATTGTCTAATGAATACTCAGGTATTCTACAATATACAATGAATTTCCTGCTTAGGGACAAAAAAAGTGGAGGTTTGTGCAGTGGAATCATGATATACTCAAAAGAAATTAGCCGCCTACTCGTTGCATCTTGGACAATTGAGAAATGACTTCAATAATTTTTTTTAAAAAACAATTATACAACTTGGGGATTTTCTAACACAAGTCATAGAATTATCTTGGCAAACAAGATTATAAAATAAGCATACAAACATTTCCGGCAAGCACCCTCTGCGGGAGTTCAAAAGAACTGGGAAAATGAAAATAACCAAGGCATTATAGAACATCAACTTGGTAAGGAAGCATATTAAGTTAATTTGAAGTTTTATCCCGTAAATACCATGAGCGTCTGAATAAAGTTTTAAATATTTCGGATTCTGCAATGTCGACTTGCTCAGCTGAATTAGTCTGGATGTGAGCTTCGTGGGCGTTGCGATAAATTATTCTTCTTTGCAAGCGGGAAGGTTTTTCTCCCACAAGTGCTTTCTTTTGAGTTAGATACATAATAAAACCTCACTTTTCGAATGACAAGTATTATATTCTGGATTATACCTTATTTATTCTAAACTAAGGCAGATATTCCTGCAAGCGATCCAATTTTACTATTAGAATATGTAAAAATTCATTATTGGTGTACTAAGCAGAGAGGTGCGATTTAAAATGGACAAATTTAAAGCTAGCAGAAAAATAGGGATTAAACTGCTTGATGGTGAACAATTAAAAAACTCTTTCCCCCAATGTGACAATTTATTAAAAAATATTCAGTTACAAAGAGAAAGGGCAGCTTTCCAAAATGGTGGCAAGCAGAAATCAAAACTAATAGAACATGAATATTACCTGATGCATGATAATATCTTCGGAATTTTTGGAGGACGGGGCTCTGGGAAAACTTCCGTTTTGTTTTCGCTCCGTGAAATTTTTCTGGAGAAGGAAAAAACATATGGAGATATTGTATTGCCTATTATAATGCCTGAGATTATTAACAGCGAATGTACGTTATTGGGATGGGTTTTGGCGATGTTTGGGGATGTGGTCGGAGAAATTGAATATGAGATGAAAAAGAATATCCATGTGTTTAATAACCAGGAATTTATGAGGAAAGCGGGGGTTGATTTTTTCGAAAACTGCAGGTTCAATGAAAGAAATCAGCTCCGTGAAGAATACGATTTGATTTATAGAGAGTGTTTTAGTAATACAAGCAATATAGCTGGGCAATATTCTTACGTAGATACTTTAAGCATCAAAGCGGACCAGTCCAGGAAACAATATCATCTCCTAAAAAGTTTGAATAAATTTTGGAACCTATTGGTCAATACCAAATACCAGATAAAGCACTTCAAGTCAAAGAACCCAAAGGAGTGCCTAGAGCTTTCGCGCCCGTTAATTTTTATTATATTTGATGATATTGACTTGGCCCCAGAACGCAGCATGGAATTATTGACCTCAGCTTTTAAGTGTTTTTCCAATCCCAATGTTGTAATTATTATTTCGGCGGCTATGAAGACGCTTGAACATGTGTTAGTTTGCAAAATGTATGAAAAGGTGATTGGATCTCATTTTTCTTCTTTGCTGCAAGGTGCTGCACCTGACCACGAGGTGGCAGAGTTATATCAGATAGATAAGGCGAAAGATGCAGCGATGGAATACCTGAATAAGGTGATTCCGCCAGCCAGCAGATTTTCGCTGGAACGATACGATACTTACGAGCAAAAACTCTTGTTTCGGTATTCGCGGGAATGGGAATGGGAAGAGGACCACTCTGACACTGTTCGTGAAACGTCTAAGCCCATTATGGATTTTCTGATTGATCTTGTAAATGAATTTGAAGGTTCGTCACTCCATAATTTTTTGCTTAAAGATAAGAGTCAGTCTGCAACTGTAGAGAATTTCATTACCTCATATCTTATGATCTTCGGAAACAAAAATCGCTATATCTTTAATGGCTGCCTGGAGATTATGAATGCACTGGAAAAGCTTAAAGATATAAAAGAGAAGGTTGAGAAAAAAGATGACCTTAATTCAAACAGGGACATTTACTTCGTTTTGAATCATTTGCTTTCCGTGCTGATTACTTCCAACGATCGTAATGTTGTGGAATATCAGGATTATATCAGTCACTTGCTCTTGTTACGTAAAGGTGAGTGGGATCTATACATTAATTATGCGCTATTGTTGGAGTTATATGAAAAGAAAAGATTAACCCAAAAGAAAAAGATCACTAAGAAATACAAATCTCCACCTTCCTATATGGACTCAAAATCGTGGGAGTATCTAATTAACGAAGAGATGAGAGATAGCTTAACCGATGTTAAGCAATCAATCGGCGTTATGTTTGTCATGTTGTTTTTTATTGAGAACCTGCTTCGGATCATCTTCCCGAAAAGGGGCGATATACACGGATATTGGGAAATTACAGAATATCTGAACAAAGACATTACTCGGCTCGGCTCTAATAAAGCTGGCTCCTCTAGACAGGTGCAACTTTACCAAAGCAAAAAACTAGTGGAGGACATTATTAGTGACTATGCTTTAGTGCTGGAGAATCCAAGGCCTTATCTTTTTCTCGATCTCTTTAATTTTTCAGACATTCAAACATATTTTACTAATGTCTACTATGACAGAAAGCAGAGAGAAGAGTTGGAGCCGGATAGGCTGTCAGAAAGTTGCAAGACCGATTATTATTGGAGCAAAACTATTATGTCCTTGCTATTTACTTCCCAAAGTGGTCTATTGTTGGTAAAAGATGAGTATTACCTGAAATATAACCCCTTGTTGGAACTTCTAGTGTGGTGGGAATTTGGTGAAAATTTAAAGGGCAGTGTGGAGCAGGTTTTTGAAGAGCTTTTGAACCAAAATCATATTTTGGATTATTCAGAGAAACAAGTTGACCTATTTAAAGAAATTTTACTTGAGAATTCCAGTCCGACACCTAAAGAATGGGTGGGCGCTAACGTCGGACAGGGGAGAAGCTTGGAAACTTTTTTCCGTGATGTTGACAGATCGGAATTTAGGGACATTTTGCTGCAGAATCAATGCAGGAAGCTTTGGGAAGAGTTCAAAAGTAAACACAAACCCCAAAAAAATGAAGAAGAATATCATACGCAGGAGTTTAATCGAACCATCATTTCCTTTACTGAATTTGTGATTACATTAGGTAGAGCCGCCTTTATTAATAATGACTTTATTATTATAGTAGAGGAGTCTTATTGGGCAGATGTTGAAGAATGGATTAATAATTTAATGGACATTTCTCCCATTGTAGAAGAGAAAGGGAAAAAACTGATCAAACAGTTTTTTGATGGGGAAGACGAAAATTTTCCTGAACAGAGGGTTATGCAATTTAGGGATTTCTTTTTGTTCATGACAGAAATCCGTAACACTTTAAAAAACATTGGCCCAGAAATTGATGAATCTGATTTTCCGTTTTTGCCCGAATTTATCGAATATTGCCCTGTTTATGAGTCTTCTGCCAATCTTGGAGAGGCAAAAGGAGGGCAAATGTTTAGCATGTTTGAATTGGTATTAAACTTGCATCTGTTAAAAGAATTGACGTCCTTTTATTTTGCTGCTCAGTTTATCATTGCCAACAGTCGGCAATATCATAGCTTGCAAATCCGCACTCAGAGCGAGCAATCAGATCAGCAGGATAGTTTTGCTGCTATCTATCAGAAAATCGCTACTTATGTTGAAACTTCAGATAATTTTGGCAATATCCTTACCCAGACATTTATGCAGGCCAAAGAAGAGGTTATCCATGATTACCGGCGTCAGGCGGGGGCTGGGATGTGAATAAAAACCAGCGCTTAGACATTATTATCAGGACGCTTGCCTTACCCTTTATAGACTTTAATTATTTTTGCAGCGATCCGTTGTGCCTCAAGGTTGCTTGTTATGAAAAATTGCTGAATAATCGAGGAATTCGTGTCGATCTAAAAAGAGAATACGAGGAGCATCAGGAGAAAATTATCGGATATATGGCCTCAATTACACAAGTGGAGCGGTTGGATGATATTTTGCAACTGTTGAATATTTTTTACTCCGACATAGATATGATTCATTATTTGAGGGAGCAGAGTCGGGCTACCAGTGTTGACACATATTATATCAAGCGAATTTTTGATATTTCCAGCAGCTTGGTAATTCTTCGGGATGGGAAGATTTCCATTCGCATGTGGAGCGACGAGGCTGATAATGAACTTTTCAAAGCATACAGTGGTTTACATAAGGTGGAAATCTGGAGCGCCTTGGCGCGCATCATGACGCCGGATGTATTTATAGCAGCCTATTATGTCAACGCCCAGCTGGATAATATTGATTATCTGTCCAACGTAACGAGTAATTTATCAGTTTGTGATACCCCGCTGGCCAAAATATTAAATAGAGGAATTGCAGAAACTCATCTGCATTTGAATGCGGGCATGAGTTATCTTTCTTTGTGGGAAATGGTTACGGATTTTACTCAACTGGATGTCCCACAGTTCAGTTCGAAAAAAGGCGAGGAACACTTTCTAAAGAAAGAATACCAGGATTTTCCTCACTTATTTTTAGCCGGTTTGTTGCGCCTGTTGATGGCCACTTATCTGCAGGAACAGGAAAATGATGGAGAATTTTGCGATATGCTGGATTTTTTCAGAGATAACTTAAAGAATGGGCAGGAAAGTGTGCAGCAGTTGGAGTTGGATATTCTTTTAACGGTTATGCCGGATAGAGAACCGGTGGAAAGAAAGCAAGCTATTTGGCAATTATACTATAACTTTTATCAAAAACGCTTTGAATCAATTCCAGAATTGAAACGTACCCACGGCATAGAAGACGATGACTCTGTTTTTGATGTGCTGGGGCGCAGCACATACCGGCGCTATGGATATCTTAACACCTCGTACGAGATATTATTTTTATACAAGGCTTTATCTTTCATACATCGTCATTCTGATTGCCCACAGTTTACGCATATTTTTCTGCAGTATTTAAGGGTTAAAAATGATTACTTTGGGAATAAGCTCCAGTCGGCAAAAATTAAAGGGCTTCGTTTCTTTCAAGATTTTTTTAACAGGGCATCTAAAGCTCCTTACGCCAATTCATATGGTGGAAGCTCTAAAAAAGAAGCCAAATATCTGTCGATTTTTAAAGACCAGGGCAAATGCTCCAATCTTAAAAAGCTGGAGCTTAAGATTTCTCCCGAATACCCTATCCAAATCGTTTCCCCGAATAGGCCCGATGGGTTCAAGCTGCGTGAAATAAAAATGTCAATTGCCAAGCAGGTCCTGGAAATCTTCTGTTCGTATTTGAGGTATTTTAAAGAGATGGGGAACAAACATTCTTTGGACTTGGATGAGATTGAGGAAAGGGGTTTGGTTTCCTTCCCTACGATCGGCTTGGTATACCACTTCATTAAAACCGATGATATGGATCGGTATCTTGGTGATATTTGCTGGGTTTCTGCTCAGACGATCGATGTTTTATCTTCCAATAGCATGCAGACAATGCGTAAACGACACATGGAATTTTGGGATGCGCTCAATGAGATGATCAGAGATATACCCCATTTGGGGGAGTATATTGTAGGGATTGATGCGGCCTCTAACGAGTTAAGTGCGGAGCCTTGGGTTTTTGCGCCAGTTTATAAGCATTTGCGCCGCAAGGAAAATACCTACCCGATTCAGCTGGCAAGCAGTCGTCATATTCAGAATGTAGGATTGACTTACCATGTTGGGGAAGACTACCGGCATATTTTGTCAGGACTGCGTTACATTGATGAGGTTATTACTCATTTTGGTTATAAAGCGGGAGATCGCATCGGTCATGCTTTAGCCTTGCAAGTGGATATTCATAACTGGATCAAAAATAATGAGATCGTTGCCATACCTGTAATGGAATACCTGGAGAACTTGCTCTGGCTATGGTATTTGAGTAATCAATACTCAGAGATAAAATGTAATGTCGTGCCGGATTTGGAAACTAAAATCATGGATACTGCAGGGAAGATGTATGAAAATATCGCTGGTTTGTCACCTTATGTTCTTTGGAAAGGGTATTCGCTGAAGTTTCAGTCCTTAGAACGTGATAAAATTGAAGACATGAAAGCATACTATTTGCCTATACGAAACGAACGATGCTTCTTTCCATCACAAGGTAGGTCACTTAAACGTTGTTTTTGTAAACTTTATTCAGACAGGGAAGCGGACAGTTATCCAAACGATCCTATATGGGATGAAGATAAATTGTTGCTTACGCATTTTTGCCCTGTGTATGTGCAGAGTTATTGTAAGCCGATGTTTGTCCGGACTTCGCAAGAGGAGATTATACTCTTGATAAAGGTTCAGGAATGTCTGAAAAAAAAGATCGAGCAAGCAGGCATTTATGTGGAGACTAACCCGACCTCGAATGCAACCATCGGGGATGTGAACTGTTTGTTTGAGCATCCGATTACGAATTTGAACAGTAATGGTTTGAAAAATGACAAGGACTCCAATGTACTAGTGACAATTAATTCAGACGATCCGTTGGTCTTTAACACCAATGTTGAGAACGAGATTGCAAATGTCTACCACATGTTAACCAATCATGCCTACAGCCGGGAAGATGTTCTTGGCTGGATTGATAAGGTCCGGCAACATGGTTTGGACAGCAGTTTTATCAAACAGGTTAAAAAACCTTCGGTACAGAAGCGAGAGCTTGAGGAAATCATAGAAGATTTAAAGCGGGTGAAATAAAATTAATGAAGAAAAGAATTGCCGTAGGTGTCAGTGATTTACGGGAAATACTAACAGGAGCTTACTACTATGCTGATAAGGCCTTATTTATACAAGATATCCTGGCAGATGGCTCTAAAGTGATCCTAAGGGGGGAATTATGATTTTAACACGTGATTATTTAACCCGTAATCTTAATGAAGGAGTAATTACTGCTGATCTCTCCTCTTGGGAAGAGTTTTCTAAAATGGTAACAGGGAGAGTATTGAACACTGGTAATTATATTTGGCGAGGTCAGAGGTCTGCTGACTGGTTACTGGAATCAACTTTTGATAGAATGTTAAAAAAGTTTGATTATAATGATAGCTTGAGGCTACAGCGAGCAGAGTGGCTAACAAGTACCCAATCAAGATATAATGAATAAACTGTCGTAATCGTAAGGTAGAGAGGGCTTTTACAGCGCAAAAATCCAGAAGTTGATTCAATAGAATCATTTCAGGGTTTTCTTTTTTTGGGAATTGGTGGTATTATTTTGGAGATTAAATCATCACGGATCTATCTCTAGGGCAAGATGCGTTATGTTATGGAAGGCAGATTGCTTCTAAAAATAATACGGTGGTATTAATGACCAAACGTAATTTCAGGTCAATAACTCCGTAGTCTCATTGGTTAATTGTTTTATATTGCCAAGAAGGAATAAAAACAAAGGTTATTGATATATGTTATAAATAGAGTATAATGAATTTATAACATATGTCAATAACTACTAAGGAGGTGATGATTATGCCAAGAAAAGATGGAATCGGTCTAATGGGACGTGGAGCGATGAGCGGAAAAAGTGGAGGGGTTTGTAATGGAGCCAATGCTGTTTGCAATGGTACTGGTTTAAGACGAGGTAACAGAAAAGGTGCCGGAAGAAATTTTGGAGCAGCTCCAGTATCTAAAACACAAAAAGAATTGTGGCAAGAGCAAAAGGAACGGCTTGAAAGTCAGCTTGATATTATATGCAAGCAACTAGAGAGCTTGTAAAAGGAAGCAAAAGTGGCAGAGAGGAGAGTTCCTGTTACTTTTGACTCTAATCGAGGTGAATGAATTATGCCAAGACCAAGAAAATGGAGAAAAGTGTGTTGCTTGCCGGAAAACAAGCAATTTGGGCCACTTAACGCCTCGATTAATCATGATCCTTTTATTACCATGTCTGTTGATGAGTACGAAACGATACGACTGATTGATTTGGAAGGATTTATACAGGAAGAGTGTGCTGAGCAAATGAATATCGCACGTACAACCGTTCAGCGTATGTATAATGATGCCAGAAAAAAGCTTGCCGAGTCTCTAGTAAACGGAAAAATGCTAATAATTGAGGGCGGAGATTATAAGCTCTGTGATGGTCAGGAAAAATCATGTGGTAGTGGCGGTTGCCGCAAGCATAGATGTGGCCGAGGCTTTAGGGAAGAAGATAATAAAGGTGAGTAATGATCTATTCTATAAAAGTTATTGAGTGATTGCTTTACGCAAAATAATTAACAATTATTGCGAAAAAATGGGAATAAATCTTAAGGAGAAGATCAGGTCATCATTAAATTTCAAGTTGATAGTATTTCATAAGGAAAAGTTTGCTATGTCAATAGTATTCGCACAAAAGTGCTAATTTTTTAATTCGGCGTGGAAAAATAGAAAACACAGCACGGCAAGGATACTATTGCAGCGCAGGACAGTGAAGGTGTTTGCAAAAAACGTGGAGGTTTGACTCTTTAGAGTCTTCTCCATGTTTTTTTATCGCAATAGTTATTTAGAGCTTATTTTGATGAAAGGAAAAGAATATAACAAAAATAGTCAAATGAGGTTGATATATTTACATGTTTTACGGCCTAATTGGGAATTTTAATGGGAGTAAAGAATGATTTTTAATGGAGGTGCTTTGTAAATGCCAATGATTAACTTTGATGGGCCTACCCTGACCATTGACCAGAAGAGGAGCTTAATTCACGGAATGAGTCAAGCTGCTTCTCAGGCTTTAGGAATCCCGATGGCAGCGTTTACCGTAACACTAGATGAGCACGACTATAGTAACATGGGCATTGGTGGTGAAGTGTTGACGGAATCTGTTTATTGGAGCAAATACAAAGAGCTTAAAGACTAGTGGATTTTGCTTTAACTGTGATTTATTTAAACGGCCTTCTGGGGGGCCGTTTTTTTATTACATTATTATTCTGAATTATGATAAGATAATTTCTAGATAAGCAAATACTGATCTGGAAATTACAACAAACGATTGTATAATACTGATAACAGACCAAATTGAATTTACCAAAGGGAGAAGGTGTCCAATGCCTAGCAAAAAAGAAGTGGAGCGTGTCTTAGAGAATCGAGATTGGAAGCAACTGTGCGACTGGGCAGAAGATAATAGGAATCTCTATCGGCAATTGATGGCACGAATTTATCTTAAAGATGGGGTTGTTTTTTGGCGAGCGGTAGAGGCCTTAGGGGTTTTTGCGCACTACATCGAGCTGAAAGAGCGGAACTATGCACTTGAACTTGTTCGACGTTATTTTTGGATGCTTACTGAGGAATCTGGAGGGACGGCCTGGAATGCTTCTGAGGCTATCGGAAGCCTTGTCGCCCATTGTTCGGAGACGTGCGGACAGTTTAACTGGATGTTATCGGGGTTGTTAGAGGATGAAAGTTTATGGGACGGAGCGCTATGGGGGCTCGGTCAATTGGCCCAGAACGCACCACATTTGGTGGATCCCTTAGAAGAACGGATTAGACCTTTCCTGGAGTCTGAAGTTCCGTTGACTCGAGGTTTGGCTGCGTTGATTTATGCTTTGATGAGGGCTCCGCAGGTTGACTTTGCTCTTTATCGTAAAGAAGGACCCAAATGGAGTGTCCCGATAGATCTTGATAATCGTTTAGGCAATGACCAAAATCTAATCGAAATCTATCAGGACGGGGAATTAATAAGCTATCATGTTCAGGAACTTTGGCAGGCCCAAACTGTTGCTTTTTGGACAGAACGGGTGAAGATCAAAGACCTTGAGGTTGAGTTAACCGTTGCCTCCACTGCAGTGGGTTTATGTTGGTTAGGACTTGGACCGTCGATTGAGGAGGAACAGTCCCTCCGAATTTGGGCGTCGCGTTGGTTTCCAAAATGGTTTCTAATCCGGAAGCACGAACGGAACAGTGAAGCTATTCGTCAATTTCAAGAGTACCTTATTGGAAACCGCAAGGAGTTTGCGATTCCACTTCATCAGATCGGTACACCCTTTCAACTTCAAGTTTGGGAAGAGCTAATGCATATTCCCTATGGAGAGACCCGTAGTTATGGTGATATTGCCGCAAAGGTAGAAAATCTGAGAGGGCAGAGAGCTGTGGGTATGGCTAATCATAAAAATCCAATTGGAGTTGTGGTTCCCTGTCATCGAGTAATTGGTAAAAATGGAAATTTAACGGGCTATGCTGGAGGTTTGGACATTAAGCAAAGGCTTCTGGAGCTGGAAGGGGCTATCTTGCCCTTGATAAGCGAAAGTTCTAAGGGCGGGAGTATAGGGAGGAAAACTATGGTTACGACGGAAAATGAATCCCTTTTTATGGGAGTCGAACATATCGGTATTAAGGCTTTGGATATGGAGAAAGCCCTTCGGTTTTATGTTGAGGCCCTTGGTTTTAAGTTTTTGTATCGGATTAAACCGGGAGCTGCGGAATTAGTTTTTTTAGAATTAGGGGGTACCATCGTAGAACTGGTTGAAGTCATCGATGGCCAACGTTTTGAGGATGGGGTTGTCAATCATCTAGCCCTACGGGTAGCGGACATTGTTAAAGCCATTGCGCACTTAAAAGAACATCAAGTAGAGTTAAGTTCTTCCGAGCCCATGGCTCTGGGTGAAGGACAGTTTAATTTCTTTTTCCGTGGCCCGAGCGGAGAAAAACTTGAATTATACCAAGCGTAATGCCAAAGCGTTATCATACCTTTAACGAACATTTACGGGAAAGGTTTGGCGGTAAAATATTCAAGGTCTCTTTGGATGCTGGATTTACATGCCCTAACCGAGATGGGACCTTGGGCAGGGGAGGGTGTGTCTACTGCAGCGAACGAGGGTCCGGGGATTTTGCCGGAGAACAGGGGTTAGCCATTGCAGATCAGTTTCTTGAAGTAACGGAACGGATGAAGAAAAAATGGCCCAGTGCACAGTATATTGCTTATTTTCAGGCGTATACAAACACCTATGCCCCGATTGAGCGGTTGCGTGCGGTCTATGAAGAGGCTTTGGCCGAGGAGAATGTGGTAGGGTTATCCATTTCGACAAGGCCGGACTGCCTGCCAGAGGACGTGTTGGATTATCTGGAGGAACTGAATCAGAGAACCTACATGTGGGTCGAACTTGGATTGCAAAGCATTCATGACCGAACCATGGCCTGGATTGAAAGGGGTCACAATTATGCCCAATTTCTGAAGGGGCTTGAGCAGTTACGCTCCAAAGGAATAAGGGTTTGTGCTCATATAATTCTTGGGTTACCTGGGGAAACAAAAGCGGAGATGATGGAAACCGTGCAAGCGGTTGCCAAGTTACCACTACAAGGGATCAAGATTCATTTGCTCCATGTGTTGAGAGGGACGCCTTTGGCAGCAATTTATCAGCGCGAACCATTTGAGCTGATGACAAAAGCTGATTATGTTGCGCTCGTGGTCGATAGCTTAGAGATCTTACCCTCTGAAATGGTGATTCATCGTTTAACCGGAGATGGGCCCCCGGCTGATCTCATCGGGCCCCTCTGGAGCCGCAAAAAATGGGAAGTTCTCAATGCAATCGATGCCGAATTAGAACGACGAAATACTTGGCAAGGAAAAAGGGCAAAAAAATAGCGACCCCGGAGGATCGCCTTAAAAAAGAGGGGATTAGGTTAAAGTTGTTATTAAGGCCTTAAATTAGGCCTTGGTAATAGGGGTGGGAGAAACGAATGTTGAGAATATTCGATAGGGGTTTCAGGTTGGGATGGAGTCGGTTTAAAGCTAGGCGCCAAGTTTAAGTAACGTTTCAGATCGGAATTTTCATCTGTGATTCGTCGGATTATTTGGTCATTGTTTAGACGTTCATCCATTTGACATCGTCCCCTTTCATAAGATGATTATCTAATTATGGAGCTTCGTACCGATTGAATTTTCCTTCTCAAGTACGCAAAACCGCCAGATTCCCTAAGATGATGTCGGCTGCAACAAGTTTGTTAGCCGTTTTTTTGACATCTTTTAGTTATTTATTTTAAAGTGGTTAAATTATAGGTTAAGGTAATGCCAGCGGAAAAGGGCCCCATATACTTGCTAACAACCTTATGTTATCATATGGGTTGTTAGTTGTCAAGAGCATGATGCCACCTGAAGTTGGCTATGTTATAATAGGATAAATAAGTAAGGGGTTGAAGGTATTGGACCAAGCACGCTACCAGGAAATTGCCATAGATATAGCTCACGCCATCATGATGGGAGTATACCATGAGGGAGAAAAAATCCATGGTCGTTCTACTTTGGCGGGGCGATATAATGTCTCACCAGAAACTATTCGTCGAGCTATCGCAATTTTACAGAATATTGGTGTAGTTGTGGTTAATCAAGGTGTAGGGATTACCGTGACATCGAAAGCTTTGGCAGAAAAATTTATTAAATCGTTTAATCAAAAAGGAGAAATTCAAATCTTTCTAGAAGATTTGAAAAATCTAATGGATCTAAGACGGGAAAACGATTTAAAGATTGAGAGCCATCTAAATAAATTGCAGGGATATACTGACCGTATCATGTCTCGCTGGCTAGATGTTGGGGAAATCGAAATCGGAAAGACCTCACCAGCCATTGGGAAAACTTTGCGGGAGTTAAAGATTCGAGAGCGAACGGGGACAACTATTATAGCTGTAGTTCGAGACGGTTTTGAACAATTTTCTCCGGAAGCTGGTTTCATCCTGCGGGGAGAAGATGTCTTATTGGCCGCGGGATCATCTGAGGGACAGGAAAAGTTGCAACAATTAATTCTATGATTTGGAGAAAGCAGAATGTATCCTGGTGTTGATATTATTGAAATAGAACGATTAGTTAATGCTTTTAAACGGCAACCTAAGTTATACGAACGTCTTTTTACAACGCGAGAGCGTGAGAGCTTAATAGGGAAAGGCATTCAGAGTTATGCGGCCCGTTTTGCTGGAAAAGAGGCTGTTCTTAAAACATTGGGTACTGGTTTGCGCGGATTGTCTTGGCATGATATCGAAATCTTGAATGATTTAAGTGGAGAACCGCTGGTTTATCTCAGTCCTAGAGCCATGGACCAAGTCAAGGCCAGGGGTGGGTCTCAAGTCCGAATAAGTTTAACTCATAATCGCTCACAAGCGATGGCGTTTGCAATTTTAAGCTGAATGAATGAAAATGTAATTATATTGCCTTGATTACCGACAGGGAAAGTAGAAGCAGATCAAAGAAGAAGCGGGGTGGAGAAATGCGTGTAGTCAACGCGGAACAGATGCGCCAGATTGAAGATAGGGCTATTCATCATTATGGCATTCCGAGTTTGCTGCTTATGGAAAATGCAGCTTGGGCTGTTGTTGAAGAAATTCGGCGTTGTCTTTCCAAGTCAGTGGCAGATTTAAGCGGTCAAAAAGCAGTGATCCTCGTTGGCAAGGGAAATAATGGCGGAGATGGTTTGGCCGTGGCTCGACAGTTAGTTTTCCTAGGCATGGATGTCACGGCCTTTGTATTTGCTGGATTTAAGGAACTAAAGGGAGATGCAGCCCTGAATTTGCGCCTTTTTCAAGGGACGACTGGGAAATGTTTTGCGATAGAAGGGGAGAAACAGCGTCGTTTGACACGTTTAGCTCTAGCCCAAGCGGATGTCGTTGTGGATGCACTTTACGGAATTGGAATGCGTGGTGCTTTGCCTAGTTTAATAGAAGAATATGTGAATGAAGTGAACCGTTCTTCTGGCTGGGTGATTTCTATTGACATTCCCAGTGGGGTGGAAGCAAATACCGGGAAGGTTTACCGTACTGCGATTCGTGCCCAAACGACAGTTACCTTTGGACTCCCCAAGTGGGGTCTTTTTCTTGGCGAAGGGCCAGACTATAGTGGACGGGTTGTTGTGGACCCTATTTCTATTCCTGAGTCCTATTTTAAAGATGAAGGAATTTCCACGTTTGTGTTAACTGATGACGATGTGGGCAATATGCTGCCCGTTCGCCAACTCAAGGGTCACAAAGGAACCCATGGCAAAGGAATTCTTGTGGCAGGGTCTAAAGGGATGAGTGGGGCGGCTGTTCTGGCTGGGCGTGGTGCTCTGCGAAGTGGTATTGGTCTATTGCAAATCGTTACCCCGGATGGGATTGCTAAAGATGTGGACGCCAGTATCACGGAGGCGACTGTTTGGTCCGCTCAGGGAGTCGATTATCTTAACGAAGAAGCTTGGACGGTGATCTTAAAACAATCTGAAAAGGCCCAAGCTTTGGCAGTTGGCCCAGGTTTAACCCAAAATCCTCAGTTTGTAACGGTGCTTGAGGAGATTTTGAGAAACATTAGTTGCCCAGTTGTCTTGGATGCGGATGCGCTTAATCTAGTAGCGTTAGAACCGGGCCTACTGAGTTTGAGAAATGGTCAAGGTCCGTTGATACTTACTCCTCATCCAGGTGAAATGAGCAGACTTTGCGGGTGTAGTGTCGAAGATATCGAGCGCAATCGATTGGACATTGCGGTGGCAAAAGCCGTCGAGTGGGAGGCAGTAGTTGTTTTAAAAGGTTCTGTGACTATCATTGCTTCTCCGGACGGTCGAGCTTTTTTTAACCCAACGGGTAATCCAGGACTTGGGACGGGAGGAACGGGGGATGTACTCACAGGCAGCATTCTTGCTTGGCTGGCCCAAGGCGTCCCCCCCCTTGAAGCTGCATGTTTAGGCGTATATTTACATGGGAAAGCTGCGGACGATTTAGCGACAGAATATGGGTGGTTAGGATTCACGGCATCGGAAGTGGCAGATCGGCTGCCTAAAGTTCGGCGTGGGTTGGAACTGAAGTTTTTAGAGAGAAAAAGGGGATGGGAAAATGGGGTTGCGACAGGTTTGGGCTGAGGTAAATCTACAAACACTAAGAGAAAATTTTAACAAGCTACAGGCGTATACCCGCAGTGAAATGATGCCAATTGTCAAGGCCGATGCCTATGGGCATGGCGTGATTCCGGTTGTGAGAACTCTACAGACGTGTGGGGTAAAGCGCTTTGGCGTTGCGCTCTTGCAAGAAGCATTAGAGATCAAAGCGGTGTTTCCTGAGCTTACGGTCATGGTTATTGGGGCTACTGAGCTGGACCAGACAGATACTTTAGTTAAGGAAGATATTATTCCTGCCATTTTTCAATTGTCTCAAGCTCAAGCGCTCTCTGAGGCGGCTGTGAAACAAAATAAAACCGCGAGATTACATATAAAAATAGAGACAGGAATGAACAGGATCGGATTTCGAGAGGAGGATACGGAAGAAATTCTTAAAATTTCAGCTTTACCCAATCTCTTTATCGAAGGGATTTTTACACACTTTGCCACAGCTGATATAAGAGATTTGTCGTTTGCTCGAGAACAGTTAAAACGCTTTCAAGCCTTCTATGATAAACTGAAGCTAGCTGGACTTACGATTCCAATTCGCCATGCGGCCAATAGCGCAGCCATTATCCAATTCCCAGAAGCTCACTTTGAGCTTGTTCGTCCTGGAATTAGCCTCTATGGTCTTACGCCATCTGCGCAGATTGGTGGAAATGTCGGTTTAGAACCGGTTATGTCTTGGAAAGCGAAAGTATCTCATGTCAAAAGTATCAAGACAGGAGAGACCGTGAGTTATGGCCGTACATTTCAAGCGGCTTACCCTACGAACGTTGCAACTATTCCGGTGGGTTATGCGGATGGGTTGCGCAGAACCCTTTCCAATCATGGAGAAATGCTTATCCAAGGGAGGCGTTCCACGATAATTGGACGGGTTTGTATGGATCAGACTATGTTGGAAGTAACTAAGATTCCAGAAGTACAGGTGGGCGATATTGTAACGATTTTGGGGAAAGACGGCTATGAACAAATTACAGCGACAGAAATGGCAGAGTGGATCGGAACCATCAGTTATGAAGTGGTCTGTGGAATCTCCAGACGGGTTCCTCGGATATATCTCGATCCTGCAGAGAAATAAATAGACCCTGATCTTTTGATTATTCAGAAGGGCTCACACAATTTTGTGTGAGCTTTTAAATTTTGCCTTTTTAATAAAATAAGCAAAAAAAGGCATATTAATAGATGTTCTTAATCGGGGCAAAGGAGCCCAACAGATCGGATACTAACTAGGCCCAATTAAGCTGGGCAAAGAAGAGGAGTAACATGGAGCAAAAGGAAAAAATCTCAGGAACTCAAGTTTCCATGCTGTTGTTTGTTGTTGTTACTTCTACAATAATAATTTATGTTCCAAGTTTTACAGCAAGTGAGGCTAAAGAGTCTGCCTGGTTAGCAGCTTCAATCATTCCGTTTGCCTTCGGATGTTTAACTCTTTGGGTCGTTTATAAGCTGGGAAGCTCTTTTCCGACACTTACGATTTTCCAATCTTGTGAAGTTATTATGGGCAAATTTTTAGGTAAGAGTCTTGGCCTAACCTACGTAGTGTTTCTGTTGTTCATGGACGTTTTAGTTCTTAGGGAATTTTCGGATTTTCTAAACGTTACAACACTCCCTTTAACTCCAAGAATCTGGCTTCTAACTGGTATTGTGGTCTTGGCAACGTATGGAGCGTATCAAGGATTAGAGGTTATCGCTCGGGCAGTGCAGTTTATACTTGGTATTTATTTGCTAGGGTTTACAATCGTTGTCTTATTTGCGTTAACTAATTTTGAGGTGGGTAGATTACTACCTGTTATGGAAGATGGGCTAGTGCCAATAATCCGAGGTTCAATAGCACCGGCGTCTTGGTATGGGGAAATTTGTCTGCTTTCAGTACTATTTCCTTTTGTCAAGAAACCTGCGGAGCTAAAGAAAAAAGGATTAATAGTCCTAATCGCAATAGCCCTATTTGTAACGATTGACGTAGTAATGACTCTAGGGGTGCTTGGAGCTGGCTTAACAAGTGCGTATACACTTTCATTTTGGACGCTAACTAGAAGTATCGAAATTGGTGAGGTTGCGCAAAGGTTAGAAAGTTTTTTATTGGTTATCTGGATAAGTGGAATTATCATAAAAGCCGCCGTTCTAAATAATTTAATATGCTTGGGCATAACACAAGTTTTTGGAAGAAAAACAAATGTGGTATTAGGAATCGTGGCGTTTTTGGAACTATTTATCAGCGCTAATCTTGGAAACGTTTTGCTGGTAAACGTTATTTTGAGTAGCTATTGGCCCCCAGTTGGTATTGTGTTTGAGTTAGTCATCCCAACATTTTTGCTAGTGATTAGAGGTGTGAGAGACAAGTTCTCATCAAAGGTAAGGGGGGCTTGAAAATTAAGCTAAAGTCATTGTTAAAAAGGAGTCTTAGTTTTACTGGGAAAAAAAGGCTAATAAAGGTTGGCCAAACCCCGCTGGAAAAACACCCACTTTCAGCTTCTCTCGAACAGAATCTAACAGAACTACAGAAAATATTTGATTTGTGTGCAGACGTGGTCTTTAGAAAGTTCACGCTTAATTGTGAGCCGCCTATAAATGCAGTGGCAGTATTTGCTGATACTTTGATTGATGTAAAAAGCGGTAGTGAGACTATTCTCAAAGTCATTATGCAAGAGACCACCTCTTTGCCAGAGAATGTACGGATTACAAAATCCAATGCCATTCAAATTCTTAATGAGCGCTTGTTGACGGCAATGAACACAAAAATTACCAGAGACTTTCTCGAATTGGCAGATTTCGTCCTTACCGGAAGAGTTGCGATCGTAATTGATGGTTCGTCCAGTGTCCTAACTTGTTACGTCGGCGGCTCTCCAGGTAGGATAATTGAGGAACCGATCACTGAACCGGTCGTAAGAGGTCCCAGAGATGGCTTTGTCGAGGATTATAAAATCAATTTATCCTTAATACGCAGGCGAATAAAATCCAGTCGGCTAAAAGTTGAGTTGCTTGAAGTTGGAGCTATTAGCAAAACTGTAGTTGCCCTCTGTTACATAAAGGGTATTGTCGAAGACAGCTTAATCGAAGAGGTCAAGACTAGAATTAACAGGATAAGGATGGATGTAGTCAACGGAAGTGGGACTATAGAAGAAATGATAACGGACCAGCCATTAAGTTTATTTCCGTTGGTTGAGTACACGGAACGCCCTGACAAGGTAGCCGGCTCTTTGGCGGAGGGTAAGGTCGCAATTTTTGTCGATAACACACCAATGACACTTATAGCTCCTACAACCTTTATCTCTCTGTTGCAAGCCAGTGAGGATTACGACAATGCATTTATCTATGCTTCTTTTGTGCGGCTGATACGGGTTGTGTCTCTACATATTGCGCTATTGCTACCAGCTATAACCGTAGCAATAATGACCTTTCATCAGGAAATTATCCCAGATAAACTTATGGGTGTCGTATTAACCTCAAGGAAGGAATTACCTTTTCCTATAGTTGTAGAAGTACTATTTATGGAGATGTTTTTTGAGATTTTACGAGAAGCTGGGGTAAGGTTACCTAGAACCATCGGACAATCTGTCAGTATTGTCGGCGGCTTAGTTATAGGCCAAGCTTCAGTGAATGCGGGTTTTGTTGGCTACATAGCGGTGATTGTTGTAGCCCTAACTGCAGTGGCATCATTTGCTATACCTAATTATGCTGCGGGAACTGCAATTCGCATTTTAAGATTTGGTCTTATTATATTAGCTTCTATAATGGGTGGAGTTGGAATTATGATGGGGTTGATGTTTATTTTATTCTATCTTTGTGGAGTGCGCTCATTTGGAGTACCCTATTTGTCACCGATTGCACCGTTGATTCCTAGGGATTTGAAAGATACTTTTATCCGTGTCCCTTGGTGGGCTATGCTAACCCGTCCAACCTTTACAGGGACAAAAGAGCTGGTCAGGATGGATACCAATCAAGGGTCGACTAAGCCGAATAAAGGAAAGGAGTAACATGGAGCAAAAGGCAAAAAAGTTAAGGTTATTCATTAGAATCGGCATGCCTTTCATTATTCTACAGATGCTTTGTATTGGGTGTTGGGATCAAAAACATACTAGAGACCTTGTCATTATTACTGTTTTAGGGTTTGATAGAATAACTGATGAGGATGGTGTGGATAAATGGCAAGTATCCAGCTTTGTGATGCAGTCAGGAAAGGCGGAGGCGGCAGGTGGGGGCGGCGGCAACGGAACAAGTGAAGTTAAACCGGAACTTGTATGGAGAGGTAAGGGGTTAACGATCTCAGAGGCAATTTTAGATTTTACCAAAAGGTCTCCCCGGGTTCCTTTTTTTGCAGATACCTCTTCCGTGATCATTGGGGAAAGAGCAGCCAAAGAAGGGTTATTGCCTATAATTGATTATCTAAATAGACTTAGGGAGTATCGTCCGGGCGCTTTTGTCATGATTTGCAAAGGCAAGGCCAGCTTACTATTTGAAGCAGAACCGGAGGTATCCATCTCGGTCTCGAGAGACTTACGAGAGTTAGCCAGAAATACGTCGGGGAGCTCAGGGATTGCTAGAGGGGTTAAGCTTATGGATTTTACAGCAGATTTATTGAGTACAGACCGAGACCCAGTAGCTCCAGAAATCAGGTTGATTAATCCTAAAGAGAAAAGGGGTGAGGAACTTGCTGGGCCTCCCAAAGCTGTATTAGTTGAAGGGATAGGAATATTTAAAGACGCTAAATTGGTCGGCTGGTTAGATAAAGAGGACGCTATTGGATATAATTTGTTAACTGCCAAAATTAATGAAGGGGCTATCACTATTCAGGTGAAGAAAGATGGTAAATGGTTTACATATCTCGTTGAACGATCAACACCTTCACTTAAAGTGACACTAATTGACGACAAGCTAAATATTAAGGTAGGAATTGAAGTTAAAGGAAGAATAATTGAGGATGATGGAGCGGATCTGGCACCTAGTGAAATCGATCAAATCGAACATGCTATTTCAGAACAAATTGGACAAATGGTCATGCATGCCATCGAAACTGTTCGAGGAGATGAATCGGATTGTCTGGGCTTTTCAGAAGAGCTGCACCGCTATAGCCCCAAAGACTGGAAAAAGGTTAAAGCACACTGGAGAGAAACTTTCTTAAATGCCAATGTCGATGTTCAAGTAAATGCTGCAGTAGAGAATACAGGCAGACTTGGGCAAATGTTGGAGCTACAAAAATGAATATAATATGGTATGATAGACATTGTTCACTTGAGTAAACTCAAAGAAAGCTGGTTTTACTTATTAACTATTTTAAACGAATAAAAGTGATTAATAGTCTTAATATGCTTTGGATAATCCTATTCTTATTAAAAATAAACTATATTTTCCATGACTTTGCTACAGTTAACCTTATAAATACGAGTACAGGCCGTATTGACGGCACGCTGGGTATGCTTCTGATACTTTTATCTGTTTCATTTTTGCTTAAAAGAAACGTCGGAAGAATTTACTTAATAACTTGTGATTTTCTTATGACAGGTTTGTTTTTAGTTGATTTGATATCTTTCAGGTGTTATAACGATATTATAGGTATACAGACTCTCTCTACGGCTTGGCGATTCCTTCAAGCAACTACAAATTGGTGGGCGTTTCTCAAGCTTGGAGATATCTATTTAGGCGCTGACTTGGTTGTATTAGTAGTAATAGTTGCTAGGAAAATTTATTTTCCCCTACCTAAAGTAAAATTCTCTTTGCGACTGGTTGTTTTTTTATTAACTCTTTTAATCGGAAGCAGAGAGGCTTTCCAAGCTTATAAGCTGTTAGAAATTGATCAACCTGGAATTACTAATACATTTTATTCGAAACTTTATATAGCACAAAGTGTCGGGAATTTAGAATTTCGGGCTTTGGACGTTATGAGATCAGCTAAGATTAAGCTGAATGCTTCTGCTCCTAATTCCCAAGATACACTGTCTTTAGCTCAATGGCTTAAGACGAATCATCCAAGTGCTGTAACTACGAATAATCAGTTACTAGGGGTGGCTAAAGGCAAAAATTTAATTGTTTTACAGGTTGAGTCTTTGCAACAATTTGTGATAGGAAAAACGATCAACGGTATAGAAATCACGCCGAATTTAAACCGTTTCTTACAACAGAGTTTGTACTTTGAAAATTACTATGGAGAAACATGGAATGGTGGAACTTCGGATGCGGCATTTATGTCTAATGCTTCTTTATACCCAGTTTCCAAAGGTAGCGCTTATATTGATTATCCAATGAACCACTATACAAGCATCGCCAATACACTCAGTGCCAAAGGGTATCAGACCATTTCTATTGAAGCCACGCCATCAGGATTTTGGGGTAGTGATTTAATGACCCCGGCCTTGGGATTTAAACACACAATTCATGGGGACGACTTAGTTCAAGATGAGACGATTGGCATGGGGTTAGCTGATCAATCGATGTTGCAGCAAGGTGCAGAACACTTGGAACAGCTTAAAGAACCCTTTTATTCCATGCTCATCACCTTATCAAGTCATTATCCGTTCGAGATTCCAGAAAAAGATAAAGACATTAATGTCGCTCCCTATGACAATACTCTTTTTGGCAATTATTTAGAATCTGTACATTATACGGACCAAGCAATTGGAAACTTTCTCGATCGGTTAGCAAAGGATGGCCTGCTTGAGCACTCAGTCGTTGTAATTTATGGAGATCATCCCGCTCCCTTGGGTACTAACAACCAGGAATTGGCTAAATTCTTAGGTTATGGTCAAAGTGCGATTGACGATTATCATTGGCAAGCTATGCAAAAGGTCCCACTGATTGTGCATCTTCCAAGTGGCATAGGCCACGGAACCATCAGCAAAATTAGTGGACAGGTAGACTTGTTTCCGACTCTTTTGGGGCTTTGGGGTGAGGATGCGGGACAATATCCCGTCTTGGGGCATGACTTGCTTAACTCTGCAGCACCAGGGTTAGCAATTTCACGTAACGGTGTTATGTATTATCAAGATCGACTCTATAATATACCGGGAAAAGCAGTCTATGATTTTAAAACAGGTAACCCGCTTCCTTGGTCGGATTCTGATCCCGCCTTAAGACTATACCAAGACTATCTAAAAAACAGTGACTTGATATTCCAATACGATTTACAATCGAAATTAGGCTGAATAATTACCAGTTCCAGGCCCCGATTTTTGCCTGGAAAGATAATATTTTATCGTTACTTGTTATGAGTCGATGGACAGCGTAACTTTAAATGGCTAAAGCTAAATTAACATGATTTTCCTAATAAAAAGGATTAATAGAAAAGGCCGCACTTTAATTGACGTTAAAGTGCGGCCTTTTTCGATAGCTCAGACCCCCATGCCGCTGCGCGGCATCACTGAGGAGGCCTTCTCCGTTGATAAGAATTAGTTATTGTAGAGCAGTAGGCCATCATTACAAGTTTGGTGTTAGTGGAATAGATTTCTTAAGCAAAATGGTGATCGACATAAAAGGTGAATAGATAGGGTTATTAATTTACTATTCAGTTATCAGTTGCACTTCCAGCCAGTAGCTTTTAGAGTAATTCCAGATGCTGAAACCTTGACACAATCTTAAGAAAAAGAGTGCTTTTCCTTAAGATTGAACGCTTGCCTTATTGAGAAATTAACAAGTATACTAAGACAGTATTCAGTGAAGAAAAGCCTTCGAAAAACTGGTAGAGGAGTGAAAAACACGATGATTAAATTTGATGAACGGTCACAAGACCGGTCAATGTCACCAAAATTAGCTGGTTTTTTGGCAGTAGCACTTATCTGTACCACGGTTACAGGATGTAGCACAGCGAAACAAGCGACGGCCGTAAAACCACCTGCCATCGCGGTAAAGACAGAAAAGATCCAGCTCGGCCAGTTGCCAAACGCAGATAGCTTTCTTGGTAGTGTCACTCCTTACATACAAACCTCCTTATCCCCTGCGACTTCAGGAACCCTGAAGGTTGTGAATGTCCGCGCGGGGGATATAGTGCAGCCAGGGCAGGTTTTAGCGAGTATTGACACCAGTGTTCTTCAGGCTCAACTCGATCAGGCAACTGCGAATATAAATGTTGCCCAGGCTCAACTTGGTGCCACAGGACAAGGCACAGATAATTCTCTAGCCCAGTCTAAATCTGCTCTCGAAGCATCCCAAACTAATTTAACAAATGCTCAATCTGCTGCTCCTGCTACCGTAGCTAGTGCCCAAAAGGCCTTGGTCACCGCTCAGAGTCAGGTGGAAAACGCTAATGTTCAGTACGCAAATGGTGTTAAACAAGCTCAAACTGGGCTTGATTCTGCCCAGGCTGCGTTAGATGCCGCTAATACTCAGGCTCAAACCGGACTTGATTCTGCCCAAGCTACTCTGGATACCGCTAATACTCAAGTTCAAACCGCGCAAGCTAACTTAACGAAAACTCAAGCTGCTTATAATACGGCGAATCAGCAATTGCAGAGGATCCAGCAAATGGCTCAGTCTGAGAGTGACCCAAGTCTGCTAGCGGCGCAGGCTACTGAGGAACAGTCAGGGATCGCTTTACAAAATGCTCAGAATAATGTAGCGAACGGAAACTCTGCTGTAACTAAGGCTCAGGCGGATTTGAATAATACTCAAGCGGGTTTACAAGCTACTGTAACCAAGGCTCAGGCAGCGTTGGTAGCTGCTCAAGCTACTTTACAGGCCGCTCAAGATTCGAAAGCGGTACAGACGGCCCAAGCACAGGTAAGTCAGGCCCAAGCCGCTCTGGATGCAGCAAACATCACGTCCGCTAATTCTATTGCTACGGCTCAGGCAAGCGTGGCCCAGTCCCAAACTAATAATCAGACCTTAATTAACAATCCCCAGCTTCAAGTTGGGACGTCTCAGGTTCAAGCCGCTCAGGCCGGGATGAAGGTTTATCAGGCCCAAATTAGCAATGGTCAGATTACTGCTCCGGTAGGGGGTTATGTGACGGCTGTTAATGCGGAGGTTGGCCAGTCGGTCGGACCGGGTACCGGCTTTATTACAATCGCTTCGATGGATCCGCTGATAGCTACTGTCGATGTGCCCGTCAATAATATCAGCAAAATGCAGGTCGGTCAGTCGATGTCGGTTCTTGTCCCTGCAACCCAGGAGACCTTAGAGGGGAAAATTAGCGCAGTTCTTCCGGCACCTGATCCAACCAGTAAAAAATACTCCGTCAATATTACGCTTACACCGGGGAAGCAACAGGCTCTGCCCGGAATGCCGGTAGAGGCTTTTGCTCAGAATAGTGGCAAACAAGGTATTGTAATCCCTGCTGATTGTGTACTGAGTATGCAAAGTGGAGCGATTTCGGTCTTTGTGGTAGAGAACGGAAAAGCTGTTCAGCGAACGGTTCAAGTCGGAAACATGACCGGGACCCTCTATGAGATAACCAGTGGACTGCAGCCGGGAGATATTGTTGTCACCCAAGGTCAGAACTTGTTGTCTGCAGGTAATCAGGTCCAAGAAATTAATAGTTCGGAGACGAGCCAAAGTGGAGCACCAGGGCAGGCGACTCCCCCTAGTGGAACTCAACCTAATCAAGGCGCTAAAAAGAGCGCTGCCAAGAGTTGAGAATGTCTAAACTAAAGGGAAAGGCGGGAGCAGTTTGAAAATCGCGGATATATCCATACGTCGCCCTGTTACGATCAGCATGATTATGCTGGTTGCCATTCTTATCGGGGTTATCGCCATGACGGGGTTACCTCTGGAACTTATGCCGACAATGGATTTGCCGATCGCCTCGGTATCGACATCCTTTCCCGGAGCAACGCCGTCAGAGGTTGAACAGCAGGTTACAAAACCAATTGAGGAGGTGCTCCAGAGTTTATCTGGAGTGCAGGAGATTGATTCTACGTCAACAGCAGGTTCTAGCCGAGTAAGGGTAAATTTTAACTATGGTTTGGATATGGGTCAACAGGTGGAAACGATGCGCAGTCTCGTTAACCGCGTTGTTAACAAATTACCTACTGATGCGACAACTCCGATCGTCCAACAGTTTGACCCCAGTAGTCAGCCAATTATGTTGATAACGTTATCTGGAGGTAAGACGGTTGCGGATATTTCCGACGTAGCTGACAATCTTATTTCCCCTGCTCTTCAGCACGTGGATGGGGTGGCGACAGTCAGCGTGATTGGAGATTTGACTCGCCAGATTACGGTCGAGGTTGACCCTGCAAAACTTAATTATTACAACTTATCGATAGTACAGATAACTCAAGCGTTATCTGCCGCAAATTATGCCGCGGATGTCGGTCAGGCCCAACGTGGAACCCAATTAATTCCACTCAAAGTCGATGGACAATTCAGCTCCACTCAAGATTTGCTCAAGGTTCCTTTGAGTTTAGGCAAGACAAGTATCTCCGTGGGTGATGTCGCCACAGTGAAAGATGGCTTTCAAGATGTTACCCTCATTGCCCAAGTTGATGATAAACCTACGGTGGCTTTTAGTATCCAACAGTCCAGCGATGCCAATACGGTTAATGTATCCAATGGTGTTCATAAGGCCTTGGACAGCCTAAACAAACAGCTTCCTCAGGGTATGAAAATCACAGTGATTACCGATTCGGCCCAGGGGATACTACAGGCGGTACATTTAGTCACGGAACATACACTCTTGGGTTTTATACTGGGAATTATTTTAATGCTTCTGATCTTGCGGAGTGTACGAACGACAACCGTTATAGCTGTAGCTATTCCAATTTCAGTTTTGACGGCGTTTATTCTGATGTCCGCTTATCATCTGACGATTAATACCATTACTTTAGGTAGTCTTGGCATTGCCTTAGGCTCTCTGGTGGACTTTTCTGTAGTAGTGCTAGAGAGCATTTTCCGGGCCAGACAGATGGGTTTAGGCCCTAAAGAGGCGGCTAGTGTGGGAACTAAAGAAGTTGGAACAGCGGTAATGGTGGCTGCAATGGCCCAGATATGCGTCTTTGCACCTTCGTTATTTACCGGTGGAATTGCTGGTCAACTTTTTGGGCCGATGGCGCTAACTGTCACCTTCTCGCATATTGTAGCCCTTGTCGTGGCTCTGACTCTCACTCCCATGTTAGCATCCAAGCTTCTCACCGGAGCGCGTTTCACGCAGGAGGAGACAATCCCGGGCTTGACTGCTCCGTTCCGACTCTGGGCCCCTTTTGATTGGTTCGGACGAGGAATGCATGATGTGACAACGGCTTATCAACGGATTTTAGGCTGGAGCCTTAAGCATCGGCTGACAGTGGTTATTTTGGCTTTTGCCCTCTTTGTGTCTATAATTCCAATTTATAGTCAGATCGGTTCAGAACTTATGCCAACGTCCACGAGCAACCAGATCACAGTATCACTAACGCTTGCTCCAGGCACGGCCCTTGATCAAACGGCCAAGGTTGTTCAAGAGGTTGAGAACCGGATTCGCCAACATATGAAAAACGTGAGTTCGGTCTATGAACAGATAGGAACTGCATCGGGAGCAAGTCAGGCCTCAACAAATACTGCTCAGCTTACAGTAACTGTAAATTTAACCGGGAAGCAATCAATTACTCTGCTGGCCAATCAACTTCAGCCGTATATCAGTAATATCCCAGGAGCAAAAATAAATGCTGCAGCGGCAGTATTAGGGCGAGGATCATCTGGCGCTCAGGTCGGCGTGGATATTTCCGGGCCAGACTTGAATACTTTGGCCTTGTTAAGTAATCAGGTCGCTCAAATTATGACTGAGATGCCATCCTTACGGTATGTAGATAACCAACTGGAAACCGGGCAGCCAAGCTATAAATTGAAGCTTGATCAGGGTAGTCTCGTTCAAAACGGTCTTACGGAGCAGCAGGTTGTTAACGCTTTGCACACTGCGTTTCAAGGAAGTACCGCCAGCACGTTTTATCAGGGTGACAATGGTTATAATGTTGTGGTTCAGTATCCGGAAACTTATGCCCAAGATATAACCAAACTAACTCAAGTGACGATCATGAATTCAAATGGTCAGGCGATTCCTTTGACCCAAGTGGCCACTATGATTCTCTCAAATGAGCCGACGGTTGTTGAACACATTGCTGGAGTACGTAATGTGAGCGTTCAGGCGAACGTTTTCGGAACCTCCACAGGACAAGTGCAGGCTGCTTTGACCCAGCGCTTTAAAGCTCTGCAAGTCCCGGCCGGTTACACGCTCGGATTTGGTCAGAACGGCCGCAACCAGACCCAGGCCTTTAGTGCGTTGGGTAATGGTTTACTAGCTTCAATCGTTTTAGTCTATATGGTTATGGCAGGCATGTTTGAATCTCTGCTCACCCCTTTTGTGATTATGTTTTCCTTACCACCAACCTTTGTTGGGGCTATAATTGGTCTCTATTTGACACACAATACTCTGAACATCAACTCTATGATGGGCATGGTTATGCTGGTTGGTCTTGTGACCAACAATGCCATTGTGCTCGTGGATTATACGAACCAACTTCGAGCTAAGGGGCAACCTTTGAGTGAGGCCTTAATGCAGGCGGGATCGATCCGGCTGAGGCCTATTATTCTCACGACAGTCACAAATGTGGCGGCCATGTTGCCACTGCTCATTCTGGGCGGAAGTGGTACAGAGACCCTTTCTTCCATGGCAGCGGTCATTACTTTTGGGCTATCGCTCTCAACTTTAGTAACCCTTGTTCTCGTTCCAGTTATGTATGTAAATATGGACAATTTACTGAAAAAAATGCCGGGCAAGAAAAATCAAGCGCCCATCATCCCAGAATCTTTCTAAGAACCGATGGATTGCAGCTATTAATAGTTAGAAAGCGGCTTCAACGGCAGATTATCTGTAAAAATAGGTTGTCACTGGAAGAGTGACAACCTATTTTTGTTTAAAAAAGAAGGCCAAGCCTTAAACGAATGAGGATATAATCGTTGCTTTAGGTTTAAAAAATTTAACAAGTACCGTTGCCCTTGAATAGTATGGAGAGTTGGAAAGCGTAAATTTTTATCATTCAAGGGGGGGTACAAATGCATATAGTTTCTTCACTATTTTTAGGTCTTGCGGCAAACTTGGATAACCTTGGGGTAGGTATTAGTTATGGAGTTCAAAAAATTCGTATTCCATATCTCTCGAATTTCCTAATAGCTCTGTTATCAGGCATAATTACGGCCGTTTCCGTTTGGGCAGGACATTTTCTTAGTCAATATATTGCGGTAGCAGGTGAGATTGGAGCATTAATGATCGTGGCCATAGGAGTTTGGGTTGCTTTACATAAGACGTCTATAAACAGTAGTTTACCAGCAGCACTTCCGGTAATGAAGACATATTCAGTTCCAATCAAGGCTTTGAGTTGTGTTATCCAAATTACTAAAAACCCGTCGGCGGCTGATCTGGATGCGAATGGTTTTATTTCAACTAAAGAAGCCATGGCATTAGGCTTAAGTTTATCATTCAACTGTATTGCTACGGGAGTTGGGGCAGGACTTACAGGGCTGGCCCCGCTTCCAGCGGCAATTTCAGTTTTTATCTTCAGTATGGTGACGATCAGTGCGGGATATTTAATCGGGTGGAAAACCACATCAAATCGATTTGAGTATTTATCTCAGGTGATTTCAGGAGCCTTACTGATTTTAATTGGAATTTATGAACTGTTAAATTAGAGGTGCGTTGGGTATTCCGAAGTTTTAAAGTTATCTGGAAACTTTGGCACAGGAAGCTTATAAAATGTCTTCATTGTTATACGATTCTAAAGAGTTTTAGGTTGTCAAGAAATAAAAAAGGCGCTTATTCAGCGTCCTTTTTAAACGTTTGTTCATCATCATTCCAGAATGCACCACCAGGCCTTAGTGCTTCGTTACTAAGTATTTCCATTTCTCCTTCGCGTAGCGCAGTGTCAAAAAAGTGTTCGATTGTAATACCTAATTTTTTACATACATAGTTAAGCCGTTGACGTTTTTCATCCGAGACTGGGATCATCAGATATTGCACCTTCATAATATATCACCTCTAAGTATAGAAAGTTCTACGAGAAAAAAGAATTTCCTGCATGAAATGAGTGAATTACTTAGAAAATTCATGATGAACTAATCCAAGCAGATGTAGTGCTTAAAATAGTAGCCTGAGTAGGTAGTATTTAATAGTCAAAGAGAAGATGGTCAGCTTTTTCCTTCTGGGTCTTGATAGTTTCTTCATACTACGATCACGGAATGGTAACATATATATGTTATAATAAATATCAAATAGACTATATAATGGAATACTGATAAATTTTTGTAAGAGATAGGAGGTTAGTGCCTTGGAGATAGACATTTTGTTAAATGAGATAGCACTCTATCGATGCCAGATGAATCGATTCACTCAGGGTAAAAGTAGAACAGATCCCGATGTAATAAAATTGAGTCAAGGATTAGACAGTTTGATACATGAGTATTTTGACTTTCGCAAAACGTTAGAGAAGTCTTCCCATTATAAGGTTTAACATAGTCTTCATACAAAGTTCATGGAACGGTAACAAATTTAGTTTATGATCGATATAACAGATAAACACCCGTTACTTTAACGGTTAAAATAAAAGTTTTCCTTTTGATTAGGTTTCTTCCTTTCTTTTTTTCATGGCCCCTCCTTCATGGCCCCTCCTTCATGGCCCCTCCTAGTGAGGGGCCTTTTTTGTAGGCAAGAAGAATAATTTTAAGCATAGTTTAGTTTAAAATTGCAAGTTGTATATTGTATTAAGTTTGGGAACTCTAGACATAGTTGCCTCCGAAAACTATAATGATAGTGCTTGTGAAAATCAAGTAGAGCAACGGAGCTCTAAGAAGCGTTTTAAAGTTATTTAATTACGCTTTTTAGAGTTCCGTTTTTTTAGGAAAAAAAGGAGGGGGATTTATGACAACTTTAAACGCCGGGGATGTTTCTTTTATATTCTTATGTACTATTTTAGTCTTTTTAATGACGCCTGGATTGGCCTTATTCTATGGAGGGATGGTTAGGAAACGTAATGTCCTATCTATTATGATGCATAGTTTTGCTGCTATAGGGTTGGTCACGGTTATTTGGGTACTTTTTGGATATTCTCTAGCCTTTGGACCGGACCACGGACATTTAATAGGTGGTCTTGATTGGGCAGGGCTTAAAGGGGTTGGACTTGCGCCTAACTCAAATTATGCCCCGACAATTCCCCATTTATTGTTCTTTATGTTCCAATTGATGTTTGCGATCATTACCCCGGCGGTGATTAGTGGAGCAACCGCTGAAAGATTACGCTTCCCAGCATTTATTATGTTTGTGATCGTTTGGAGTATATTTGTCTATATACCGCTAGCGCATTGGGTTTGGGGATTCGGCGGATGGATGCGTAATCTCGGCGTATTGGATTTTGCCGGTGGTACGGTTGTAGAAATGGCTTCTGGAGTGTCAGGTTTGGTAGCCGCGATGGTGATAGGCAAACGATTAAAAGTGGGATATGAGTGGAATATTCCTCATCATATGCCAAACGTTCTTTTGGGAGGTGGACTGTTGTGGTTTGGTTGGTTTGGGTTTAACGCAGGGGGGGCTATGGGGGCAAATGGCGTGGCAGTACTTGCGCTTGCTACAACCCAGATAGCTGGAGCAGCCGGCATGATAGGGTGGGCTCTTGTCGAATGGCTTCATCGTCGTCAAATAACAGTTTTCGGTGCGGTTAGCGGAATTATTGCCGCATTAGTGGCTATCACGCCGGCTGCAGGATTTGTCTCAACAGGTAGTTCGCTCATAATTGGATTTATTGCCGGAGTAGTCTGTTATTTGGCGGTCAGTGTTCTCAAGGCCAAGCTGGGATATGATGATGCTTTAGATGTTTTCGGTATCCATGGTATTGGGGGGACCTGGGGTATAATAGCTACAGGAATTTTCGCGGATCTAAGTCTTAATCCTCAAGGTAAAAACGGTTTAATTAATGGAGGAGGAATTAGCCCTGTTTTAATCCAACTCCTTGCAGTTATCGTAACTTATTTGTTTACCGGCGTGATGACGTTGTTAATTTTGAAGGGAATAGCTATAGTTACACCACTTCGGGCAACAGATGACGAGCAAGTTAACGGGTTAGATTTAACTCAACATAGAGAAACTGCCTATCCTGATTTTGAACTTGGTGAGACTGTTTCTATTTAAACAGCATCGTCTCCGCGTTCGCTTGTTCTGATACGGATTGTATCCATTATATCAAACATAAAAATTTTACCGTCACCGAATTTTCCTGTTTTTGAGATAGTAATTATGGCAGCGATAACTTCATCGGCTTTCTCATTAGCAATAACTACCTCAAGTTTTATTTTTGGTAAAAGCTTGGTAACGATTTCTTGACCGCGGTAAATTTGAGTGTATCCTTTCTGATTTCCGAAACCTAAAACATTTGAGACAGTCATTCCTTTTATACCAAGGTCCGACAGAGCGTCCTTAACATCATTAAGTTTTTCTGGCCTAATGATAGCCTCGATTTTTTTCATAGCGTGCCACCTTTTTCTAAATTTAACTATTCCTAAATCATAGAGAATTAGGTACAATCTATTTCATTATATCAGAAAGTTTCCTTAGATAGAATCTTTTAAAACAAAAAGCCGAGCTTATGCTCGGCTCTGAGGTTTTTTTCTTCATTCCTGGTTGAGATTTCATATTGACATGCTATAAGACTAATGTTAGACTCAGCGTAATGAAGTGAATAATGTATGCTCTTATCCGGAGTGGTGGAGGGACTAGCCCAATGAAACCCGGCAACCCGCTTTTGCACGCAATGTTTTTATAGCTTGCACAAAGCATGGTGCTAATTCTTGCAGAAGAGAAGTCTTCTGGCAGATAAGAGGAGTGTCGATTATATGTAATTTTGGCCTCTTCTATCTCAGAAGAGGCCTTTTCTGTACCAATTAGCAGGTATACAGGAACTTACTCAGTGGAGTTTTACGCTCCATTGAGCTGCAACAAATCTGGAGGTGGGGACATTCATGAGTGTTGAAAAGACGTACGCAGAGATTAATGCCAAGATTAAAGAAGGTCTCGCAGTCGTTGTGACTGCGGAGGAACTTATCGCCTTAGTGGCGGAAAAAGGTCTTTCTAAGGCAGCCCAAGAAGTTGATGTGGTAACAACGGGCACTTTTGCGCCAATGTGTTCCTCAGGTGCTTTTTTAAGCTTAGGGCATACAAAACCCCGGATGAAAATGCAGAAAGTATGGTTGAATGGGGTAGGGGCCTATACGGGGATAGCAGCAGTTGACGCCTATATTGGGGCAGCTGAGTTACCAGAAGATGACCCGCTGAACAGTAATTATCCTGGGGAATTCAGGTATGGTGGAGGCCACGTCATTCAAGATTTGGTCGCACGCAAACCGATTAAGCTCAAAGCTTTAGGGTATGGTACAGACTGTTACCCACGCCGGAATCTTGAAACGACTATTACACTGGACGAGATGAATGAAGCCATTCTCTTTAATCCCCGGAATGCTTATCAAAATTATAATTGTGCGGTGAACCTGACTGATCGCACGGTTTATACGTATATGGGAATGCTTAAACCTCATCTAGGGAATGCCAACTTCTCCACTTCAGGACAACTGAGCCCACTGTTAAAGGACCCTTATTTTAAAACTATAGGGGTAGGTACGAAGATTTTTCTTGGCGGTGGGGTTGGGTATGTCGCTTGGAACGGCACGCAACATTTTCCATCGATGATGAGCGACTCGAGCCAAGAACTTGGCGGCGCAGGGGGGACACTTGCCGTCATGGGAGATCTTAAACAAATGAGCCCCAGGTGGCTTGTTGGCACCAGCTTTCTCGGGTATGGTGCAACGCTTAGTGTCGGGATTGGAGTTCCCATTCCTATTCTCAATGAAGAAATTGCCAGGTATGCAGCTAAGACGGATGAAGAATTATTTGCTCCCATTGTTGATTATGGGGAAGCGTATCCCGCTTTTACACCAGGTAATCTGGGATATGTCAGTTATGCAGACCTGAAGAGCGGGAAGATTCAGGTAAACGGCAAGGAAATTATCTCGGCTCCTTTGTCGAGTATGCCACGTGCCCGTGAAATAGCCGCGACCTTAAAGAGCTGGATTCAGAAAGGCGAATTTCTGTTGACAGAGCCTGTTAAATCCCTGCCCTCACCTTCTGATGGCATTATAGCCCATAGTATAAAGGAGGATTGATTAAAGTGTCACCAAAGAGAATAGTTTTACGTTTTGGAACAGATATCTCAGTTAAGCCGATCATTTATCGTTTGGTTAAAGATTACGATTTGGTAGTTAATATTGTGAAAGCAGATGTCAATCCTCAAAAAGAAGGGACAATGGTTTTGGAAGTGATCGGAGATCAGAGCGAAGACGGACTAAACTATTTGCGTAATCTAGGGGTTTCGGTTCAGGACCTCAACCAAGGAATTGTGCGCAATGAAGAAAAGTGTGTTATGTGCGGAGCGTGTACAGGAATCTGTCCGACGGGTGCCTTATATATGGAACGCCCGTCCATGGAAGTTCGCTTTGATGGAGACCAGTGTATTGTCTGCCTTCTTTGTACGAAAGTCTGCCCAATGCGGGCCATGGAGGTTCATTTGTAATTGGATTACAAAGAACGTTTTTACCGGCAGCATCACCGCCAAGAGGATCTGGTGCATTTTCAGCTGGCCGTGGCGGAAACCGACTTGGATATTGGGGTTCGTAAAGACAGGTTTTCCAATCAACTGGTCAAGTGGGTGGAAGAGACGATTCGAGCTTGTCGCGGGCCACTCGAAGACTATATCCAGAGAGACCCTAGTTTTGTGACTGCTTTAACTCCGTATGCTGTTTTGCCAAATGCCCCTTTAATTGTTCAGACTATGGCGGAAGCCGGACGTCTTGCCGGGGTGGGGCCGATGGCGGCGGTTGCTGGAGCCGTGGCAGAGTGGGTCGGGAAATCGATTGCGAAACGCTCTCGCGATGTGATTGTGGAAAATGGCGGAGATATCTTCATACGCACGTGTCGTATCCGTAAGGTGGGGATCTTTGCAGGGGATTCACCACTTTCTAATCGCGTGGCAATTGAGATCCGACCGGACCAAACTCCCCTTGGAATTTGTACTTCATCCGGCAAAGTAGGGCCTTCCTTGAGTTTCGGCAAGGCTGATGCCGTAGTAGTGCTTTCTCCTTCGGTGGCTCTGGCAGATGCAGTAGCAACGGCCTGCGGAAATCTTGTCCAGACAGTTGATGATTTGAAAAGAGTTCTGGAATTGGCCTCAAAGATCGCTGGAATTACTGGTGTAGTAGTCATTAAAGACGATCGTTTGGCGGTTTGGGGTAGTGTGAAATTACTGCCGATGCAGACTTAAATCAGGGTATGATGTCAGAAATTTTGAATATAGGGGAAGGGATATGTCCATTGCGACGAATCCCTTCCTTTTATGTTCAAAAAAGAAAGAACCTCCCCGTCGGGAGGTTTGAGCTTTTGCGCTAATGTCTTCAGTTTCTTAAGATAACTTGTATAACACAAATTTAGCACGAATTGTGGAGGGAATCAATGCCCAGTTTTTGGGATAATTAAAAGGTTCCAGTAACTATATGTCGAAACTTAAATAAAATAAGAAAATTATAGATAAATAGTACTAGTAAAATAAAGATATTTAGAAAAAAATCAACAATGTGAGGTTGAAGTTTTTTGCGCCAAGGGCTTAATTCAAGTGCTATTTCTATAGTTTGGCCGATAGGATAAGTCGACAGTGCTTTGTCAATAGCCCGATGGCGGAGGGTATTAAGGATGGATAGAAATCTAAAGGGGACTTTCAATGTCATAACTAATGGTGATTTCTTAAAAAGAAGTAACATCTCACCGGATTTTCCGGAGGACTGGCTTCAAATTGGTGGAAATCACGAAACGAGCTGGAGGTATAGGCATGAACTCCTGGAAAGGCCTGTTGTAGAGATTGATAATTCAACAGCCCTTAGAGCCGGAATCATTCAAACCCAAGAAGCTTCTCTGGAAATTGAGAAAAATGAAGATTGGCAGATATTAATAATTTTAAAAAGTTGTAGGTCTGATTTGCAAGCCTATTTGCGCATATACCCCATTAGGGCAAATGGAAATGTAGCTAGGCCTTGGGAAGTGCGCTTTAAACCAGGTTTAGAGTCTGACCAGTTTAAGCAAGTGATTAGCGCCGGTTCAGATGTAGTGCGTCTGCGTTTAGAAACAGGAGTATTGGGGCTGGGTCATTTAAATATATACAAATTAATCGCCTACCCTCTTTCGCCAAATCGATTGAAACGGCAAGTGAACTACGCCAAAAAAAGGAGTCCTCAGATAAGACATATACTAACGATTGGAGAGATAATTAAGCCGATTCAGCTGGCTATGCCAATTCCTTTAAAGATTCCGGTTACCGTTCAGGCAAATGTTAATGCTGATATACGAAACTTGACACCTACTCGCGACAGGGTTCAAATGTTCGGAAGCAGTCAAGTTCCTATAGCCACGTCAAGTTGTGGTCGTGCTCAAGTCGAAATTTTTGGACATGGGTTTTATGAAAGCCTTGAAGAGGTTACCACAAAACAGACAATGTCCGCAACAACGACCCGTGATGTTTCGGCATTGCCTCGCGTTTCCTTTGCGGTTTACAATTTTGGAACCCTGCTGGCTTATGTTCAGGCAGAGCTCAGTCCGGACGGTATTCATTGGGCGCTAGAGGGTGAGCAACGAGAGGTTGGTCCGGAAAAGTTAGTTATTGTCTCTCCTGTAGTTTTTCTGCGTTATACAAGACTGTCCTATTGGGCGGATGGGTTGACGACGCTAAGAATTTGGGTTCAGGCGCAAAATTAGAATGTAAGTAGTGCAAGTAGGCAAGTAGGGGACGGTTCTCGACTTGCATGTTAGGATAGGGTTTAGACTAGGGAACGAACGTTATGCGTTTATAGGAATATACTGGAATATAGGAAGGGAAAAGCCTGAATGATTAGGAGAGATTGTCTTGAATGGGATTGCTTTAGTCATGCTCTTAGCGGTTGTAGTAGAGAAATTAGTTCAGATCTTTAAAGACGTTGTCTATGCTATTCCTGTTTTACCAGATAAGTTTAGACCCTTGACGTTGGAAATGTTGAGTTTGAGTTGTGGTTTACTGCTTGCTTTTCAGACAAATATTAACGCATTTGAACTAATAAATGTTAAAATTCCAAACCCTATGCTAGGTGTAGCGATAACTGGGCTTGTGATTGGGAAGGGTGCAAACTTTGCGCATGACTTTTTCGATTTATATAGTAAGGGCAAAAATTTGTCGAGCTAACGGTAAAGCCTAAATTTGAGACAATTTAGTTAAGGAAGCTCTACGTAATAAAGATTTACCATTGTCACGGCGAGAACAGATGTAGCAGCTACTCTTGCTAATATCGCAGATCAGCTCGGATGGGACAAACTGCTTAGATATTGAAAAAACTTCAGGATAGTTTTGGCAAAGAGCCCGGAAATTCCGGGCTCTTATGCGTGCGGCTGAAATTAGGAAAAACCTAGGATATTGCTAATAAGGGGTGTGAATAATTTTTGAGTCGATTGATATAGGTGGCAATTTTGTTAATTATAAATATGCTAATAGGAGGCTTAGGTGGGAGGGCTTAATGAAAGTGAGGTAAAGAGATATGAATGGTGTGATAACTGTTAGCTTTTGCGGGATTTTGTTTTTAGTAGTACTTATAATTCTCCTGAAATCAGGCACAAGATTTAATAAGATCGACGAAAAATATGGTAAACCTTATAAGGCAAAATTAGTTAAAATGATCGGTGGTCATCCCGAGTTAAAAAGAGGATCAATGGCTATTTCGCTTCATCCCAAGGGTGCGATCGCTTTCAATCACAAAGTGTTTCTATTTTCCCAGATCAGTTCAATTAAGATTATTTCTAAGTTGCCCAACAACTATAAAAAAAGTTTAAAAATGGCTATGAATTCGGGAGTTGAAGAACAATATCTTTGCATCACCGTAGCGGATGACGATGGTGAGCATGACATTGTTTTTACTGCCAAATCTGATTTTCAAGAAATTGCCAATCAGTTAATACAAAAATGGAATAAATATAACCTTCTAATATAGATAGATATCCAACTCTCCCATTGATTCGTTCCAATAGAAGTGGGGCTTAATTAAGGGCTTATTCTGTGTATCTATAAATCTAAAGGATCAGTTCGCGACAAGAGAAGAAATGCATCCATATTATGGAGTCTGTAACAGCGAATAGCTGTGGTACATAAAGTGTAAGGAACATGGGGAGGGGAAATTAATTGCCGAAATACTTTCACACCTTTTCGACAACAGACATACATTACCAGTAAGAGGATGGAAGGGCTGTGCTAATGATATTCCCAAAGATCCCCTCTTAAATTAGAAAGGCGGTATTATAGAATGAAAAAAGACATTGATTCTTCAAGCTTAGCAGAAGTTGTAGATCGTATTTTAGACAAAGGTATCGTTATTGATGCATATGTCCGGGTATCTCTTGTGGGGATCGAACTTCTTGCTATCGATGCTCGTGTGGTCATTGCGAGCGTTAACACATGGTTGAGATATGCGGCAGCAGTTGGTTTAACAGAACTCCATCACGAGTTCTAAATTGGATGAGGTTGGTTAAGGAGGGGGAGAAACTCCCTCCCATTTATTTATTAGGCGAAGGAGAAGTAATGATGAGTATGAATCTTGCCAAATTAGGGCGTGTAATATGCCAAGAGTTCGACCAAAGAGGGCTTGAATTGAATACTCTCCATTCAGAAATTCGGACAAAGGTGATAAACGATCGGGAAGAACTTATTAGCCTGAGAAATGCTGATCGTACTAATCAACAGATAGCTAGAACCAGAATTATGGAAGATACCAGTGGTTTGTTAGATAAGTACAGTGTTGAAAGAAAGACCATGGAGCAGGGCCTAAAGGCCGACAGTGTCGCGCAAATTAATGAGATGAAAACTTGGGTTAATGAGCAGAGTGAAGAATTAAAGGGCTGGTATAAAGCTGGAGAATATCTGTTAAGAAAACCTGAAAAGGAATTAAAAGGCGGGTATAAAGCTGGAGGATATATGGTAAGAAAACGCACAGGGAGGTAAGGTAATTGCCAGAGGCATTTATTGAAACTGCATATTTCAGGGACCTAACGAACCGCGCTTTGCTCTATCTCCAAGCTGGTTATGCCGTTCATTTTTGTGGGCCAGCTGGAACGGGAAAGACTGCTCTGGCAATGCATATCGCTGAGCTTTTGGGTCGCCCAGTAGTGACACTCCAGGGCAATGACGAATATAAACCCTCAGATTTAGTCGGTGGGAACTCGGGAATGCGCAGGAAGAAATTGCTCGATAACTATGTTCATTCCGTCTGGAAGGCCGAAGAATCCATGGATAGTGTTTGGTATGACGGAAGAATAACCCATGCTTGCAGAAACGGCTATACGTTTGTCTATGACGACTTCACTCGTTCTAAACCAGAAACTAATAATATTCTGCTTTCAGTTTTGCAGGAAAAGACTTTGGATTTATCTGCGCTTCAAAAAGGCGAGACAAGGTTAACTGTCCATCCTGATTTTTCAGTACTCTTTACCAGTAATCCATCAGAATATGCAGGGGTACACGTGCTTCAGGATGCGTTGAAGGACCGTGTTATCACTATAGCGATAAAAGGTTTAGACCGCGAGTCCGAGGTGGCTATTGTGGCAGGACGATCAGGTTTGCCTTGGCGCGAAGCGGCTAAGGTCGTAGATGTCATTCGAGGAATTCGAGGAAATGAGATCAAGAAACCCAGCATTCGAGCGTCAATCATGGTCGCTACGATCTTGGCTACGAAAGGGTCAAAGCCTGTTCGCTCAAACCCGTTATTTTACCAGATTTTAATGGATGTTATTGGATCGGAAATTTCCTATGAAAATGAAGGAGAACAAAATTCTATTCTAGCGGAACTGATTGAAAAAGAATTAGATAAGTATACCCCAGATGATAGGAAGTGAAAATGATGCGTCAGGCGCCATCTTTAAGGCCAAAGTTAATTCGACCTCCAATCCGGGATCATGCACCGAGCTTCTTCCAGATGCACGTGTATGACCAAGAACTCCACCGACTTGAGGCTGAGCGAGCAGAGATAGCTAAACGGCTAAGCGTAATAGAAAAAAGGGTAGAGGTCGTTCACAAGGAGTTGCATAAACTGAATCGCACACTTAAAAAACGTGTGCTTGACCTATGGACTAATATTGAGTCTTAATGATTTGCCTAAAAAATAATCGTGAACTTTTGTCATGATTTCTGATCCCTATCATATATATGTCGTAGGCAAGGTTAGGGAGGGGGTCAGATCATGGCATTAAGTAAAAGCGTAGAGTCAAGTAGTTTAGCGGAGGTCATTGACCGTATTCTAGACAAGGGAATTGTCATTGATGCCTTTGTCAGGATTTCATTGGTTGGAATTGAACTCATTACCATTGAAGCGCGTATTGTGATCGCTTCAGTGGATACTTATTTAAAATACGCTTCCGCCATCGGGCTTACCCTTGTTGACTCTTCCTCGATAATGAAGTTTTAAAGGAGGAGATTAAGCATGGATATCCAACAATTAGTCAATGATGTAAGAACATTCTTCCAAAGTGTCTTAGAAAAGGAGGCTAATGTCATTGGCGTGAGGCGGCGCGAAAACGGCTGGGTGGTGCAAGTTGAAACGATCGAGGATTCAGATTACCAGCGGCGTCGTGCTCTTGATGATGTTGTGGGGATTTATGAGGTAGAAGTCAGTGCTAATCTTGAAATTTTAGGGTATAAGCGGATCAGTCTGCGTGAACGAGACGAATTTGGCCAAATAGATGACGAAGAATAAGGACTTAAAGTCGTGTCGTAACATGACTTTCTTTTTTAGATAAGGGGTGGGGAATTTGTATTATGGTTACGGTATTATTCGGGCAAACTCCCTTAAAATCGAATCGTTGAAGTTAGGTCCTAACCAAGAGCCTCCCTGTCTCATCATTGAAGAGGAACTGGGTATGCTCTGCGCTGAGATTGCATTGGACTCGATGGTAACGGCAACGAGAGAAAGTATGGGTCGCTATACAGAGGTGCTCTGTCAAGTCATTAAGCATGCCACGGTAGTTCCTTTGCGCTTTGGAACCTTATTTGATCGAGAGGAAGAAATTCGTAAGGTTCTTAAAAAGGAGAAAAAAAGTTATTTAAAGTTGCTTACTAAACTTGACAACAAAATTGAAGTCGAACTCAAAGTTTGGTGGAAAAAAGAAAGTTTTCAAGAAACCATGTTAAAAAACAAACGCTTAGGTCGTTGGAAAAAAGCGTTAGAAAAGGGGGAGGGTCAAGGTTACGATGTCGTAGAGTTTGGCAAGGCAATTATGGAAGTTGCAGATTATGAGCGTAAAGAAATTGAAAAATCCTTCCTAACAATGCTTCGCCCCTTAGCGGTTGAGTGGGTAGTTAAAGATCCAATGGATGAGTTCCAAGCTTTTGATGGAGTGTATTTGGTTGAACGTCAAAAGGAAGAGGATTTTGATCAAGCTGTCGGTGTTTTATATGAAAAATACTCCGAAACGATGATTTTCAAATATACAGGCCCTTGGGCTCCGCATCACTTTGTTAGTTAGAAACACGTTCTAGTTATCTTTCGACCTGGAGGACGAATGCGGTATGTTTAGATTTCCGATTTGGGCAATCAAACAAGTTATTGAACATGCAGAAGCCGAGTACTATAGCCCAGAGGCTATTCGGCGAGAACTTAGTCAGCGGCAGTATATGCTGGAAAATAAAGAGATTACACCAGAGGAATATCGTGTACATGAACAGCGACTCTTTGAACGACTGATGGCAGGTCAAGAAAGAGGGATTGAAAAATGAAGTGGTCCTCTGGGGTGTGGGAAAAGAACGTAGAAAGGCTTGTAAACCAATGTGCAGACAAGATTATCTTAGAATTAGAAGAAGTTATTATGGCACGATTGAGGGAGGCCGGGGAAGCTGTTATTCAGGGTCTTTTTCAGGATGAATCTTGTCCAAAGGTTATGATGACAAAACATCAAGAAGCCTCAGACTCGGAGAAAAAGGACTCTGTGCCTCAAGTTCTAATCAGTGAGGGCAAAAACAGTTGCCAAGTTAGCAAGGTGTGTGATTTCAGCAGAACTGATCCCACACCATTTGCTGATGAAGAGGTGTTGTATGCGTTTGGCATTATTAAAGCAGATCAAGAGGAAAGGGTTGATTTGCTCGGCATGAAGGACAGGCCCTGTCGCATTGTTGAAAATGGAAACCTAGGCATGCTTGTTTGCTCAGTTCCTAGAGAAGAGTACAATCAAGAGTCCCTCCATCGCTATATGGAGGATATGACCTGGGTAGGGAGTCATGCGCGGCGTCACGAAGAAATCTTATTGCAAACAATGGAAGGTAGGACTGTAATTCCTCTGCCGTTTTGTACTATTTTTACCAATGAAGAAAATATCAAACAACAATTAGCCCAGAATGCCAAAGTATTACAAGAAGATTTGAAAAGGCTTGGAGACCACAATGAGATGCATGTTAAACTCTTTGTCGATCGTAAGCGGCTTTTAGAAAAGCTTCAGGAAGAACTGCCGTATTCAGGTGGGCAAAGCGGAGGGGGGTATTTTCAAAAACGTCAATGGGAGAAGAAGATCGAAGAAGAGATGGAACGGGTTATGAACGACTATGGTGAATCTTTTTATCAAGATTTAAACAATATTTCTGCGGAAGTAAATCTTTTAGATAAGGCTGGAGTTGTTGGACAGGAAGGACAGCAGGTTGTTTTCGCGGCACATTATCTGACAGCTAAAGAACGCCGTGAGGAATGGGATAAAAAGCTTGCAAAATTTGACGAGTTAGCTGATCCCTTAGGTTTCATTTTAGATGTATCCGGTCCTTGGCCGCCCTATCATTTTTCGCGGTTAATTAATGAGGAGGAAACTATGGGTGGGTGATATTGTAAATTCCAAACAAGTGACGCTCCTTGCAGTCGTGGAGAAATTGCTCGATAAAGGGGTTGTTATCTCCGGCGATCTGATTCTTAGTTGTGGTAATGTTGATTTAGTTTATCTGAATTTGAAACTCGTTCTCACATCGGTACAGACAATGCTCGAAGGGAATAGCTTGAAGAAAGACGTGAATTTATGAATCGGCTCTATTTATTAGGTTTCATACGTAATTGCATGGAGCTGCCCAGCGAACCGCCGTTCTCGGTAGAATTGACAACTGTGGGGGTACACAGTGTGATTTGGTGTAAGTCACCAAAGGAGCTATTCACAACGAAGCAGGACTTTCTAGCGGCGATGTTGCAGTGGCTTGAACAACTCCGGCATTTTCAGTTAACGGTGTTACCGATACAGTCTGGTGTGAGTGTTTCAAATGAAGTTCACTTGGTCGAGTTTTTAGAAACTTATAAACGAGAATTGGATCTGAGTTTAGATAAAGTGGAAGGCTGTTCGGAGTATTGTTTGACCCTTATGAAGAGAAAGCAGGAGTTCGCTCAGGCAGACTATTCAGCGTTGCGAGAGAACGTGCAGGGTGGAAAGGAGTATCTTGAGCGGATGCGGATCTGGCATCAACTTGTAGAAAAAGAAGTTCGGCAGGATCGAGAGGTTATTTCACAATTCTGCTTACGGCTAACCCCGTGGATTAAGGAGTGTTGGTCAGAGCCTACTCAAATTCGAAGAGCTGAAATTAATATGGGGTTTTTAGTGCCGAATGCCTTAGGGGAAGAGTTTATCAATGAATTGGAAATTCTTTTGGATGAAGTTGATTTCGCAGATGAATGGACAGGACCGTGGCCCCCATTTCATTTTAGTTCATTTTCACTTAAACCAGAGAGCTTCCTTGTTCATGAATCATTGGATTGGGGATAGGAGGGTTACCTCATGATTGAGGACGACGAATCCGGCTTTAAGATTGCCGAGCATATTATAGAGTTTGAAGAGCAAAGTTCCGTAGGCCGTGTTAATACCAATCAAGATAATGCCGATCAGGGGTTAGCAAAACTTGTCCTTACTTTGGTGGAATTATTAAGGAGAGTTATGGAACACGAGGCTTTGAGGCGTATTGATGGAGGGACATTAACAGAAGCAGAGATAGAGGAAATGGGCGAAACTTTCTTGAAATTGGATAACAAAATGGTTGAAATGCGTGGGATATTTGGACTAAAAGAGGAAGATCTAAATCTTGATCTTGGGCCGTTAGGAAATCTTATGTAGAAAGGGGGAAGGAGCGTGGCGATTCAACATTCAAATAACAGTAGTGGATTAGGAGATCTTTTAGAACGAATTTTGGACAAGGGAATCGTGATTGCTGGGGATATAAAAATATCTTTGGCTGATGTTGAACTAATAAATATCAAGATACGCCTGCTTGTGGCATCCGTGGACAAAGCTAAGGAAATGGGTATTGACTGGTGGGCAAATGATCCTTATCTTTCATCTCGTGCGAGAGTACCTGAACAAGCGATAACGGGAAATACCGAACCAGCACATAATAAATCGTCCGATGAGGTCACCGAGCAAAGTCCGACGGCTCAGGATGAGAAAGAAATAATTAAACGACCAAAATATCGAAATTAACATAGTTGAGTCAACAGGGAGGGCGAAAGCCTTCCCTATTATTTTATTTTTTATGAGAGAGAATAATGCGAATTCAATCACTCTTGTCCATCAGTGGACATAGAATATGGTAGGACAAGGCCAAAAACAAGGAGGAAAAACGTATGAAAAAGGATGTCGATTCTTCAAGCTTAGCAGAAGTTGTAGACCGCATTCTGGAAAAGGGGGTAGTCATAGACGGATATGTAAGGGTTTCTCTTGTCGGTATTGAACTTTTAACGGTCGACCTGCGTATCGTGATTGCCAGCGTCAATAGTTTTTTGAGATATGCCTGCGCTGTGGGGTTAACCACTGAGTATCATGGAGAACTTTTTTAAACAAAAGGGGAGGGAGAAATCCCTCCCCGATTTTTTTAATATATCATTCACTCTTGTCCTGCCTAAAACATAAGCTGAAGTAGGACAAAGAAAGGAGGGAAAACGCATGAAAAAAGACGTGGATTCCTCAAGCTTAGCAGAAGTTGTAGATCGTATTTTAGACAAAGGAATAGTCATAGACGGGTATGTAAGAGTTTCTCTTGTTGGCATTGAGCTATTAGCGGTTGATTTGCGTATTGTGATTGCTAGCGTCAATACTTTCCTGAGATATGCCTGTGCAGTAGGACTAACCACCGAACATCAAACCGATTTATATTAATTCAAGGGGAGGGAGAAATCCCTCTCCTCATAGTTATTGTTCAATTATCGTTCTATAAGCAGCCAAAGTTATTTGCGCTACTTTAGACCAAGGATAAGATTGGTGTATGTGGTGCATCAAAGGAAGGGAAGAGGCATTAAATGATTGTTCAAGGGCAGCACGTAAGCTTATGTCATCAAGCGGGTGTACATAAAAGGCCATGTCTCGGAAATATTCATGAGGGCTTCCTTGGTCTGTAGAGATTACAACAGTGCCGCATGCTCCAGCCTCTATGCTGGATAACCCTGGGGTTTCAAACCAACTAGGCAGGGCGTGTGATTTTGCGGCTGAATAGCCAGAAGCGAGAAGTTCCCCCTGCAAAGTACCAATATAGATGACGTTAGAAAAAGACGTTACATTCTGGAAATAGGTTTGGTCGTTAATGGGTCCTAGAAGAACAAGAGAAAGACCGAGTTCCTGACAGATTTTTGCCAACCAATGCTGGTTTTTGCGGGGTGAAATTCGGGCAGCACAGAGCACAAATTCTTTGGGGATATGAGGAAACTGTTCTCGGAAAAGCTGAGGAGTCGCCCCGATGAATGAATCTGGAAAACCGTTTGGTACAACTTGAAAAGGAGCAGTCTTGAGAAAGTCTTGTTGAAGAACGTCCATCTCAATATGGCTGTTGGGGAGTAGGAGGGTACATTCGCTGACAAGACGAGACCGCATGGGCTGCACGTGTCTCCAGACTGCTAGGGCATTGGAGCTGGCGCCTTCACGCTTAAAATAAGCATTAGGTGGCCAATAAATGGGAGAGATGACGATCTTCTTTTGCTGTTTTTGGGCATTGAGAAAAAACATATAGCTTTCTTTAATTCGTGTAATATTGAAAATGTGAACGGCGTCGTAGGAAGAGAGATCAAGATTAGGATCAGCAGATAAATGAACTTCAACACCGAGTTTATTAAGCTCTTGTCCGGTTGAAACCATTTGAACGGTATCTCCTGCTGGATTTTTCATGAAGTCTGGTCGAGCTTGGAAAAGTACTTTCATTGAAGACTCCTCCTAAAAAATCGAAAATTTTGGTTTCTGTTTGCGGTAGGACGGCTATAATTTTTCGAGCTGGTTTCGAACAGATTGGATGCGGTGCTGATAGGTGTGGTTACGGTACACTTCTTCCTGACCTTGACGGGCGATTTTCTGGCGGAGGTCCTCACGACTTAAATAAAAGCGCACAAGTTCAGATGTCTCATCAGGATGGCGACTCCAGACGAGATGGACATGGTTTTTAAACAGGTTTTCCAGGGCTGAGGACCAGTGGGTCAGGAAAAAGGCTTGGCAACCTAAGGCTTCAAAGGTTCGCATGCTCATCATGGTGGGGGAGTCTATCACCGAATGTAAGCCTAGGACGATTTTTGCTGAAGAATAAGCGCAAGGTAACTGTTCATAAGGTAAATATCCTTGATAGATATTGGGTGGCAAGGTGTAATGGTCTGTGTTTACCTGCCAGTGTTCATCACCAAATACTTTCAAGTGATAGGGGCCTAAACGTAAGGGCGTGAGAATTGTTTCGAGACCAATTTTTCGTTGAGCGTACGATGTATAATAATTAGCAACGAGAAGTAAATCGCAAGCATACTCATCTGACGGTTCAGTAGGGTGATGGAAAGCGGGATTACAGGCAAAGTGAAAATATAGCGCGCGTATTTTTTCCCTCTTATAAAGCGGTAGACACTCCTTTGCTGGGGTAAGAACCAGACTAGCACCGCGTCCTAAAGGACGGGACATGCGGAGCCAGTCCGGAGGGTCATCAATGGCCCAATAAATGAGCGGGAGGGAATAACGGCGTAAAAGAGGAAAGAGTTTTCCAGCTAGTGTGGAAATTGAAACACCTTCAGCTAAAGCAAAGTCTGGTTTCCAAGTCCGAAGCATTTCCGCTAAACGATCTTCCCAGTCCGGTAAGCGGACTGGAAGATAACGAATATCATCCAGCGGGGAAAAACCTGAGGCTAATCCCTGCTTTAACAGAGAAGAATCATTTAAAAATAAAATTTTCATTAGTTGTGTCTCCATTGATGGTTAGAGAGTTCTATAACAATTTCCAAGGATTTGATCAGGCTTGCCGGATTAATGTGATATTGTTGAGCAGCCTGCTCAATGCTCATACTGAGCATGCATTTGGCCCCTCAACCGCTTGTAGGAATGCCGAATTTATGGAAAGTATGGGTTGTTTGAGGATACTTGGACAGAATTTCGGCCAGATTTGTCATTAAATTTAGGTGATCCATTTGTTCCAGAAACCTCCTTTGTTCTTAACATCATTTTTTTCTTCTTGGAGTTGAGAAACCTGTATCACTAGATTTTCTAAGGAGGAGTCGTTCTCTTCCTGTTTGGTTAGCATAACTCGAAGAACTTGGGACAGACTTTCGGTTTCCTTTTCGAGATTAGCCATGGCTTCCTTAACTGGTTCAAGTTCTTCAAAAGGATCTTCGGCTACTACTTCATTTGATGCAGCGAAGTAATCTTTGCGTTTGGGTTGAATAACATTTTTCGAGACGGCTTCAAGGACTTGGTCAAACTTTGAGAGCGTGTTCTGAAGGATAAAACTCATATTGGTATTTTCCTGTTCGAGATGAGCAACGGAAGAGACTAAACGTTGGAGTTCGGAGTTTTCCTTTAAATCTAGTACTTTAAGCGGAGGGGTGGCAATTGAGATTTCATTGGTAGAGGGAACTTGAGTTGCGATTTCTTCAAGTTCTATCATTTCCGAGGGACTCAGTGAATTTGATTGATTCTCGAGTATTGAAACTGGTTGCGGCGGATAGGTAGTTGGAGATATTAGTTCTGGATAGAAAGCTGGGACAGGAGGGGGAGTTTGGCTAGAAGAAGATTGACAGGACGCAGGCAAAGGAGTGGCCTGCTTTTTAGCAAAGCCTAATTCGTGATAATATGCCGGGTTGCGTTTCTCAAATTGCTCTTCCAACCAGAAGGTTTGATAGTAATTCTGCTTACCTTTATGCACCCATTGTAATGGCATATGGAAAGAAGTTTGAGAAGAGATTAACTTCCATCCTTTACCATCGTTCTGCATGAGGATTTCGTCTTCGGTATGGGCTAGTAGCCAAAGAACCCCATTTTTTTCTAAAGCTCCAATGTTTTTCCATGGAGAAGGGAATGTTTTAATAGGTGCGGGTGACGGATGCCAAGCGCTCGCCAGTTCATGAGCATCGGTTTGTTGTGCCCAGCGAAGTTCATACTGTCCATTTGAAGTTCTTACTGCCCAAAAGAGATGATGAACGTTGTCTGACGTCATAAGTGCAGCCATATCCACGACGTCACCTGAGATTTTTAGTGTCTCGGTTGGGGAGCCCCATATGTGAAACGTTCCATTAAAACGGTTCGTAAAAAGGAGAGAATATCGTCCTTGGAAGGTTATAGTTAATAAATGGAGGTTTCCTTGACTATCTAGATTCACGTGATATAGGGGCTCCTGTTGATGAACAACTTCTCCCATATGAGCGCTGTGCCATGAGGAACCGTTCCAAAAACGATGCTCGATACGCCAGAGGTCTCGAATAGCCTGATGTGAATAAGCGTAAAAAATATGTATCAGCTTGCCTTGTGGGAAAAGAAAAAGTCGGCGGAAAATAGTGACACGTACGTCCAGTTTGGCGATTAAGGTTGTCTGGGGTGTCGAAGTTCCAGAAATAAGAGTGTAACAGAGTTCGCCGCTTGTTTTGAGTACAACTAGGTGAACGGTTTTGGAATTGGTCATGATCCCATGGGCCAAAAGTAGCGGTTCTTGGATTCGATAGAAGGGTTCTGGGCTGTCTTCGTTGAATAGAGCACATCCCTGAAGAGGATCAATGTGCAGGTACATTGATTCATTTTCATAGGTTAGGAGAAGGGGAGTAATAGTGGTTCGACTTTGGTAAGCCAATACGATCACTTCCTTTATTTTGATGAGAATTAGTGATCCAACCTGTGGTAAGAAGGTTTGGGCGCAATGCTTTACGTTAACTGGTAAAAGAAAGGGCCGTTATGGACGACCCTTTCTTTTTAGAAGGGCGATTTATGACATAAGAAGGTAAACAATAATAAGATGAATAATTATTGGCAAGTATCCAGCTGTGGAGGAAAGAAATCACTTGGAAATGGGGTGAGAGCAGGATCAAAGAAGTTAAGACATGGATCTTGAGGTATATTCGGAAATTCTTCACAACTCGGAGGTTCAGGGCAAAATCCGAAGGCTGGAATGAGGAGTTGAACGGTACCTGTTACTTTAGTTATTACAAAACTTCCAATGGCGAGTTGAATCGTGGCTACAGTGAACAGAGGGCTAGTTAATACTTCGGTTCTGGTTTCAATGCGCAAGTTGAAGTCAAATTCTGGTCGAGTTGGTGGGAAATAAAGTACGATGTCTTTGTTGATATCAGGAAGGTTGCCAGTGAGGGTAAAGAGGGCTCCGGTAGAATCCCGCAAGGTCAACGTGTAGGGGATCTGAATTGTGAATTGAACTCTTGAGAAATTTGGGCGGGATGGGATAGGAGTAATGACGACACTGCCAGTGACAATCACACCAGTAGAAAATGTCATACTGACAAAAGTAAACGGAGGTACACCAGTTGGCAGAGTGACCGTGAAAGCCGGAAAGCATTCCCTTTGCTGACAGCTGGCATATACTTTTTCAACGATGATGCAAACAGATTCTGTGACTTCTTCAAGTTGATAAGGGTCAGTTAAATCAATGGGTTCACCAGGCGACAGTGTAGAACCAACTCTACCCACTGTAACTCCTCGAGGTGGGAATGAAGTTGGGAGTGCGGCAGCGATGGTATTTGTGTTTGTATTAATGATACTTATCGAGCTGTCTCCTTCATTAGCAACCCATACTTGTGTGCCATCGCCAGTGACATCTAGGCCAAGAGGGTTTATTCCGACAGGAACAGTTGTTATTACGTTAAGTCCGGTAGTTGAAAGTACGCTAATGCTGTTTGACCCAAAATTGCTCACATACATAAAGATTGGATTAACGGGGTTGGCAGCAATTTTCTGAGGATTAGAGCCGACCGAGATTGTGCTGAGAATAGTATTGGTGGAAGTGCTGATGACACTGACATTGTTACTGCCGCTGTTAACAACAAAGAGCTTTGAATTATCTAAGCTGACGACTAGGCCGTTGGGTGAAGTACCGACAAGGATTGTAGCAGTGACGGTATTGGTTATTGGATTGATGACAGAGACTGTATTACTGCCGCCATTGGTGACGTAAACACGGCTGCCATCACGGGCAATGGTGACATCGACAGGTCCTGAGCCAACGGTAATGGTGCTTACAACCGTATGAGTTGGGATACTAAGGACTGAAACAGTTCCACTTCCAGAGTTTGTCACATATGCTGTAGTACTGGTTGGGTCAATGGCAACCGAAGTAGGTGCAAGGCCGACTGGGACCGTTGCCAAGACGTGATTGGCGGCGGTGCAAATGACGGAGACGGTGTTGCTCCCAAGATTAGGGACTAAAACCTTTGTACCATCCGGTGTGCGTTTTGGAAATTGTGGGTTAGTGCCCACAGGGATGGTAGCGACTAGCACATCGCTATATACATTATATATGGCGACGGCATTGTCGAGTGTTACCCAAGCATGGGTTTCAAATAGCATGTGTATTTCCCCCCTTTTTTTGATTCGAGAAATGAGTTAGTACGAAGCAGGACTTTCAACGTATTGTATTCGTTCGTAGAGCAGGGTGTTACACGCTATTTCATTTCTATTTGCCTTGATAGAATTGTCTGAAGCGCTCGGCCGGACCGTTCACTCCAGTCATTAGCTTGGGCGTAAGCCATCCGTTCTGATTTGCTGGAATCTTTAGCTTCTAATAAGATGCGTAGGCGTAGGGCAAACAATTGGGGGTTACTTTCAAGATTGATTTTCGGAATGGTCAACAATTCAGGCAGCGGTGTCCCTAAAACCTTGATTCCCGTTGCATAATATTCATAAAGTTTGATGGGATTGCAGCCTTTGGTCATTTCTGTCTGCAGAAAAGGAATAAGCCCAATATCAAAGTGATGAAGATAAGCTGGAAGCTTATGATAAGGTTTCAGTCCTAAATAAAAAACGTTTTTAAAGTTAAGAGGGAATTTATTGAGCTGAAAGAGAGCTCCAATAAAAACAAAATTTAAGCTTGGGTTTTCTCGGATTGCGACCTCGAGCAATTCCCAGTCAACCCAGGGGGCAATTGCCCCACTATAGCCAACGATGGGTTTGCCTGACGGAAGATCACTTGGGCGGTAACTCGGAGCGGGAGAAAAATGGACGTAGTCCACGCCGTTGGGCACTAGATAAACATGAGGATGTCTCATAGAAAAATAGTCATAAATACTCTGGCTACTACAGAAAATGAGCTCTGCTCTTTCCAGAATGGTCGGATAATAAAGTGCCCAACTGGCAAATTCCTCTTTGGGTTCATCCACAGCATCATAAATGACTAGGTCTGGACTATAGTAATCAATATAATTAATATGAGAGGGAACGGTTAACCAAAGGATGCGTGGTCGTGCATGAGGAATAGTCATGGCTGGAATCCCCTGACAAAGAAGAAGAGTTGGAGATAAATTTCTAATTTTTGGTTGGGGGAATTTACCGAGATCTTCATATAAAACAGTCTGACCGGATGCGGAAAATTGACCCAGCAGCTGTTGTGGGCGCTGAAACATCCAATTCCACGGGATTGAGGGAGGGTAGATAATTGTAGGCATTTGTAACCTCCTAATAGTCGGTTTACTAAAATCTTCGTTTCTATAAATATAGAATATGTTTATAAGGCCCAATGGGGAATGGAGTATCTGGCTAAGGTCTTGATATGTAATCTAAAAAGCAGGTTGTAGAATAATTGCAGCTGTTTACTTTTGCTTAGGAAGGCCTAGTACCATTTGTTTAAAGTAATCATAATATACATAGATAGGACAAGTTGAGGGTGACAAGTAGGAGGATTGAAATGGACGATAAAGAAGTTCAGACGCTCAAGGTAGATATTGCTGAAATCAAGGAGGCTGTTAAGGATGTGTCGGCGGTGGTTAGTGATATGCGTGTGTTGCTGGCCGGCAACTATGTCACCAAACATGACTTTGAGGAATATAAAAAAGGGACAACTATCAATCGCCGTTGGTGGGCGGGTTTTATCATTGCAGTAGCAGGAGCATTCGTGGCGGTCGTGAATAGTCTTTGGAAGATTTAAGCAGATTAAAATTGACTAAAGCACTACAGATTGAATAGTTATAAGCCATCGGGAATGGCCGAGATTTGGAAGTCTGGAGGTGTGAAGGTGATTTTTTGCAGACAAGGGGACGGTTCTTCTGCCTGAATTTCAGATAGAAGAACCGTCCCCTTGTCTGCCCAATTGTAAGGTTTAAATCCACAGTGCCTTGGCACCGATCAAGGCTTGTCGCATAGGATGAGGTGTGGGGGTGATTCAGCTGAAGATCTTAGCGTTGACCAATGAATTTGAAGAGGAAAGCTTTGGTGGTGCCGGAACGGCAGCCACTGGCATGTCATATATGCTTGATCGTTTGGGCCTAAAACAAACGGTTATTGTGCCGCGCAGTGATTGGAATGTTCCCGGTTGGGTCTCGCGGGGTCAACAGATAAAAATGTTGGGTTTACCTCGTAACAGCCATTATTTTGGTCATTTAGGGATGATCAAGGCCGATGTTGTGCGTCAGGAATTTCCTGAGCTTAGTCAGACGTGGGATATAATTCATTGTCACGCTAGCAATTTTACCTCTTTGGCTTATACCCTTTCAGGGGGACTTACTCCAATTTTTTATTCGGTTTATTCCTTTTTGCGCAAAGAATTAGGAGACCGACTTGAGCCTGAGCTGCAAGCGCAATTTAAAATCCAAGAAGAACTTCTGATGCGTTGTCAATGTATTCAGCTTATTAGTCAGAGTGAAAGAAACTATCTGGCAGAACGTTTCCCTCAATACCTATATAAAACAGAAGTATTACCTCTTGGCATTTCTTTGCCAGCAGAACATTGGCAACCAGCAAGTACGAATGAGTTTCTGTATGTTGGCAGACTGATTGATTATAAAGGGGTCGAGGATTTAATTCAGGCCATGTCATTGATACGGCAAAGCGGGCGACGAATTCATTTAAATATTGTTGGCAAGGGGCCCGACTACTATGAAGCATATTTGAGAAAGCTTGTTCGGTCCAAGAAGCTAGGGACTTGGGTTACGTTCCATGGCTGGATTTCGAGTTCTGAGGTAAGGAGATGGATGGAGCGGTCAGCTTGTCTCGTTGTTCCGAGTCGGCGTGAAGCCTATGGCCTGGTGGCCTTGGAAGGGATGGCAATCGGGACTCCGTTAATTGTCTCAAGAGTGGGAGGGTTAGCAGAATTAGTTTCTCACGACTGTGCTCTAAACTTCGATGCTGGTAATGTTACACAGTTGTCGCAGGTTTTAATGACCGCATATGATAATCCTTCGTTTCTACGATTCTGTGCCCAAAAAGGACGAGAGAAGGCTTTGGCATTGGAATGGGGGCAGCTTGCCACAAGATATTTGACGATTCTAGAGCGAATAAATAACAATAAATAACATTTAGACAAGCTAATCATATAATAGATTAGGTAAGATCATTAAGCCGTGTTCTACCGAGAAAATAGAAAAGGGATAAGTGATGGAAGTAACCATAAAGAGCAGTAAGTAAGTGACTGACAGGTGGAGCCAGTTTATTCACAAGAATAGTAAATTATATTTGGTAAGGAGGAAAAATTAATGGCTTTCTTAACAACGGGATTAATCGATAATACCCCAGTTCTAGGTGTAAGACCATCATCAAGGTTCCAAATAAGAATTTCCAATGATGACCTCGTTATTCCTGGTACCGTTGAGATAACCGGGATACGTTTAATCGGAGACACAGTAAGGGACACGTATGTTTTAGAGTTATTTGCTATTCCAGCAAATACGGCAGTTGTCAGAAATTATATTGCTAATTTTGATGCCTTCGAATTTCAGTTTATAACTGCTGGTACTTTAGAAATTTCAGCCTGGGGTAAAGACGCTGCAGGAAACTTGGTCTCAGCACAACGAGTATTAGCGGAAGAGCTAAACCCAATAGTATAATTTGATTTTCAAAAGAAGGAGCCCTTTGGAGTAACCAGAGGGCTCCTTCTTTGCTAGTATAAAATGAATAATTATTCCGTTTTTGAGATGCTTAAAGAGATGTTTAAGCGTGCGCTTCATGTACAACATGTGTCAGATATACAAACACCGACATAGGATATAGCAATTACTGAAGAAGGGGGGAATGGGCGAGAGTGGTGTGGGAGCAAAAACAGGTCTTGGTCACAGGAGCCGGTGGATTTATTGGCAGTCACTTAACAGAGGCCTTGGTTAAAGCCGGAGCTAAAGTTAGGGTCTTTATTCGTTATAATTCTAGGGATGGTCGAGGGAATCTGGAGGATTTAGAGCCAAGTATTCTTGAACAAATAGAAATAATTGCGGGTGACCTACGTGACGCGGATGCAATCGAAGGATCCGTAAAGGGTTGCGACAGTATTTTTCACTTGGGTGCTTTAGTGGGTATCCCCTATTCCTATAAAAATCCTCGCGAGGTTATTGAGACAAATATAATGGGAACGTTCAATATTCTTGCGGCAGCACGAGAGCAGGGCGTGAATCGAATTGTCCATACTTCGACCAGTGAAGTATACGGTTCTGCACGCTATGTTCCAATAGATGAGGTTCATCCTCTTCAGGGACAGTCCCCTTATTCGGCCAGTAAAATTGGGGCGGATATGTTAGCTGAAAGTTTCTATGCTTCATTTGAACTACCGGTTGTTACGATAAGACCGTTTAATTGTTATGGCCCCCGACAGTCGGCGCGGGCCATCATTCCTACCCTTATTACTCAGGCCCTTGCCTGTAAAGAAATACACCTTGGAAATACGGATGCTCGGCGTGATTTTACCTTTGTAACGGATACAGTGGAAGGGTTTATGAAAGCAGCACAGCTTCCGGAGGCCGTCGGAAAGGTCATTAATATTGGCTCAGGGCAGGAAATTTCTATTGGGCAATTAGCGCAGCTTATTATAGATTCGCTCCAAAGTACGGCAAAAATTGTTGTAGATGGGGCGCGGATTCGCCCGATCCGCAGTGAAGTAAACCGTCTTTTGGCGGATAATCGTTTAGCAAAAGAAACGTTAGGATGGGAACCTCGTATCTCATTGGAAGAAGGGGTCAAAAGGACTACCGCTTGGATTGCTGCCCATATGAATCGTTTTCAGATAGGAAAATATCAAATTTGAAGATTGAAATGCAGAAGGGGAATAAAATGCAAACTATTATTTTAGCGGGTGGTAAAGGTTCACGCCTAGATCCGTATACTAGAATTTTACCCAAGCCCCTTTTTCCCATTGGGGATAAACCGATAGCGGCCATTCTTGTGCATCAACTTCAAAGTGCCGGCTTTGATGAAATAATCATGTGTTTAGGATATCTTTCTGAACTCATGAGGCTTTACTTTCAAGATGGCAGTCAGTTTGGCGTGCCTATTCGCTATTCTGTCGAAACTGATCCTTTAGGGACGGCGGGTCCATTGAAAATAGTCAATGACTTAGAGGATGATTTTCTAGTCATCAACGGGGATGAATTAACTACCTTGAATTTCCGGGCGTTGTATAAACACCATATAGCGATGCAAGCAGATATGACGGTCGCCATACACAAGAAGGCCGTTTGTTCATCGTTTGGAGTCTTAGATGTTAAGGATGGCAAAGTGACTGCCTATGAAGAAAAACCGACGCTTAACTATTGGGCCAGTATGGGCATTTATGTCATTAACAAGCGGGTGCTTTCGTTAATACCTGATAATAAAAGCTTTGATATGCCAGAACTGGTTCAGCAACTTCTTTCAGAACATGCTCAGGTTGTATGTTTTGAAAGCCAAGACCTTTGGTTCGACATTGGGACGATGGCAGATCTGGAAAAGGCTAAAGAAGAGTTTAAGCAGTTGAAGTTTCCTTGAAAGGAATAGGAAAAGGGTGTTCATTATTCTACTTCGGGGTAGACTCCTCCACCGAAGTCTCGATGTTCAGCTTTAGCGTAAGAATTTAAAACTGGTCAGAAATGAAGGGGAAAAGTGTGGGACTGTTAGGAACACTTGGACAATGCTAGCATATGATGGATTAGATGGACAACTTAACCGTTGTTCTATCAAAAAATGAGGGGGATAAATAATGTTAGAACCAGAACAACAAGGGCTGGGCGCGGATGATGAGTTGCTTGTAGAAATCCAAGGCTGTGTTAAGCAATGTAAACCTAAGTGGGTTTTTTGTCCCTGCCCACAGGGAGGTCAAGGATTCATTGAAGATAGTTTGTTTATTGTAAGGCGGCATAAAATTTACTGGGTTGTTCAGTTTTGCAAAACAGGTGCTATAGCCTTTAAAGAAGTATCTCCACAATTCATGGATATTTTTTCAGAGATAATAATAGGATCTCCGAGAATTTATGTTGAGTTTGATCGGTGTCATAGAATAACAGAATGGATTACCCTCCAAGATAAAGTATGCTGCCTAGATAAACTACCTCAAGTAAAATTACCAGGCAATTTATCCCAAGCCGACTTTTAGAAGCGGGGCTGTAACAAAACTTGTTTTAAGTTTGTTACAGCCCCTTATTTTTATCCCAAAGAAATGAGTGAGTCACCTTGAAAAATAAGTGAGTTTTAAAATGGAGTATATTAATAGCTAATAATTGAAGACCTGTCTCTCTTGTAAGTGGAGACAGGTCTTTAATTGTATAGCTATTTTTTAGTTTTATGCCGTTTTCAATCTTCGTGAGGATGATCAATTTGGGTTTGGAAGGTCAGTTGAAGTTGGATCAAAATAATCATCTTTTCTTGTAGAGTTTTGAAGCCATCTTTTTCCGAATGTTCACATTGAAGAGGTATATGGTCAAAAGCATGATCCATTTCATTGATCTGATTAAAGAGAAGTTGACAGGTTGGCAATGGGTTATAGAAATTCTGGCTCACAAGGTTAAACTCTGTGTGGTCGCTTGATAGCAGTTGGTCTTCGGGCGAAAGCCCTGAAGGAAACCGAGTCGATTGAACGAATCCGTATTCTCGTTGTTGGTCGTAATAGATAGGTGGGAATATAAGGTGTTTGCCAAGGTCAATGACACACGAAATGGGTATATCGATGATGAAATCTTTAATAACACCTTCCACCGAAGTTGCAGTTTGTCGAACCGCTTCTGAATATTGAATATCTTTGCGTACAAAACCTCCAAGAAACAACTTAGGAGTATCATGCGGTATATCAAGCACTGCTGGAACGCAATTGAAAAAACGGCTTTGCGTTATCTTTAGGGTGTTCCTAATCATTTTAATTTCGAGTGCTGTTGTGGGCAAGGTAATGATTGATTCTGCAGGGATTGATACCGAAATCAATGCCGCACAGGGACCTGTTTTCTTTACTTGTAGTGGAGTACACATTTGTAACGTAGCAGTATTTGGGAAAAAAAGATTTGGAGTAACTGGCTGAATTGGTTGAGGGTACACCTTTGGAGATAGAGTCTCTCGAACCCACGCAGGAACAAAAGGAACAGTTTGGGTCCACTCATGAGGACAATGTTTCTGATAAATCACGTTACCCTTCCTTTCTTACCTTAGATAAAATTAGCCTCAACTCGTTATTCTGGAGAAAACTATGCTTATCGTCCAAGCAAGTAGGGCTAATCCTCTGTATAAACAGAATATGTCCAACAAATGGAATTTGTTCTTGCCCAAGTAGCATTGAAAGTAACAAAATTAGGACATGAACAATACAATGGACTAACCCATAATTTAGGAGGTTTAAATATATGCCTTATTTAACAACGGGTTTATTGGCTAACACCTCGGTTGAGGGTATTAGACTGAACTCGATTCTCTCAGTAAATATTTCGAATGATGATACTTCTACAGTAGCAATTCAAATTGAGGGATTTTTCCAGAATGGCACGACAAAAGCAAAATATGTAGAAGAGTTTTTCACACTTACAGCAGGAACATTGGCCTTGAGGAATTATTACGTTCCGTTCAATGCCTTTGAGTTTGTGTTCTTTGTTAGCTCACAGGCGGTGGAAGTCTCTGTATGGAGCAAAGACGTTTCTGGAAATTTAATTTCAACTCATTTGGTAGAGATCGAAGCAAGCGTAGACTTGTTATAAGTTTTGGATTCAATTAATTTCCAAGGTAACGAGAATAAGACAAGAAACATACAATGGGATAACCCATAATTTGAGGAGGGTGGAAAATATGCCTAATTTAACAACGGGTTTGTTCGAGAACACCCCAGTTGCGGGTGTCAGACCAAGTTCAACGCTTTCAATAAATATCTCGAATGATGATACTGCCATAGTAGATGTTCAAATTGAAGGATTTTTTCAAAGTGGAACGACAAAGGTTAAGTATGTAGAGGAGGTGGTTGCTCTTACTGCAGGTAGTGTGGTCCAGAGGAACTATTATGCCCAATTTGATGCTTTTGAGTTTCAATTCGCTGTTAGCTCAGAGGCAGTAGAAGTCACTGCTTGGGGGAAAGATGCCAATGGAAACCTGACAACAGCCCATCGAGTAGTTGCACAAGAAGTTAACCAATTTTAGAAAAAAATTACTATAAATTATTATTAAGGAGACGAGAAAATGGCTAACTTAACTACCGGATTGATTGAAAATTCACCGGTTGCGGGTGTCAGACCAACTACTACGTTTACAATAAAAATTACCAATGATGACTCAATTGCTGCTACCATCCAAATTGAAGGGTTTTACGTAACTGGGATTACGAAAACTCTGTACGTCTTGGAGTCATTTAATTTGGTTTCAGGGGAGGTTGCGACAAGAATTTATTATGCGCAGTTTGACGAGTTTGAATTTCAGTTCATCACAAGCTCTGATGCTGTTGAGATCTCCGCTTGGGGCAAAGATGATGCTGGGGATTTGGTCGTGGCTCATCGCTTGGTATCTGCAGAACTTGATCCAATAGGGCCCAGTGGAGTCACAGGACCGACAGGACCGACAGGACCGACAGGAGCCACAGGAGCAACAGGGACTACAGGAGCCACAGGAGCCACAGGAGCAACAGGGACTACAGGGACTACAGGAGCCACAGGAGCCACAGGAGCAACGGGAGCCACAGGAGCAACGGGAGCCATAGGAGCAACAGGAGCCACAGGAGCAACAGGAGCCATAGGAGCAACGGGAGCCACAGGAGCAACAGGAGCCATAGGAGCAACGGGAGCCACAGGAGCAACAGGGACTACAGGAACTACAGGAGCAACAGGAACTACAGGAGCAACAGGACCGACAGGAACTACAGGAGCCACAGGAGCCACAGGACCGACAGGAACTACAGGAACTACAGGAGCCACAGGAGCCACAGGAGCAACGGGAGCGACAGGAGCTACGGGTGCAACGGGAGCGACAGGAGCTACGGGTGCAACGGGAGCGATAGGGGCAACGGGTGCAACAGGAGCAACAGGAGCCACAGGAGCCACAGGAGCCACAGGAGCGACGGGAGCCACAGGAGCCACAGGAGCAACAGGAGCCACAGGAGCCACAGGAGCAACGGGAGCAACAGGAGCCACAGGAGCAACAGGAGCCACAGGAGCAACAGGAGCCACAGGAGCAACGGGAGCCACAGGAGCCACAGGAGCAACGGGAGCCACAGGAGCCACAGGAGCAACGGGAGCCATAGGAGCGACAGGAGCGACAGGAGCGACGGGAGCAACAGGAGCAACAGGAGCGACAGGAGCGACAGGAGCAACAGGAGCCACAGGAGCCACAGGAGCGACGGGAGCGACAGGAGCGACAGGAGCAACAGGAGCCACAGGAGCAACAGGAGCGACGGGAGCAACAGGAGCTACTGGTGCAACGGGCGCGACAGGGGCAACAGGAGCAGCAGGAAGTGGTGCCATCATACCATATTCTTCAGGGGTTCCTGTTTCAGTGACCACTATTGCTGGCGGTTTGGCTGGCCTTCCTAGTTTTGTTGGATTCGGAAATTCGGCCCAGGACACTGTTGACCTTGGCGCAACCATAGACCTTACAGGTGCTCCAGCAGTATCTCTAAATTTTGCTTATTCAGTTCCTCGCGCTGGAACTATAACGTCAATAGCCGCTTACTTCAGTACTACGGTGGCATTGGCTCTAGTAGGATCAACAATAACAATCACCGCACAATTGTATAGCTCAACTACACCGGATAATACTTTCTCTCCTGTCGCAGGTAGTGCTGTGACATTAGCTCCAGCTCTGACGGGCGTAGTTGCTGTGGGCACAGTAAGTAATGCTATTCTTACCGAATTAGCATTACCAGTAACAGCGCAGACAAGATTATTAATGGTGTTTTCCGCAACAGCTGCAGGATTGTCGCTTATTAATGTCGTGGATGGGTATGCAAGTGCGGGTGTTGCGATATCATAGTCCATTGATTTAATGGAAATGTTTTGAGGTAAACAAGGCCAGATTTTTAAAAAGGCTGTTGACAATATTTCTTGTCAACAGCCTTTTAGATGTTGTCATGAAGTCAAGTATCAGAATATAGATTTAAAAGATCACTAGGGTAACGAAAACGGAACTCATACAATACAATAGTGAAGGTCCATAATTGGGAATAAATTGAAAAATATTTGATTTACAATCAGACAATGGTAAGAAACTTTTCGGCTCGGATCACAACTGGAAAATAACGGGTTAAGCAATTTTAACATTTGCAGCGGGTGATCTCATAACGCTTAGGAACAACTCCGCATCAAGTTCTGTCGGTAGCACTCGATGAGCTACAACCAAATTTCCGTGGCATCTATTCCAATCACCCTAGATTAATGCAATCCCTAGTATTAATTAGTGTAGGAAAGTCCTTTGATGAGCCAAGAGATTTTCCTTGGTAGAAGTAAAAATTACAAAATGCTTCAGTGGTAAATGACTCCCTTATCAAAAAAATTATAACCAGTTGACTCTTGAGTTAATCGCGTTATTAAAGCAACCGGAATTTAAGTAACAAGAATAAGACAAGTACAATATAATATTCAAACCCATAATATGGAGAGTTAGATATTCCTGATCTTATAACCATTTTGTTTGATAACACTGTGGTACTTCTGTTAACGGTGTAAAACCAATATCATCTTTACAATAAAATCACTAACGATGACCTAGCTACGATCAAAGTGAAGTGTTTCTAAAGATTTTTTTGGTGCAGCGCAGCGTTTTGGAATAATTATGAAAGAGCAACTGACAACTTTCCATCGAGTAATCAATCGCCCGAGAAGTTAATTTATTCTAAACGAGAAATAATTTAATAGTGTGAGGGGAAGAAGAAATGGCTGATTTAACTACCGGATTGATCGAAAATACTCCGGTCGCGGGTGTAAGACCAACTTCAACGTTCACTGTAAAAATCACCAATGATGACTCAATTGCTACAACTATTGCAATTGAAGGGTTTTACGTGACAGGGACTTCAAAAACTCAGTATGTCTTGGAACTGATTACTTTAGCTCCAGGGGAGGTAGCAGAAGGAGTTCATTATGCGGAGTTTGACGAATTTGAATTTCAATTCATCACCAGCTCTGGTGCTGTTGAGATTTCCGCTTGGGGTAAAGATGCCGCTGGGAATTTGGTCGCAGCTCATCGTTTGGTACCTGCAGAACTTGATCCAATAGGGCCCAGTGGAGCGACAGGACCGACAGGACCGACAGGACCGACAGGAGCGACAGGACCGACAGGAGCCACAGGGGCGACAGGAGCCACAGGAGCCACAGGGGCGACAGGAGCCACAGGAGCTACAGGAGCCACAGGGGCGACAGGAGCCACAGGAGCCACAGGGGCGACGGGAGCAACAGGTGCAACAGGTGCAACAGGAGCTACAGGGGCTACAGGAGCCACAGGAGCAACAGGCGCTACGGGAGCGACAGGTGCAACGGGTGCTACAGGAGCTACGGGAGCAACGGGTGCAACAGGAGCAACAGGTGCAACAGGAGCAACAGGCGCTACGGGAGCGACAGGTGCGACAGGAGCAACAGGTGCAACGGGGGCTACGGGAGCCACAGGTGCGACAGGAGCGACAGGAGTAACAGGTGCAACAGGGGCTACGGGAGCTACGGGTGCGACAGGTGCGACAGGAGCAACAGGAGCAACAGGTGCAACGGGGGCTACGGGAGCCACAGGTGCGACAGGTGCGACAGGAGTAACAGGTGCAACAGGTGCAACGGGAGCTACGGGTGCGACAGGAGCTACGGGAGCCACAGGAGCCACAGGAGCCACAGGGGCGACAGGAGCCACAGGAGCGACAGGAGCGACGGGAGCCACAGGAGCGACGGGAGCCACAGGAGCGACAGGAGCAACGGGAGCGACAGGAGCAACAGGAGCGACGGGAGCGACAGGAGCAACAGGCGCAACGGGAGCGACAGGAGCAACAGGCGCTACGGGAGCGACAGGTGCAACGGGAGCGACAGGTGCAACGGGTGCTACAGGAGCAACAGGAGCAACGGGTGCAACGGGTGCAACGGGTGCAACGGGTGCAACGGGAGCTACGGGAACAACAGGTACAACAGGAGCGACAGGAGCAACGGGAGCAACAGGAGCGACAGGAGCAACAGGAGCGACAGGAGCAACAGGAGCAACAGGTGCAACAGGTGCAACAGGTGCAACAGGTGCAACAGGTGCAACAGGAGCAACAGGTGCGACAG
>JARLHV010000124.1 GCA_031292055.1 Desulfosporosinus sp.
ACCCTTTTTCTCTTTCTGTTTTTGGTTCCCAGTTATTTGCTAATTCTTTGAACCACAAGTCAGTATTTCCATTGATCCAGCACAAAGGTTTGATACCTTTGACCATATGGATAACTGAAACTGAAGCATAGATTGGGAACACTATGACAGCTAAATTAGTGCCGCATAGTGCCGCACCGACCACACACCCGGTCAGCCGCCTGCACCGATTCTAGTAAGAGTTGCCCTCCGCTGGTATAAATATTAAAGGTCTTGTGCTCCGCCTCATGAAATTGCCATAGTCGTTTGAACAAAAATATTGAAATTATCAGAACGACGCCATATTCAGCGACTAGAGACCAAGCCGATATGGTAGTATTCGCTTGGTTAGCCGGAAAGAACCAGTTCCACGGGATAGCCAGTAGTAAAATAATGACTAGAAACAAATTCCAATTGATCTTGGCCAATTTGGAGATTCCTCGGACAAAGGGAACCCTATCCATCGCCTCAAGCAGACGGCTCTCCGGCAGCTTTCGGACATGAAGTGACAACTACCCCATTTTTCAGTTTGCCACGCACCACATGCGTGCTGGTTGCAAATGTAATCCCGTTAAAATGTGCATGCCCTCCGAGTACTGCCAAACCACTTACCTCACGTTCTTATTTGCAAACGTAACCTAGCAATAACGATACGTGATAAAATGAGGTTGCGTTATTATCTCTTATTGGGTATGTCACTCAAATTAAAAAGCAAAACTTTTAACAGCGTCATGGTCTTCACCTATTTTCACCACACATCTGCTCTGGCTTAATCGTTTGACATACCCTGCAAGTCCAAATTCAATATTATTAGGTCCGTTTCCAAACAAACTCTGTGAAGTTGCGGCTATATTTGAGTTGAAGGGTAAGCGGTGGAATAGTAGAAAGACTATTACACTATAATCCAACTACCCATCTTTTCATTTACCCACCCCAAATCACAAAGTTTACAATCCTATGATATACAACACGAGTAATTTCCGAGATGACCCACAAGTCAACCATTCCTGACCTAAACTGCACATCATGAGAATGTTCCGCTACAATCCACTTAGTGAAGCAATTGAGGTGCAATAATAGCTCCCGTTATCAAAAGAAGTCCCAATGTTGCACCGATTGTATTGAAACCAATATTTACGTCATCCTTATGCACCTTCTCGATAATAGAAACTAGATTATTTACAAAAAGGAAACAAGAAACTGGTAGTAGATATAACAAAAACAACAGGGTTTCCTCCTCATATGTGGCCCACTGCCGATAAACCGACTTACTCGGTAATTGTCTCATCTCAATACGCCAAGCTTGAACTCTGCATCTACTTTTCAGGTAATAATTTCCATAATTATAATCATAATTATAATCTCTCTCTTGTTTCGCATTTTTTTACAAATGTTCATTAACAAATTCATCCATGCCGCAATAAATATTAAATGATGCTATTGTTTACTTTCAGTTACGCTATTATTTTTCAATTGTCTTATTGCAGATTCTACATTCTTAACATCATTTGTTTCAATTGCAATTTTGAAATTGTTTTCTCCTTTTCTCTTCAAAACAAGTGCATTTGAAAATATTTCATAATCGTTTATTTGATTCCAAGGTATAAAAAAGGGAATTATAGGGACAGAGACACCTTTTGACCCTATATGAATTTTCGAGGTAGCAAAATTGATTATGAATGACGCTGCCATCGTCAATCCTGTAATAAAACCATATAAATCCATATCGGATATTTTCCCCTTGAACAAAACGGCATGATATAGCCCTGTAGATGCTGTTACTAACATAACTCCTCCCATTATTAAATAGAAAAACCTAATTCTCGATGAGGATGCCTTTCCGACAATGACTCCAACCATCCTCTTTCTAAGATAAAAGAGAATGACTATTGCTATACATAAAATTGATAATATAATTTGGATACTGTAATTTATTAGATGAAGTTCCATTAACCCACGCCTTCCTGATACTCCTGCCGTTCTCTTCTCAGATCTTCAATGCAATTCAACCCAACCCACACGTTGATCTTCTTAATGCTTTAGTATTCGCATTAAATTTAAAACAGCCAAAACAATAAATCCAATAGCACCGTTTTTCTCCATTCTCTTTATTTTTTCTTCTGTCATTGACGTTCTTTCATTTATCCAAAAAATATATCTTTTGTTACCAGATAGTATTAATAAAGTTATTCCTGAGATTAAGGCAAAAAGCCACAAAGAAAAATCAAACCAATCAATCATCTAAGTCACCTTCCAAGCGAACCACTATCCCTTATTTACCTAATGTATTCCAGCTGAGGGGTATAAATCCCTTTATTCCTCTCATGCCAAATTGACTGATCATCCATAACAACGAAAACACCGTAATCAGGCTTGGAATCTGATTGCGGTGTTTCCGTTAACAGTGTTAATCAAGTTATTTCCTGCAACCTAAGAACATTATTTCATCAAACTAACCGCACTTCGACCAAGCTCCAGTTATACATTCAGTACAGCCACCCACACGTATGAGTTTGTTCTAACACACTGGGCATTTGTCGTGTTCGATTAACTAGGCTTCACATGGCTCAAAATCGCAATAAGGTTTCTGATAACAATAATTGGGATAAGATTGCTTATTACACTGTAAAAACAGGAAGCAGTATTTCATCGACAAATAATGCAATCCGGTCTCAAAAACTTCGAGATAATATTCTATTGAAAATCAGGATTTCAATCCAAATAATACTTTAAGTAATTCTTCATCATTCTCCGTCTTCCATGCAGGGAGTTCAGTTTCAAAGGCCTTATTTAGATTGGTAGCTGCACGAATAGCAGTTCTCTTCATCTCAGTATCTGCATAAGCGTAATGATTATGTAAAGCTTCACATAATCATTATACTCACATCAACGGAGTTGCGATGGCACGAATGTACGATAAGTTTTTGGTGAGTTAATAGGACAAGCTTTAGCCCCTAGTCATGACGGCCAAGGGCTTTGTGGTCCCGTGAATTGTGTTACTTAGCCTTTAAGGAAATCTTTCACAAGCATTTCATGGTATTTGTTTAAAACAACATCCAACTTTTGGCTTGAAGTTACGACTTCTGGATCAGAATAAGATCTACCCTCTTTTATCTTATTCATGTTTGATCGCAATTCTTCTATTTCCCTTAATATTAGTTCTTTGTTTCCAGACATATATTACACCTCAAAACATATTACGTTTAAGGTACCAATTATCAGAGGGTCCACTAATGGCCTTCTGCATTTAAGGCATAAAATAACGCCCCTTATTTCAGAGAATTATACAAATGCGTCACAGCATAAGAATAACTAGAAGTTTGAAGATGTTCTAATACGCATTCGCCAATTGGGTCTTTATCAAAATGAATATTTCGTTTTATAAGTGCAGTTGATTCGGAGAGTGAGTGCATCCATCTCGGAAAATGAGTGCGTAGCTATCGGCAAACAGCGCAATCTCTCCTTGGCACAGGATGCTGACGTATGTCTCTTTTTCCATCGCTCTCTCCAGAAAACCAAGCGATAAACTCTGCGCCGCAGGCGCTATGGTACTTACGCAACCCCTGCACTGGCTTCCGTTCTATATGCACTCATTTTCCG
>JARLHV010000009.1 GCA_031292055.1 Desulfosporosinus sp.
ATAAAGGTGATCCTTCGTGCGGCTGAAGAACTTATAGCAACCGGGGGAAGGAGTATGCTAGCAAAGATTCTGAAGGGCTCCAAAGACAAAAAAGTGCTGGAGCATGGACTCGATCAATGTCCAGTGTATGGATACTATCGGATAGAGATGACGATGAAATTGAGGCTAATTATTTTGCTGCCTGTTTATTGATGCCGACAGATAAAATCCTTAAATTTATGAGACTAAAACTTAATGATAAGAATATCAAGATTTGGAATGGGTTAGACATAGCCAGGATTCAAACTACGTTTAATGTAAGCTATGATATGACGCTTATTCGCTTGAAAGCACTAGGCATCTTAGATAATACTCTTTTAGAAAATTTGAAATTAGAGAAGATAGAGAAAACGGCTACAAAACTATTGAATGCAATCAAGGGTAATTCGGATTTGTGCAAATCCTCGGAAGCAAAGAAGATACCCGCTGAATATCTCGAATGGGTCATCTCAAATTATTATGATAAGTTAATACCTAGGAAAAGTTTAGAAACTGCGTTAGACTTTGTTGATTTAAAAGCAGATGATTTTGCAGACCCTTCCGAAGAACTTAATGAAGATGAAAGCTTTGACGATTTGCTTAGAGGGATGGATTAATGGATGCGTCTCTTGACACAAATGTTATTATTCATCTCTACAATGCAGATTTCCAAGATCTTTTATTTAACAGATTTGAGAAACTTAAAGTGTATGAATTAATTCGAACTCAAGAAATGAAGAAGCACGCAGATCCTGAAGTTCTTGAGATATTTGATAAAGATGTTGAATCTGGGAAAATTGAGTTGGTTACGGATGCTTATTTAAGAGGAATTGGGATGTTTAACATTTTTCTGTCCCACGTAAAAGATACGAGAATTTTGTTCGAGGGTAGTGACCTTGGAGAGGTATACGCCATTTCAATGGCCAAAACGTTAGGATGTATTAGTTTAGTGACGGACGACATAAAAGAACGTGGTCCACATTATACATTAATGAGAATCCCGGATTCAGATGTAATGCCGTTTGCTTTTTATGAACTATTATTCTTAGACTATTTGGAAGAGCGTTTAAGTGAACAAGAATTACTGGATTATTTTAATCGTATATGTGATTTGTCCAAATTGAAAATGGACTCCAAAAGTAAATTGAAGTCGTTTATCAAACGCTTTTGGAGCGATCTCTTTTGAGCGTACACCTTCGTGCCGGTCACCTCGATGTAAGATATGAAAGTCCGCGGCCAACTGGTCGAGGGCTTCATTGCATCAAATATTGAAACTCCTTTGGCTTTTAGAGGAATATAAGGACGCATGTGGGATGATAGAATGTTATTGAGGTACATTGTGAGTTTATGGTACATGAGGCATCAGTCGCAATGAAGCAGCAGCCGGCTCTTTTTGCAACAAGCGATTGCCTTCCACGGTTTGCTGGCAACTACTCGCTCTTATCTTGCAGGGGAGAACGTTGCCTCTCTCCCTGAATATGGTTTTCATAATGACCGTTTTGGGTTGGTTCTAGAAGGTATTTGCAAGAAATGTGAGACTAGGAATGCGGAAGCTTGTATGATGAGGCTTGAAGCCTTAATAAGGGAGAAATACTTTAGTTGAAGGGTTTATGCAACAGCTGATAGCACAATTCTGTGATACACAACCGAATCCCACTCTTTCTGCAATATATTGAGTAGAGTGCTGCAAAAGCGGTAACAGGAAAGAATATCAGAGGGTATGTGCTATTATTCGTAATCTTAAAAAAGCTGGTGGGAAAGAACAGGCATTGGAAATCATACAGAAGCTTTTTAACAATATGCCATTAGACCAGCATTTAGGGATGAGTTATCTAGAGTATAAATGTGGAATCAATCTGTAAAACAGGAGAACATGCCATGATTTACGAGATACAGTTGCAGACCAAAAAACTGGATGAAATGCTCGACATAACAGCGCATGTTGAGAAAATTTTGGTTCGGGAAAACGTTCAGGATGGACTGATCGTAGTGTACTCACCCCATACCACAGCAGGGATAACGATCAACGAAAATGCGGACCCGGATGTTCAAAAAGATATTCTGCGGAGGCTTGATGAGATTTACCCACGGGAGGATGACAAAGATCGGTCTGTGGAAGTCCAGAAAATTATTTTTCAGGGATTTGATAAATAATATTTTCCATTTCATACATGCTCAATATGGGTAATAACATAGGGCATTCCACAGTGCTCCTCATATAGATCACACCAATAGGCAACGATCTCCCTGGAGTTCTTGAAAATCCGTTTAACTGGATCGGATCGGCACTGATCCCACTGACCACACCGTCAAACTGCACGACGATGTATCCACCACGCTCCCTACGGATCATCCGATGGCTTCTCCATACCTCCAGATATTTGTTCAAGGATGCTTCACTCAGCATCAATTGCTCTTGTTTAGTTACTGGAGAAGCCTTCCCAAAGTTTAGGGCTTCCATCTGGCAGAAATAGTACCAGTTCAAAGGCTTTAATTTCCGCAATAGACAGGCACGTTTGTTTCTTGTCATAAGCTATTTCCTTTCTTAATCATTTTGTCTCTCAATAGGTAATCACCCCAAAAACTCTTAAAAATTACCGCGATTTAGAGAAATTTAAATTCTTTTTAAAAAGGGCAAAAAATAAACATTTATAAATTTCCTTGAATAAATGGGAGTTTAGCGAACCAATATTTTAGGCCGGCTCACTGAGAGGTTATTTGTCTATAGAAATTTGGTCATAATCAATCAAAAGCCTGTTAAATATATCCATAACATGCTAGTCTAATACTAAGGGTGTTGAGAGAATTCTTTTTGGGGGAATTGGCGTATGCGATTCGATAAATATCATTTAAATTTCATGCTTTAGGGTTATTGTGAAGGTAACTAGCGGTTATTTAATTATATCTTTTATTCCAAGAAAGAAGTGACGGAATGTTTATTAAAAAATTTAGCCTTTTGATTATAGTAGGAACTATATTATTTTTTATGCCTAATAACGTGCAAGCAACTACTGAAAAATTATCGGGTATTGATAGGTACGCTACTTCTGCGGCAATTGCATTAGATGGCTGGAAACAATCAAATTATGCAATACTCACCTCTGGTGATAACTTTCCGGACGCTTTAACTGTTTCACCTTTAGCAAAAAAATACAATGCACCTATACTTTTGACTGAAACGAATTCTATACCGACAGACACTTTAAGCGTAATACAACAATTGAAGGTCACTGATATTATTATTATCGGTGGAATTGGTGTTATCTCATCATCGGTAGAAAATCAGTTGAGTTCACTCGGTATAAAAACTACTAGATTGGGTGGACAAGACAGATATGAAACCAGTATAATCGTTGCTTCCCAATTGAATAAAGTTAGTGAAATCGCAATTGTAACAGGAGAAGATTTTGCAGATGCTTTATCAATATCTCCTATAGCGGCTAAAAACAACATGCCTATTATATTAGTTCAGCACAATATGATTCCAGATAGCGTAAAAGAGTATATAAAGCTTCATGAAATAACCAAAACTTATGTTATTGGTGTCGGCTCTTCGTTAGACGAATCTTTGGTAAGTGAACTCCCTTGTGTTGAACAAATAAATGGACAAGATAAATATCAGAGGAATCTAGCTGTAATAGATAAATTCAAGAGTGAAATGGATCTAGATACTATATACTTAACTACAGGCGAAAATTTTGTTGATGGACTGTCGGGTTCAGCTTTATCAGGCGTAAATTGTAATCCGCTATTATTAGTCGGAGAAAATTCGACATTACAGAAAGAATATTTAGATAATAATTTAATTACTGATTATAATATTGTAGTACTCGGTGGTGCAGTCGTAGAACAGGCAATTATCAGTTCTTTTAATATCGATTACGAAGAGAAAACGATTAGTGATGTGACTGGTATAAAGTCTGACGATATAACAAAAATTGTATTTTATGACGGCAGAGGCGGAAAGAACAAGCCAATTACAGTTGAAGATAAACAAAAGGTTATGGAATTTATGGGGTATCTAGATGGGTATGAAATTAAGATAGCAAAAAATCCAGAACTCGGTACAGGGTGGATACACGAAGCTGTATTTTATGTCAATGACAAAGAAGTAATGAATATTTTCTTTGTTGACCCAATAATTATTAACAATGAATACTATGAAATTATAAAAGGTGACATAGAAACTCTTAAGTTTCATGAGTTTCTAAAATCTATTGATCCATCTTATACCGAGTAGATTAGTATTCGGTATCAAAATATGGCAACTTAACTTCGCTAAAGACCCATCATATGAACTTCTTAGGGACTTTGAACGTAATGTATAGAGGCGTTAAACTTCAATCAATCCTCTCTAAATACTAATGAAAAAAGCAAAAAACAGACCACCAGTAGCCTAATTGCTACCGATGGTCTTTCTAATTAAAAATGGAAAGATGGTGTTTATTTTCTTGTCTTAGTTCCTCGACCTTGTCTTACCCCCATCTTGTATTGTAGCCGTAAGGGTCGCTGTTCCTACACTTACTGGTGTCACTACTCCATTAGTAGTTATAGTAGCTTTGCCGACTGTGAGGGATAATGTATTGGATTAAGGCTTATTACTTAGGTACATTTTGGCTACCCCAGTTCAAGAGAACAGATCCCATCTCCCATGTTTGGTCTGAATTGGATGATATTCCTAATCGTTGTTGGCTGATCACTGTTCCAGGGTCTATTTTATAGCTGTTATTTGCAGTAGTCGATGAGGTGTTAGCAACATAGGTTACGTTGCCATCTGCCAAAGTAATGGATAATGTGCCATCGACGTCTGTTGTCAAGGCAACGACTGGGGAGGTGTTGTTATTCAGGTCAGAAGCGGTTAGTCCTGTGACTGATACACTTGAGTAGGCGGGAGCACTAGCCAAGGTCCCAAAATTGAAGAGTGGGACAGGTGTATTGACCGTCTGTATTGATGGCGAAGAGGTCGTTCCCATGTTAACACTTCCGGTGATAGTGCTACCGTTAACCTGAGTAATCCACAAACCTGGAATCCCTGTTCCAAGGTATACGGTCTCGTTGGAAATCGGATTTCCGTACGCATCCTGAGAAGTAAAGGTAATTTTTTGTGAGCCACCCAGTACTTCGTTAATGCTGGACGGACTTATTTTTGCAGCGATAAGACAATCG
>JARLHV010000125.1 GCA_031292055.1 Desulfosporosinus sp.
GCTACAAATAGATTCTTGATAGCTGACTTTTTTCCATGCTCGCTGTAACTACTTACCTTCAGCATATGCAATCTTATAAACTGATAGATTGGGAAAAATATCATAATTAAATACTCTATCAGACTTTCCTGTAAACTCATTTTAAACACCAAAGTTTTTACTAAAAAAGATACAGCTACGCCATATAAAATAATAATGGCCATTTCACTTCTTATTTTCAGCTTAGCCTGTTCAATTCTTTCATCTTTCATGATTGCCCCTCCCAAAAAATTTCGTCCAATGTTTTGCCTAACGCTTTGCATATAGCGACACACAACTGTAAGGATGGATTAAATTTTCCCGCTTCAATCATTCCGATTGTCTGTCTTGTTACGCCGACTGCTTCTGCCAATTGCTCTTGAGACATATCCAAAATAGCTCTTGCTGATTTCAATTTCAGATTCTTCAAACGGCGCCCCTCCTTATATTGCATATTATACATTATAATAAACATTATGTAAACTATATATTGCATATAATGCTTTATAATAAAAAAGCCTTATCAAAGTCCTTCAATTATCCAGACCTTGATAAGGCTTAAATAGTTATAAGTAATCCCCAACTCGACTCGTTTGAATTCCTTACCCTATCTCATTGCCTATAGAAAATCGCCGAGACAGACAAAGGATAGCAATTGCTATCCTTTGTCTGTCTCTTAGCAGACCCCTCCCTCAATCAGTAGTCTCAATCTTTGAAGTGCATTTCTAATGCTTCCGTAAGTTGGAATCTTCTCTTCGTCTTCGTAAAGATGAAATATACTATGGTGTTCTTCGTCTGATTCAAATAGTTGAAGAGACTATTATTTTGATCCGGCCTCCTTAATAAATGACAGTACTTCCGAACCGATTTGTAAATTGTTGTTTATTAAGTGTTGTAAGCTTGTTTGGAATTGGCTTTTAGCAGTGAGCTTTTGCGGATCATTGTTCGATAAGTCCAGATAAGCTAGAGCCTGTAGACCTACTTGCCCTTCTTCGCCCAGTTTTAGTACCCATGGGTCAATTTCAGACAGGAGCTCTTGGTTGGTTATTGTCTGATTCAGGTTATCCGGCAAAGCACTCAATAATTGTAACTCTTTCTGCAGTGCTAATTCACTGGGTCCATGCTCTCCTGATTGATATTCCTGCCAAAAAGCACTGGCTAAGTTGGCAAACTCGGTATTGTTGCTTGCATTTAGTGTACTTTGGCTCGAATATTGACAGAATCTACGAAAAGCTGAAACATCCCCTAGGCCGGATATGTTCTGGATCGCTGCGTCCCAAGCCTGAAGCGGACTATACTGGCTGGGGTTGTAGAGATATTGGGCAACGGTATAAAGTGCGATTTTGGATGCCTCCGCTTGGAGCATGGGATTAGCTAACACCCCACCAGTATACACGGACAAATCGTCCGAACGATTAATCAAAGGTCCCATTAATAATTGGGGAGCCTTCTTTACGCTATAGGTATAGTCATTGACCGGATAATTGTCCCATACTAGAGGCTTTCTACCCAAAAGTCGGCCTACTTGCTCAGCTTGGCTGCCGGTGATGGATTGATTTAAAACCCAAGACCCTGTCCAGATCACCTGTACAGAGGGGTCGAGATGCAACCGTATGGTAGACCAGTAAGTACTGTCTTTTAGACCGTAGTAATCTGTGGGAGTAAGCCAAAGCCTAAAGCCCGGATCGTTTGCCGTTTCGTCTTTGACTAATTTATTCGCCAAATCGATATGAGCCTTTGGATAATCAGATCCATAAACTGGTTGGTCCGAACTCTTCAAGTAGTGTTCCACATCATCAAATGAAAGCATGAATGTGTGAACTCCAATTGAACGCAACTGGTCAATTTTACCTTCTAATCTCTGTACATCAGCTTTAGATGTGAAAGTGATGGAATTGGCAACTTGGGCAGAAGTCAATGTTTCACCAGATAGAGGTGACGGGATACCCGGAGAGGTGGAATAGACAAAATCAACTCCATTAGCTGTTGCTCTTTGTACCAAAGTCTTGAGCTGTTGGAGCTGATCGATCGGATAGGGGGTTCCCCAATTGGCCCGCTGATAAGGGTCGTCTTTGGGAGCATAGACATATGTGTTTAAATGTTGTTGTCCCATAAATGCAAACATGGTTATTCTTTGCGCCGTAGTCCAAGGGTTACCATAGAACCCTTCAATAACTCCTCGGATGACAAAACCGCCTTTGGGCGTAGTTTGATTAAATTCAGAGGGGAATTCATCTTCCGGTATCTGTTGAGAAGGTGTAGTGGTTTCAGACTGCTGGTTGGGTGTTTGCTCAGGCTGACCGTTACTGGTTAGGTTTTCTAGTTGTGCATAACGACCAATTATGTATTTTTCGAGAGGGGTATTAGATTGGGTCAAGGCAATAACTATTACTCCTAACCCAAATAGAAGTCCCACCAATGCAAGTATGGTAAATTTCTTCTTCATCGGTCACTCTCCTTGTTCGTAGTTGCCTTCATCTTAAGAGGCACATTCCATATTACCATTGCCTTCTTTGATCACCTATCATAATATAAACGGTTCCTTGTGGATAAAGAATATAATAATATTTTATCAGCCTTTACCCAGACCTTCTCAATCTCTTCAATTGTAGTAGTTTTTACAGAAAAGGCGCAGTTGATTACATACTTGTTGAGCACCAAGCATAGCTTAAGCCTACAACGGCTTAACAAATATATGAGTTCGGCTCACTTTCGTTTTTGTTATCCTTATGGGTAATTTCATTCATTAAAAATTTAAACGCACGGTGCCAGAAAATTATTTGGATTTACATATGGCTAAAGTAATGATTCCGCTGTTCGACAAGTCTAAAAACGTTATAAAATATCAAGTCACTGCAATTATTTTTGTGTCATCCTGAGCGAGAGCGAAGGATCTGGGGACAAAAGATCCTTCGCTTCGCTCAGGATGACAATAAAACGTGATATTAATAGCATAACAAGGGTTTTCTGCAGCGGAATCAGTAATGTATTGCAAAAAAATGATAAAACCTGCCTTTATCAGACAGGTTTTATCATACCAAAGTCTTATTTCATCTACATGCGCTGCTGCATATTAAACTTCTTCAAGTAGAAAAGGCACTAAAGAAGGCCCGCCACCGCAAAGAACAGTTTAAGAAGCAGAGAGATCCAAGGTCTGCTGGGGCGAAACGCATTAGAGAATGCCATGTTGCAAAATTACGAATGGACTAGATATGCTGAAACCGGTTATATTGTCAACTGCCAACTACCCTAAAGGGATAGTGGCTTGTGACTAACCAGTAGTGCGAACGATTGATTAAATCTCCTACCTTTTAGCACCTTTTCAGGCGTGTTGTCACATTACAGGATGGCTGACAGCATCCTAGCTAGTCAAGGA
>JARLHV010000126.1 GCA_031292055.1 Desulfosporosinus sp.
AATACACCGGACAGGATTCCAGCGAATCTGCTGGCTGCTCCGTTGACATAATTGATGGCCGAACGTGAGAAGGAACCGGAGGAAGGAAAACACTGGAAGAAAGAGGACACTATATTGGCAACGCCCTGTCCAATAAATTCCTGATTCGAATCGATCTTTTGGCGCGTGTTAGTGGCAATCGCTTTGGAAATCGAGATGGCTTCTACTAACCCTATGATGGAGATTGCAAAAGCCCCACTGAGCATATCCTTTGCGGAAGCAAGACTAAATTGTACCATCTTAAAGGGAGGCAGAGAAGAAGGAATCGTACCTGTGAGTTTAACTCCCTTTTTATCCAAAGCAAACACAATGATAAAAAAGATGGGAATAGTAATTCCGAGTAAGGCACCCGGCAGATTTTTACTGATTTTTTTGCAAATGATAATAATTGCCATGGTCATCAGCCCTAGTCCCAGAGCATAGTAGTTCGTTTGATTGATATGGGTTATGATGTAATACATTTTTTCCATGGTTGACATATTGGCTGAATTTTTGATCGATATGCTCAGCCATGTATTCACTTGTCCGAGTGCGATCAAGATACCCGCGCCAGCAGTAAAACCGATTAGTACTGTATGGGACACGAAATCTATCACCTTACCCAGCTTAATGGCTCCATAAATTATTTGTAAGACGCCCACCATAAATGTCATGAGAAAGAGCATCTGGTAGGCATTGGGAAGTCCCATATAGCGGATCATGGCACTTGCCGTAAGCAAACAGATGGCATTGGTTGGTCCGGTGATCAGCTGATTTGAGCATCCAAATACTGAACCGATAATGGCGGCTACGATACCTCCATAGAGACCATAAACCGGGCTAACACCCGCGATCAGGGCATAAGCCATATACTGGGGAATACCCACGACAGTCACTGTTAAGGCGGCAATTAGGTCTTTTCTAATATTCTCCTTTTTATAGTCCCTAATCGTTTCAATGATCGGTATATATTTACTGAGTGTTAAACTGGACATAGGAACTCCCACCTTTCATTTGAATTGAATTGGCTTTTATGCCACAAAAAGGTATAATTATAAGACCACGCTTCCCTGAATTTATGATATAATACCTATGATATACTTTCTTAGTGGCCTTTAGAGGCTACTTTTTTTATTGACATCTCTGAGACGCTAAGAGTTCAAATATGTTCTCGTCTCTATCTCGGTTGTTGCGCTGCATGTAATCAAGAAAAATAATTTCTAAAGCAGCGACCATTACGATGATAGAAATAAAACCTATTACCATGCTCTTTCACTTCCTTTCCGCTCGGATAATTTGAAGATCACTAGTAAAGATTAGCATTGTATTAATATTGTGTCTATAGCATATTGGTATACTCATAATCACTATACGTTATGTACGATTCTGAAAATATAGAGTACATATGTCGTAATAATGCGGATTTTGGAGAGGCGCGCTCTTACCATGCGTTCCTAATCCATGTTCGGTGAAATAGTAAAAGAATACCCATTTAAAGAAGGAATTGCTGCCGCGTTTTCTCGTTAATAGGCAAGATTCTGAATAGAGTGGGCGATGCACTTGAAGTGGGCTCGCTGGAGTTTCGTTGAGCAGAGCTTTTCTGACATGATTGAGAGGCAGTTTAATGATTGAATTTATTATGAAGTGGTTTACAGGCTATGGCGTTGAAGAGAGTGTAGCGAGATACCTGTCTACTGGAATATTAGTTGTATTTATAGCCTTGCTCAGTATATTGGCAAATTTCATTACCAAGAAAGTAGTTCTTAGAGTTCTTTATCATTTTATAAATAATAATAAATTTGAATGGGATACTGTAATGTTGGAAAGAAAAGTATTTCATAAGCTATCTCAGATTGTACCCGCCATCATAATTTATTCTTTTGCCACAGCATTTTCAACGCAGATGGCAATGATTATTCAGAGATTTTCATCAGCTTACATAGTTTTAGTTGGGATTTCTTTTGTTGATGCACTATTTAATTCTGTGGAGGATATCTATAGAACTTATGAGATCTCTAAAAATAAACCAATCAAGGGATATCTTCAAGTAGCGAAGATTTCTATATATATCATAGGTGGAATTGTAATCATTGCCACTATAATCGGACAAAGTCCGTTCTTATTACTAAGCGGTATCGGTGCTTTAACTGCGGTTCTTCTCTTAATATTTAAAGATTCGTTATTGGGTTTGGTTGCAGGTATTCAGTTGTCTTCAAATGATATGATCCGGTTGGGTGACTGGATTGAAATGCCGAAATATGGTGCAAATGGAGATGTAATAGATATATCGTTAAATACTGTTAAAGTTAAAAATTTCGACAATACTATCACGACTATTCCCACTTACGCCCTTGTATCGGATTCTTTTAAGAACTGGCGTGGTATGACAAAGTCCGGCGGCAGAAGGATCGAACGTTCTGTATCTATAGACATCACTAGTATAGTGTTTTGCACAGATGAAATGTTAGATGAGTTCGAAGAGATTCATTACCTGGCTGACTATATAAAGAATAAGAAAAACGAAATAGCTCTATATAACCTAGAAAATAAGATCGATACTTCATATTTGATTAATGGACGGCGTCTTACCAATCTAGGTACTTTCAGGGCCTATATTCAGAGTTATCTGAAAAATAATCCGTACATTCATAAAGACATGGTACAAATGGTGAGACAATTGCCGCCTGAGGAAAATGGTGTAGCAATTGAGATCTATGCATTTACTAATGATACAGAATGGGTCAATTATGAAAGCATACAAGCAGATATTTTTGATCATATTTTAGCTGTAGTGCCACAATTTGGGCTTAGGGTCTTCCAGAAACCTACGGGCTATGATATCCGCTTGGCATTAAATGATTAGAGCATTAATAGAGTCCCTCTGAAGAGTGACATTTAGGCTTTGAATTATTTCTGCACTCTTGATGAATGTTTTAAACAATCAATTAATATAGTTCAATATAGTTGAAACTATTACTGTACAGCCGATTAGGGGGAAGTTATGTCTTGGGACATAAAAAAGCGTAATTGGTCAGCTACCATTGTTACGATATCAACGGCAATTTTTGCTTTAGTATCGATCGTGTCAGTCTTTATCTCTATCACTACCTGGCAGACCCAGCGCGAAGCAGCCCGCCCCTATTTGACACTCAAAGAATCTCCTTCTATTTATTTAACCGATCAACTTAGTTTTGAATTCAAATTTAACAATGTAGGAACTCACCCAGCCACAAACCTTGCCAGTAAAACCATAGTCTTTGACGAAAACTTATTAGAAGAGCCGATTTTGGTTGATGATCACACCGTAGTCAACGATATTCCGAGAGATACCACCACGAGTTTGCTCTTGAGTATAAAGAGTGCTGATTTCTTGCAGGCTGATATCAATCCAGAGTTTCTTGTGATTTGTCTTAGTTATGCTGATCCAATCACGCGCAAAATGTATTCCCAAACAATTTACACCAAATGGGCCGGAGTTATTGCCCAGAAACCTCAACCTCTTATTCATGCTGAAGTAAGCGAAAAGCAAAAAATTCTCGACTATTTGCAATTCCATCACCTATTGAAGTCGAAAAACTGACACTAAGCATTATATTGCCTGGTGTCTTTTATTGCCTATTTTTCAGTAGTGGGGATTAGCAAGTCAGAATCAGATATGAGGCATTCATTGTAGATAATATAAATAATAAATAATTATTAAGTAAAGAAGGATATAAACATGTCGATGTAGAATGTAATTTGCATAATATGCCATAATAGAGATCAGGGATCATTAAAAGAAAGGGTGTGCATGTATGTCAGAGAATAATATGGTTGTATCTGTTTTTAACACTCATACCGAGGCTGAGGAAGCTATCAAGGAACTCCAAAAAGCAGGATTTGACATGAAGAAATTGTCCGTCGTGGGCAAGGATTATCAGACTGATGAGCATGTAGTGGGTTATTATAATACAGGTGACCGTGTCAAATACTGGGGAAAATTGGGGGCATTCTGGGGCGGATTATGGGGATTTCTTTTCGGATCTGCGTTCTTTTTCGTTCCGGGGATTGGTCCTCTCGTCGTAGGCGGCCCGCTGGTATCATGGATCATTGGAGCACTTGAAGGTGCTGCTATTGTGGGTGGCCTAAATGCTTTTGGAGCGGCGTTATACAGCATTGGCATTCCAAAGGACAGTATCCTCAAATACGAAACGTCTCTTAAGTCGGATAAGTTCCTGCTGATTGTACATGGAACGCGTGAAGAAGTGGAAAAGGCGAAAGAGATTCTAGAGGCGACTAATTGCGTTGAGGCCTTGCTGCATTGCTCCTAAACAAGGTTGAGGTAAGCTCAATCTATATTTATAACACAATATGAGAGGAGACTATCAATGGAAAAGGTTAAATTGGCAGTCATTTATTACAGTATGACAGGGATAAATTATCAGTTGGCTCAGTGGGCAGCAGAAGCTGGCCAAGCAGCAGGGGCAGAAGTTCGTCTGCTCAAAGTTCATGAATTGGCTCCTCAATCAGCTATTGATAACAATCCCGCCTGGAAAGCAACTGTTGATGCCACAAAGGATATTTTGGAAGCGAGCTCAAATGATCTTGATTGGGCGGAGGCTATTATTTTTAGCGTCCCGACACGCTTCGGAAATTTAGCTGCTCAGATGAAACAATTTATCGACCTTCAGGGGGGGGTGTGGGCCCAAGGGAAGCTGATGAACAAGGTTGTCAGTGGTATGTCCTCGGCACAGAATCCTCACGGCGGTCAAGAAGCTACAGTTAAGAGCTTATATACTTCAATGATGCATTGGGGCGCGATTATTGTAGCGCCGGGTTATACAGACCCTGCGATTTTTAAAGCTGGCGGCAATCCTTATGGAACGACAGTTACTCAAGGTCAAGATGGTAAAATGGTGGAAGATGTAAAAGATGCTGTATTCCATCAAGCGAAAAGAACTGTTGAAGTTGCCGAGTGGTTGAAAAAAGGTAAAGAATAGAGTCAAGGATCCGTTGGTTTCGGTTTCGAGGTTAACAACGCAAGGCCGCCTTTTTAAGTAAGGCGGCCTTGCGTATGTCCGTATGTCAGGGGCCTGTTGGCATTCCGAAGATGATATGAATTAACTGAAACATAGAGATTTCAGAGCGGAGTTTTCTGAAAAATGATCTTTAATTTTGGCTGTCGCGAAATAGTGAGAGGGATTTAAGCAGTTTACACAGTATCTGATGAGTTCGCTACGGCGGACAATGCCAATAAATATTTCGTTGTCATCCACAACTGGGATAAAGTTTTGTTCAGAGGCTCGGATGATGAGGTTTTCCATTTGGGCATTGATGGAAACTGGGTTATTTTGCGTATGTCTCTCTATTTCATCAAGGTGGATTTTATCGGTATTCATAAAAGTTAAGCTTGGTGTGTTTTTCATTTTCCAGAGGAGATCACCTTCTGTTAAAACTCCTACATATTTGCCGTTATCATCGATGAGAGGGACAGAGGTAGACCGGTGGTATTCCATCCGTTCCATTGCTTGGCGCATAGTGGAATTGTTTTTTAAATAAACAACATCCTTTTTGGGTAATAGAAAAAATGTGATATTCAGTTGTCTAACCTCCAAAGTAGAGAATTTGTTGCCTCTTAATTATATTGTCCAATATCTCCTTAAACAATGGACTTATTATTACCTTTCCTGCAAGGATAGGTCGAAAGAGAGTAATTCAACTTATACAGACAGTGAGTAAAAAGCTAAAGTTATTTAAACAATAATTTATTTTAACAGATCCTTAATAAGGACGCGCACCGGCAAAATTTGTCCCGACATATATATGAATGTGGGTATATTTGGAAATGAAAGGGTGTTGTTTAAATGCACTATGTAATACAACCAGGAGATTCTCTGCACAGTATCGCTATGAATTATGGTACAACTGTTAGAAGTTTAATGGATTTAAATCCTCAAATTGGAAATCCTCATCAAATCTATCCTGGGGAAAGAATTTTAGTGAGTAGTGGTTATCAATGGAACAATAATCGCTGGGACAATAATCGTTGGGACAATAATCGCTGGGATCGTAATCGCTGGGGCAGCAATCGCTGGGAGCATGGCGGAAGCAATAAACACCATGATAATAACTCCTCATCCCATCACCACGGTCGGTAAAAGGATTTAAAATTTAGTAATGAAGCTCAAATAGAGCGACGAATTCCGAGGACTCACAAAGGCCACAAACTCGCATGCGAATTTGTGGCCTTTGTTCTACCAGCCAGAAAGTATAACTAAAGTTAATACTAAATGTCACCGAAATTCTATCGAAGAGAACAAAAATCATTTAGCTCGTGCTACACTAGGAGTAAACACGTGATTATTAGGGAATGTGAGGCCGAAAAACATTAGATGGAGGCCCGGATATTGAAAAAAAGCTCAATTCCTTGGTGGATGCGCATTAAAGTTCATTTTCTTTTATTTGGAATCACTATGTCCATTCTACCTCTGTTCTTGCTTGGGTATTTAGGTTTTACATCGGTGCGACAAAATCTACAAAAAGATATTTATGAACAGAACTTTGAGCAGGTGACAGTACTTGCTAATGAAATGAGGGACTTCGTTACTAATGTTGAGACTAGTTTAACCCTTACAAAAGCAACGAGTGCCTACGCTCTCGTCGGGAAAGATCAAATGTTACGTCAGATTATTTTAGAAACACTTTTGCAAAAAGAATCTTTTATTGAAGAAATTAAGGTTGCAGATGAGAGTTCTGTGGTCATCGATCAAATCGATCGCCAAGCAGGAACTTCTCATTCTTCAGTTACAGAAAAAATTGAAAACCCGTTATCTGCGGAAAAGTCCTCAGCAATAAGTGACGTGTTTTTCTCCAGTGATCAGAGCCCAAAGATCTATTTAACTGCGGCTGTTCAAGATCCTACGACAAGACATCGAATTGGATATCTGCAAGCTAAGCTTGACTTAGAGGGGATCATCGGCCGTTCTGCGCAACTACGGTTGGGTGATGGTGAGTACGTATTTTTAGTCGACCAAGCAGGAAATTTAATCAGAAATACGGAATCCAGCCTTATCTTGCATAATGGGGAAATTCGTCAAGATCCTGCAGTTCAAAGTTTTCTGGAGGGGGAGAATTCTTCCCAAGGAAGTGAGTACAAAAATTTGGACGGCGTGACCGTTATAGGGGCGTTTGCTTCCGTAGAAACTCCTAATTGGGCAGTATTTATTGAACAGCCGGCCCGGGAAGCGAATAAACCAATTTTTGAATTTGCTTTGCGGCTCATTGTACTTGCTATCTTAATCATGGCTTTAGTCATGATTTTAAGTATTGCTTTTGGTTTAAAAGTGGTTCATCCAATTGAAAATCTTGAAGGTCAAGTTCGACGAATCATTTCAACGGGAGATTTGGAATCTCATATTCCAATTGAGAGTTGGGATGAAATCGGGAGGTTGGTCAAATCTTTTAATCAGTTATTAAATTCATTGGATCAGAAGAATGAAAACCTAAAAGATGAAAAGGAGCTGTTGGCCACTGTCGTTGATGGGGTTGGCGCTGGAATGGTTCTTTTGAATCCTGATAAGAAGATTATATGGTGGAATATGAAGTTTGCTGAATGGTTTGGACCTCATTTAATAAATCTCCCCTGTGATCAAGTTGTTAAAGGAGAAGGCATGGAGGGGATTTACCTCGAAAATGGCCGTAATATTTCCGTTTTTGTGAACGAGGAACGCCGACATTTCCGGCAGATGTTTTATGAGTTGTCACCTGATAATCCAGAGAGTGCGGCTTACCTGTTATTACTCGACGATGTCACCCAAGAGGTGGAAATGGAAGCTCGCATGATTGAGACGGATAAAATGGCGGCTATTGGACTTTTGGCCTCAGGAGTAGCCCATGAAATAAACAATCCCTTGGCCATCATTGCGGCTCATAGTGAGGACTTACTGGACCGCTTGAATGAGGAAGAGCTGGGGCCGACTCGAGAGGAAATCAAGACTGCCTTTAAGACCGTGATGGGGCAAATCATCCGCTGTAAACAGATTACAAATCGTTTACTTGGTTATGCCCGTCAGCGCATCCAAGGGAGTGACCTCATCGATATTGGTGCTGTCAGTGTGCAGACACTTGGACTTATAGAGCATAAAATGAAACAAAAGCAGATTAGAATTGAACTCCAACTGGAAAACAATCTCTTTATCCTAGGCAATGAAAATGAGTGGCAGCAAGTGGTTCTCAATCTGATCACCAATGCTTTAGATGCCTCCGCTGAAGGAAATGTGATTGAAGTTAAAGGATACTGGGAAGGCGAAAAAATTTATTTCATAGTGAAGGATTATGGGGAAGGAATTCCTCCAATTAATTTAAAGAAGGCATTCGATCCGTTTTTCACAACGAAGTCTGTTGGGCAAGGAACGGGTTTGGGGTTATATGTAAGTTACGGAATTGTTCAGAAGATGAAAGGCGAGATGGCCTTAGAAAGTACGGAAGGTCAGGGAACATGTGTGAAGATAACCTTGCCTCTCCATAAGGCAGGAGATTAAAGTAGATGAAGCACAGTCAAAAGATTCTAATCTTAGATGATGAGGAAGCCTTGCGCGCGATTATCGCCCAGCGTTTAAAGCGTAAAGGTTATGAAATAATGGAAGCCGGCACAGCTGAAGTTGGTTTATCCCTTCTCAAAGACACCTTAATCGATGCTGTCCTGTTGGATATCAAGCTACCGGACGGTGACGGGCTTATCCTTTTACCAAAGATCAAACAGTTACAGCCTGATCTCCAAGTTGTCATGTTAACTGGCAATGGTACGATTGAGTCCGCCATTGAAGCAATGAAACTTGGAGCCTATGATTACTTGACCAAACCCTGTAACTTATCTGAGCTCGAAATCACGTTGCAAAAAGCCCTCGAAAAAAGGAAGTTATTGTTGGAAAATACGGGACTCAGGCAGGTGGTGAACCGCCAAACTCCAGAACTGAAAATTATCGCAGCAAGTGCAGCCATGATTGCGCTCCTTGAGATGACCCGTAAGGTTGCTCAAACAGATGCATCGGTTCTCATACAAGGAGAAAGCGGCGTGGGGAAGGAATTGATTGCTCAAGCAATCCATTCTTGTAGCTCACGGGTTAACCGCGCCTATGTTCCTGTAAACTCAGGTGCAATTCCAGAAACTTTAATAGAGAGTGAGCTTTTTGGACATGAAAAAGGAGCCTTTACTGGAGCCGGGACTCAGAAAATCGGCTTAGTGGAAATGGCTGATAATGGCACTCTCTTTCTCGACGAAATTGGTGAAATGCCTTTATCTATTCAAGTAAAGCTTCTCCGGTTCTTAGAAAGCGGAGAATTCCGGCGCATTGGAGATACCCGACTCCGGCGGGTAGATGTTCGGATTGTCGCAGCAACAAATCGAGATCTTCTGGAGGAAATACAGCACGGCAGATTTCGTGAAGATTTGTTTTATCGCTTAAACGGCTTAACCTTAATCGTTCCCCCTCTCCGCGAACGGCGAGAGGATATCTTGCCACTTGTACAGCATCACTTTGAAACCGAAAACAAGAAAAAGTTACTTCAGCATGCTTATAGTTTATTACCTGAAACTGAGGAGCAATTGCTTAATTATGATTTTCCAGGGAATGTTCGTGAGCTCTTTCATCTCATTGAACGTGGACAAATTTTGTCTATCGCTGGCAGGATCGCTCCTCAAGATATTTGGGGGGAATCAAAGCAAGCCCTAAAGACATCTCCGGCTTTCGATTCGGAGGAACGATTTTTCGATAGCTTTCAGGATAATCACTATCCATCTTTAGAAGATGTTGAAAAGCACTACATTTTAGCTACTCTAAAAAAAGTGAAGGGCAATAAAACCCAAGCTGCCAATTTATTAGGAATTAGTGTCAGGAATCTGTATCGAAAATTAGAGAGTTATTAAGCCTTAATTTAGCATAGGATGTTCATGTGAACGAAGTGTCTTAGAGTCTTGAAAAGGAGAGGGGTAGGTAAACCATTGAGCTATGTATCCACAGCAAAGAAATCAATTGCTTCTTCCGGAGGCTGGTCCGACCTTTGGAAACAGGAAGATTATTGGGCTATGTGGCTTGGTCTAACGATCGTACTGTTAGCAATTATGTTTTGGAGTATAGGGAATAACTTTATGAATCGGATTGTACTTAAGATACCGAATTATAGCGACTATAGAACAGCTATAAGTTATATTAGTAGTCATAAGAGCACTCTCTTGGCGCTCTATTTGTTTTTGCTTAGCTTATTTTCAATCGCAGTTAAAGCCCTTACGGGAGAAGTTAAACGATTTTTAGCAGGATTCACGTTTCTTTTTTTGCTGAGTGTTCTTGTTTCGGTATGGGGTTCATGGGATGTCATGAAACGCTATAATTTTGAAACTCCGCTTCTCGCACTCGTAGTTGGACTTGTAATAAGTAACTTTTTAAAGATTCCGAATTGGCTAAATAGCGCACTCCAGACCCAATTTTACGTAAAACTAGGTATTGTGTTAATGGGTGCCTCTTTACCATTTACTTTAATTGTTCAAGCCGGTTCGACTGCTTTTGCTCAAGCAACAATTATTTCACTAGCTACTTTCCTCACCATTTACTGGACTGGAACACGGGTTTTCGCGTTAGATAAGCGCTTTGCTGCTACCCTTGCAGCAGGTGGTTCAATCTGTGGAGTTTCTGCTGCTATTGCCATTGGTGGTGCTGTAAAAGCGGAAAAGCAGCACGTATCGATTGCGATCTCTCTGGTTATTCTTTATTCTATCGTCATGATTTTCATCCTCCCTTTAGCAATTAAAGCAATGAATATTCTCCCCGGTTCAGCGGGTGCTTGGATTGGCACAGCAGAATTTGCTGACGCTCCTGGAATGGCCGCAGCTGCTGCTATAAATGAACAAGCAATCAAAACCTTTACCCTCATGAAAGTCGTGGGTCGCGACATGTTCATTGGAATTTGGTGTTTTATAATGGCACTTACTTCAATCACACGATGGGACAAAAGGTATGTCGGCACCAAACCAAATGCTCTTGATATCTGGATCAGCTTTCCAAAATTCGTCTTAGGGTTTATTGTAGCTTCAATTATTGTAACCATTTTAGCTGCTTCTGCTAATATAGTAACTTCTAAAGCGATTAATAATAACATCATTAACCCAATTATCGAATTAAGAAATTGGGCCTTTATCCTTACCTTTCTCTCGATCGGTCTTTCCAGCCGTTTGAGAGAACTTGCTTCAGTCGGTTGGAAGCCGTTTGCGGCAGTTACTGCCGGTGTAGTGGTAAATATTCCGCTTGGATACCTGTTATCCGTTGTAATTATGGGTAACTACTGGATAACAATCAAGTAAGTTTTTCCAGCCGGAAAGGATTTAATTTCTTCACGTTAGCTCCTTGGTTTTTTGGCAACAAGAAACAGAAAAGGGGGCCCGCGGGGGAGTAACTGGATTTTTATTTAGAGGGGGGCCGGTTGTGTTTATTTTTAAAACAAAAAATTTTATGTATCTATCTAAA
>JARLHV010000127.1 GCA_031292055.1 Desulfosporosinus sp.
GAAACGATAATTATCAATTATCTCAAAGCTACAGGATTAAATCGGGCTTTTATCAACTTTGGCGATCATCAATTGAGTTACAAGCGATTTGTAGTTTAGAGCCAAAATGTATTTAATCTGTGTTAATCTGTGTAATCTGTGGTTAAAATCAGGGTTTGTTAATGTAGGTATAATTTTTCACGGGAATCAAGGTTATACTTTCTGATAAGTACAAAAAAATCCCCTCGCTAGGAGGGGGAGTGAAGGAGCGCAAGAGAGAAAAATGAGCTTTATGTTAACCGCCAAATTAGCGGACAATCATCTGTTATTTATATTATAAACTATATTTGTTACTGTTCCATGAACTATATATTAAGAATATGTTAAACCATACATTAGGAAACACTGCTCAGGAATTTCTCTCCTGCCAAAAAAGAGACCTCTCTATGAGAAGTCTCTAATAAAAATCTCACGCCATGAATGCAGGTGTCATTTCACGGGGATTGACCCAAGGAAGCGAACGTTACATCCAGAATTGTCCCCTTAGCTACCACTTTACCCGCTGGAAGACTCTGCTGGCAAGCTAAACCGCTCCCTTTGAAATCATAGTGCAATTCCAACTTTACTAAAGTTTCCCCAACCTGGCGCATCGTCATTCCCGTTAGATCTGGCACAACAGTTTCATCCGAGAGTGGCTGACGCTCAGGAACGACGGGTTTTGAGGCTGGTCGCACTGAAGTGGAATCAGGCGTTACAATAACCGTATTTTGTACATCTCCGGTGACTGGGATATTGTACTCTTGGAGAGCCCCTTGGAGAATTGTTTTGGCAAATGGACTACACAAAGGACCACCATCATGATCTACTCCTTGAGGACTATTTACGACAATCAACACTGCAATCTTAGGGTCTTCGGCAGGTGCGAAGGCTTCAAATGAAGAAATAAAATCCGTGTTAGAGTACTGCTGAGTTTTTGGATCCACTATTTGGGCCGTTCCTGTTTTACCAGCAACCTTGACCCCTGGAATAGCCGCTAAATAACCCGTTCCGTTCGTAACAACTTGTTCCAATACCTTAGTCATCTGATCTGCTGTCGCTTGAGAAATAACTTTGCGCACAGCTGTTGGGTTATTTTGTTGAATAACTTTTCCGTCAGGAGTGACAATGTTGTCGACGATATATGGCTTATAAAGAGTGCCGCCATTTGCCACAGCACAAAGTGCCGTCAGTAACTGGATAGGGGTTACCATATTGGATTGTCCGAAAGCCATAGTCGCTAAATCAACATCGCGCGCTTTATCTTGCGGGATAAGCAAACCACTTTCTTCTCCAGCCATATCCACGCCAGTTTTGACACCAAAGCCAAACGCTCTAAGATATTTAAAAAAGTCAGTCAAGCCCAGTTTTTCTCCTACTTGAGCCAATACAACATTTGACGAAAGCTCCATTCCCTGAGTAAAGGTGATATCACCTGCAGGTCTTATCCCATAATCCCAATTTTGGATAATTCTCGGTCCAACTCGCAAGTAACCTGGATCATTAAAACCTTCGTCTGGAGTAATCACTCCCGTTTCCAGAGCAGCTGAGCCAGTCACAATTTTAAACGTTGAACCTGGTTCATAGTTCATACTAATTGCTCGATTAATCCAATTACTCTGAGAAGTACTCTCATAATGATTAGGATCAAACGTAGGTCGGGTACCCATTCCCAGAATCTTCCCAGTCTTCGGCTCCATAGCCAAGATGGTGACATTTTTAGCGCCAGAGATTTTTGTTAAAGCATCTAATTGCTGTTCAATCAATAACTGAATGTTCGAATCTAAGGTCAAGATCAAATTATCACCCTGCTGAGGAGGTTCAATTTGGGACGGTGCATCCATAATCAGATGATGATTTGAGTCATCTTCTGTCGTCGAATAACCTGGTGTCCCATAGAGGAACTTGTCATAATAGCTTTCTACCCCACCTATACCGTGACCCGTCATATTAACAAATCCTAAGACGGAAGCTGCCCATGAGTTCATAGGATATACTCGCTTTTGTTCATCCGTAAATCCGATACCTGGAATATTGAGCTTTCGAAGCTGATCTGTCTTATCCATTTCTACCAAGTGCGCCAAGCTCACCCAATCTTTGTCTTCATTCAGTATTTTTAAAATACTCTTTGAATCTTGGCCTAGAATACTACTTAATTTTTGGGCGATCTCTTCTTTTGACATCTTGGTATATTGACGCTTATTAATTTGTTGAGTCAGCGACTTAGGATCGATATAGACTTGCTGGGCCGGAACACTCAGACCTAATACATTGCCCTTATTATCAGTTATCGCTCCCCGTTCAGGCATGATGGTTTGAGTAACCGTCCTGCGTTCCATCCCAATTGCATTGAGATGTGCGGCCTGAAACACTTGTATCCAAAGCAGTTTTCCCATTATCAGTACAAGAATCACAATGAATTGCAAATAGACCAAACGTTCTCGGTGAAAATACCCTACTGTCGTTTCTTTTCTCATAAATAGGCACCTGTTCTCCTTACTAAACTTAGGGATTTAAAATGTTTTAAAATCGAACTCTCTAAACATTTCTCTATAACTAGAGCGTTTGTTTTTTCTCTATAGTAATTCTCCATCTAGAATATCATCTTCTGTGTAATTAAGGTAATTAAAAAAAAATTTTAGCTAAACACTAACAAGAGTTCAGAACCTTAAGCATGTTTTGTTAAATCAGTTTTCCCGTAAAAAAGAGGCCTCCCAGAAATTCAATGAATTAATGAGAGGCATTTAATTTTCTTAAATTCAAATGTGGTTCAAAATTAATTTCATGCTTAAAACTTCTTGTATTAAAGGACTAAAGTCCTTTAACCCCAATATCCCGTCGATAATGAGCCTTTGGGAAATCAATTATCTCCACGAGAGCATATGCCTTTTCCCGAGCCTGCTGTAGTGTTTTTCCTTCAGCGGTGATTCCTAACACTCGGCCTCCAGTACTTAGGAGGTGTCCCTCGCTGAATCCTGTTCCAGCATGAAATATGACCGTATCGTGACCCTTTAACTCAGGCAAGCGAATTGTAATCCCTTTAGCATAGGCTAAAGGATAACCTGGCGCAGCCATCACAACACAAACTGCGACCTCATCTTTCCACTCCGGCCGAACCTCGGACAAACGGCCCTCAGTACAAGCCCAAAGGATAGGCAAAAGATCCGACTTTAGTCGCTTCATCACAACTTGTGTTTCAGGATCACCAAATCGAACATTGTATTCTAGAAGTTTCGGTCCTTGCTTAGTTAGTATCAGACCCAAAAATAACACACCTTGAAATGGAGTCCCTCTTTCTCGCATAACCCGCAAGGTCGGAGAAACAAGGTCCTTCATAATAATCGCTTCAAGTTCAGCCGTCCAAATTGGAGGGGGGCTATAAGTCCCCATTCCCCCAGTATTAAGCCCAAGGTCTCCCTCCAAAGCCCTCTTGTGGTCCTGAACCGGAACCATAGGGCACGCCGTTACTCCGTCTGAAAAACAAAGTAGGCTGACCTCTTGCCCTTCCAAGAATTCCTCAATAACTAATTTTTTGCCGGCTGAACCAAATCCGCCGTCCATTATTTCATCAACAGCCTGGAGAGCCGTTTCTAAATCCATGGCCACAATGACGCCCTTACCTGCAGCTAAGCCATCTGCCTTTAAAACACAGGGGACCCCGATAGTCCTAACATAAGCTTTCGCTTGCTCGGAATCCTCAAATATTTTCCATTCAGCTGTTGGAATCTGCGCGCTTTTCATAATGGTTTTAGCAAAAGATTTACTTCCCTCTAACTGAGCTGCCGCCTGAGTCGGCCCAAAAATTCGCAAACCTGCCTTGTGAAAGGCATCCACGATCCCTAAACTTAAAGGATCTTCCGGACCAACGATGGTTAAATCAATTTTCTCCTTAAGTGCAAATCTCACTAACGCAGGAGTGTCATGAGTCGGAATTGGAACATTCCACACTGTAGTCCCTGCATTCCCCGGTGCTACAAATAATTGTTCAAGTTCGGGGCTTTGTGCCAACTTCCAAGCCAGCGCATGTTCCCGACCTCCGTTACCTACGATTAATACGCGAAGCTTTTTCACTCTTTCACCCCATCTCCCCAATGATAAAAACCTTCATCTCAATCAATGCTGGAAATGTCGCCGATGCGTAAAGACCATAATTATATTCAAACGATTTGCCGCTTCGATAACCTCAGCATCTCTGAGCGATCCGCCAGGTTGAACAATCGCCCGAATCCCCACCTTAGCCGCCGCCTCGATTGAATCAGGAAAAGGAAAGAAGGCATCAGAAGCCAAATAGGCCCCGTTAACCTTTTCACCGGCTTGTTCAAGGGCAATCTTGACAGATCCTACCCGATTCATTTGTCCGGCTCCAACACCCAGCGTTTGTCTATTATTTGTAACCACAATGGCATTAGACTTCACATGCTTCACAACCCGCCAGGCAAAATCAAGCGCTGAAAAATCCTCTTTCGTCGGTTTGATGTCTGTCACGACGTCCCATTCGCTGACAGGTGTTGTCCCTTGGTCGGCCTCTTGTACGAGGTATCCACCACTAATACTTTTCAACATCCAACTTGGGTCCGTTTGGGCAGTATCTCCTCTTCCAACCACAAAGAGACGAAGATTGGCTTTCAGACTAAGAATCTCCCGAGCCTCTGGACTGAATTCCGGCGCAATAATCACTTCATAAAAACACTCTTTAATCACATCGGCACATGCTCCATCCACTACCCGATTAAAGGCAATGATTCCTCCAAAAGCAGAGACCGGATCGGCTGCATAGGCACTTTCATAAGCCTCCAAGGGCGTCTTGCCTAAAGCAACTCCGCAGGGATTAGAGTGCTTAATGATCGTCACTGCACAGGATTCAAACTCACGTACAATCGTCCAGGCGGCATCCATGTCACTCCAATTATTGTAGGAAAGTTCTTTTCCTTGAAGTTGTTTTCCGTTGGCTAAGGTTCCCGCGCCTGCTTCCGAACTAATATAAAACGCTGCCTTTTGCTGCGGATTTTCTCCATAACGCAATTCCTGAACTTTTTGAGCCGTTAATCGAAGTGTTTTCGGAAAACCATCGTTCGGTTCAACCTGACGTTCTAAGTAGCCAGCAATCAGGCGGTCATATTCCGCTGTATGGGCAAAAGCTTCGGCTGCTAAACGCCTGCGCATGCCCGCCGAAACAGTTCCTTCTTCACGCAGTACCTCTAAGACCTCTCTATAGGACTCAGGATTGACCAATACGATAACTCGCCCATGATTTTTGGCTGCAGCGCGAACCATCGTCGGACCCCCGACGTCAATATTTTCAATCGCCTCTTCAAAACTCACCCCCGGCTTAGCAATCGTCTCCCGGAACGGATAAAGATTGACAACCACCAAATCAATAAAGCGAATTCCGTTTTGTTCCATTTGCTCCCGATGTTTTGCACTATCCATCGCTAAAATTCCACCGTGAATTAACGGATGAAGCGTCTTCACTCGGCCATCCAAAACTTCTGGAAATCCTGTGACTTCACTAACATACTTAACCTCAACATTGGCCTCGTCTAAGGCTTTGAACGTCCCCCCAGTCGAAATCAATTCAAACCCCAACTCCACAAGTCCACGCGCTAAATCAACAATCCCTGTCTTGTCTGAAACACTGATTATAGCTCTTCGCTTCATTCTAATCCCTCCTGCAGCAAGATTTGAACCCGACGCCCAGTTCGCTCCACTTTACCTAAAACTAATCTCCGAACGGCCTCGGGATAAAGACGATGTTCCACCTCTAAAATTCTTTGCGCCAAGCTCTCTTCTGTATCCCCCGGCAACACTGACACCGCTTCCTGTAAAATAATAGGTCCACTATCTAAGCCTTCATCTACCAAATGCACCGTACATCCACTCACCTTGACTCCATACTCCAGAGCTTGACGTTGGGCATGAAGCCCTGGAAAGGCTGGAAGTAACGAAGGATGAATATTCATGACTGGAAAATTGGCCTGACGAATAAATTGCGGCCCCAATACTCTCATATACCCCGCCAAAAGTAAGAGTTCCACCTGATTTTCCCGCATCCAGATCAGAAGGTCCTCTTCTTGAGCTTGACGATGAGGGTAATCCCTAACTTGAAAAACGCGAGTAGGAATTCCTGCTTCCTTGGCCCGCTCGAGTGCAGCGGCCCCTAATTGTTCCGAGCCTACAGCCACAATTTCAATAGGGAGGCTACCGCTTGCGCAGGCTTTAATTAAGGCTTGAAGATTACTCCCCCGACCTGAAGCAAGTATCGCGGTCCTCAATAGGACACACCTTCTCCAGATTGGACACTTCCCATTACGAAGCTTTTCTCTCCTAACTCGCCAAGTTTACAACGCACAGAACCCTCATCTTCAGGCCGAACAATAATAACAAACCCAACACCCATATTGAAAGTCCTATACATCTCTGGCCATTCCACATCTCCCAGACGTTGAAGCAAGGTGAATATCGGAGGACGTTCCCAAGCAGACGTATCGATTCGAACCCCCAGGCCTGCTGGCAAGACCCGGGGAACATTTTCCGTTAATCCGCCCCCAGTAATATGGGCCATTCCCAGGATTTCTCCTCCCATAAGAAGTGGCAAAATTGACTTAACATAAATCCGCGTCGGACGAAGAAGCGCCTCGCCAAGAGACTCCCCTAACTCAGGGAACACCTCAGCCAAAGAATATGTTTCAAATACTTTGCGAGCCAAAGAATACCCATTGCTATGGAGTCCGGTGGACGGCAAACCAATGAGCACATCCCCTGCCTGGATTTTTGCTCCATCAATCAACTGATTCCGATTCACCACACCCACTGAGAAGCCAGCAATATCATATTCGTCCTCGGCATAAAAACCCGGCATTTCTGCCGTTTCTCCTCCGATCAAGGCACAACCTGCCATTTCACATCCTCTCGCAATCCCACCGACTACTTCAGCGACCTTCCCAGGCTCCACTTTGCCAACGGCCAGATAATCAAGAAAAAACAAAGGTTCTGCCCCTTGAACTAAGATATCGTTGACGCACATAGCTACCGCATCTTGTCCGATACTATCATGCTTATTCATTTGGAAGGCGAGGCGTAGCTTGGTCCCCACACCATCCGTGCCAGAAACAAGCACTGGATCCGGATACTTAACTAGATCCAGTTTAAAAAGTCCGCCAAAGCCGCCCAGCCCACCGATGACCTCTGGACGAAGTGTCCGGGCAACTGCAGGCTTAATACGTTCCACTACTTCATTCCCAGCTTGAATATCGACGCCCGCATCTCGGTATGAGTATCCCAACGTCTATTCCTCCTTACTTTTTCGCCAATTCTTACCCCCGTGTATAAAATTCGCTGTTCGCACCTACCTCACACCTCGGACTTCGCTTTCCCTAGCCACAAGAATTCTGCTGTTCAAAATTACTTTTATCCCGATTCAAGCTCGAAACGGGAATAGGATACGTTCCGTTAAAACAAGCCAGGCAGACAGCATCCGTACCAAGAGCCCGCAGCAAGCCTTCCTCCGAGATATAGTGCAGCGAGTCCGCTCCGACAAACTTCCGAATTCCCTCTATATCTAATTGATTGGCAATAAGTTTCTCCCGCTCTGCCGTGTCAATTCCATAGTAGCACGGATAGGCTACTGGAGGAGAGCTGATCAAAAAGTGAACTTCTTTGGCACCTGCTTTTTTGACCATTTCTACTAGTTTGCAACTAGTGGTCCCTCGAACGATTGAATCATCAATCATGACCACCCGTTTATCCTTCAAGACACTCGCATTAGCATTGAGTTTTAGACGAACTCCCACTTCTCTCATTTCCTGAGTTGGTTGAATGAACGTTCGGCCGACATAGCGATTTTTAATCAACCCTTCTCCAAAGGGAAGCCCCAATGCCGTGGCATACCCCAGAGCTGAAGCGGTCCCTGAGTCTGGAACTGCTATCACTAGATCCGCATCAATTGGACATTCACGGGCCAGTTCAATGCCCATCCTTCGCCGGCTTTCGGATACGTTCAACTGATCCATCGTGCTATCTGGCCGTGCAAAATAGATATATTCAAAAGCACATAACGCGCGTTCAGTTTTAGCAAGCCCCATGATTGTATGTAATCCCTCTTCATCAATCACGACAATTTCGCCGGGTTCCACATCCCTAATAAACTCTGCCCCAATGGTATCAAGGGCACAACTTTCTGAAGCCAAACAATACCTTCCATCGATCCTCCCAATACATAAGGGACGGAACCCATGAGAATCTCTGAGTCCAAAGAGTTTGTCCTCTGCTAAAATCACTAAGGCATATGCCCCACGAAGATCCATCATAGTCTTAACCAGTGCATCTTCCATAGACTCCCGACGATAGCGAGTAATAATGTTAATAATCACTTCACTATCAATCGTCGTTTGGAAAACGGCCCCATTTTTCCCCAATTCCTCGCGTAATTCTGCAGCATTGGTTAAATTACCATTATGCGCCAAGGCCATCATACCTTTTTGATAGTGTACCACCAAGGGCTGGGCATTTGCGAGGAGGCTTGACCCTGTAGTAGAGTAACGAACATGCCCGATCGCCATTTTTCCTCGTAAGCTCTCCACAACGCAGTCCGAAAACACTTCCGATACCAGACCCATGCCTTTATGCAACGCAATATTATGTCCATCGGAAACTGCAATTCCAGCACTTTCCTGCCCACGGTGTTGTAAAGCATAGAGCCCGTAGTAAGTTAAACGAGCTACTTCCTGATCGGGAGCAAAAATCCCAAAGACACCACATTCCTCATTTGGCTTGTCCTCTCCAAATTCAAACACGTTCGGTCCCCCCTCTCTACTTAGTTCAGTGCTCACGCTAATACACATTGTTCTGGCATCTAAGCTTATTTAAGCGTCACTTCGAACTACAGCGTTCCACTTAAACGTTCTGGCTACTTTCATTTTTAGCAGGTGTGAGAACCTCTTTTACGCGCCGAAAAACCTCTTGATACGCTTCTTCGAGTCGTCCCAGATCCTGCCGGAAACGATCTTTGTCCAGCTTTTCCCGAGTTTCTATATCCCAGTAACGGCAAGTATCTGGGGATATTTCATCTCCAAGGTAGACTTTTCCATCCGCGATTCCAAACTCCAACTTAAAGTCAATCAGTTCAATTCCCGCTTTAGCCAAGATATTCTGTAATATCTTATTAATTTTCAAGCCAGAAGCCTGAATTTCTTTAGTATCTTCAGCACTTGCCCATCCCATCGCCGCAATATGGGTTTCATTGACCATAGGGTCTCCTAGTTCATCATCTTTATAATACAGCTCCACGACTGGTTGGGAGAGAACAAAACCCTCCGGCACAGCAAGACGCTTGCCCAAGCTTCCAGTCACAACGTTGCGCACAACCACTTCAAGGGGAATCATTTCTAAAGAACGCACGAGCATATCCCGATCGCTCAAAAGGCGAACATAGTGGGTTAGGATTCCCGCTTTTTCTATCTCTGCAAAGAAGAGTGCCGACAGTTGGTTATTAATTTCTCCCTTATCGTGTATTGTTCCTTTTTTCTTTCCGTTTAAAGCAGTCGCATCATCTTTATAGGCCACCCATAAATAGTCGCTCTGATCTGTCGTATAAACTTTCTTTGCTTTTCCCTCATACCGTAAGGCTAACTTTTCCATGATTTTACCCCTTTCAATCGTCAATCTATTCTAGACCTAAACGCTTAAAAATATCCACTACATGCTTAGTATGGTATCCATAATCAAACAAAGAAGCAATTTCTTCCTCGTCTAAGTATTCCCGAACACTCGGATCTCTACCGATCAGGCTTTGAAATTGTTCTTTGGTATTCCAGGCTTCCATGGCATTTCGTTGAACCAAAGCGTACGCGGTTTCCCTACTGACGCCCTTTTCAACGAGAGTAAGCATCACGCGTTGGGAGAAAATTAAACCAAATCCCTTGTCAATGTTCACCATCATTTGTTCTGGGAAAACCTGCAAGCGATCCATAAGTTGGGTCATCTTGTGAAGCATATAATCCAAGGCGATAGTGCTATCCGGCAAAATCATGCGTTCTGCTGAAGAGTGGGAGATGTCCCGTTCATGCCATAAGACCACATTTTCCAAAGCGACTTGGGCATTCGCCCGAACCACTCGAGCCATCCCACAAATACGTTCTGGTGTAATGGGATTTTTCTTGTGTGGCATGGCTGAGGAACCTTTCTGCCCTTTCCCAAAAGCTTCTTCCACCTCATGAACATCCGTCCGCTGTAAGTTGCGAATCTCTGTCGCCATTTTATCAAGTGAACTGGCGATTCCCGCAAGTGTCGTCATATAACAGGCATGCCGATCGCGTTGGAGTATTTGAGTTGAAATCAGAGCTGGCTCTAAGTTAAGGACTTGGCAAACATAAGCTTCAACTTGAGGATCCACATTGGCAAACGTCCCCACCGCGCCAGAGATTTTCCCGACCCGAATCTCCTCACAGGCAAAGGCTAAACGCCTCTTTTGACGTCTAATTTCATCATACCACAAAGCAAACTTCAACCCTAAGGTAATCGGTTCAGCGTGAATCCCATGCGTTCGCCCCATCATGATGGTGTCACGATGTTCTAACGCCCTGCGGCGAAGGACCACTTCCAACGCTTCCATCTTAGCCAGCAAAATATCAGAAGCTTCAACCAACTGCAAAGACAAGGCCGTATCCAGGACATCTGAAGAGGTAAGTCCTAAATGAATGTATTTTGCTTCATCTCCCACATTTTCGGCAACATTAGTCAAGAACGCCAACACATCATGTTGGGTCACTTCTTCAAGGGCTTGTACCCTTGCCCAGGAAAAAGACGCCTTCTCACGAATGACCTCAACCGCCTCATTCGGGATCTTGCCTAGTTTGGCCCACCCCTCGCACGCTGCGATTTCAATCTTCAACCATAGAGTGAGGCGATGCTCATCTGTCCAAATCCCTCCCATTTCAGGAAGCGTATACCGTTCAATCATACGGAAATCCCCTTTCGTCATTCGAGTATCGAATATCAGGTAAACCACTAGATGATTTCAGTTAAACTTCAGCTGAACTTTTATACTCCAGCTGAAGTAAGTTCCTTTTATCTGTCTCTTAAGTTTCCTTCACTTAGCTTTAACTGCAGAGCTTCGTCTTTCGCCTCAATATCCTGCAGCATCTGGGTCCGATAATTTTTAACTTTAATACTCAAGGCTTCATCCTGAATGGCTAGGATCTGTACCGCTAGCAACGCCGCATTGCGTGCCGCACCTATACCTACGGTCGCAACTGGAATTCCTGGAGGCATTTGCACAATGGAGTAAAGTGCGTCAATTCCTTCTAAGGCACCACTACTCAGCGGAACACCGATCACGGGTAAAATAGTTGCCCCCGCTACAACTCCTGGCAAATGGGCTGCTAGGCCTGCCGCCGCAATGATAAGTTTCCCGCCTTGAGCTTCAAAAGCTTTCACCCAGTCTACGGTTCTATCTAATGTCCTATGGGCGGAAGAAATCTTAACGTCAAATTCAAGTTCAAATTGACGAAGAACATTCATGGCCTCTTCCATGATTTTGTAATCTGAATCACTTCCCATAATAACCCCAATCTGGCTCATTCTATAGTCACTCCTCTCTCTTTCTTGCCTATGAACTACCAACGGCTGAAGACTTCAGCCTAAGCACCAAGTTATTATCTTTAATAAACAGAAACCCAGGAAGAGCAGATTTCTCCCTCTAAAAACAAGAGTGAAACCTACCCGCCTGGGCTTTTATCCCTTCGGTGTAATTTGATTTCTCAATCAAACCTGTACCACTCGGATAAGTCGCTTACCCTAGGTACACTTTCGCTCATAGTCAGGCCATTTACGGTAGCCCGGTAGAAACTTGCGGACCATATCTCCGCGGTTATATGAACTCCGTATTGAATTTATATGTTCATTTTACAAGAAGGCGCTATGAAGGTCAAGAGAAAACCGAACATTAATATATATCTTGCCGAAAACGTTCGGTTAGTCTTGTGAATGCTCCATCCTAGCTAATTGCTTTTCTCGCTAGTGTCAAATAAAAAATGATTGGGCTATTTAACCCAATCAACATTTAGAGCAAAGCAGTGATTAACAGAGCCTTGTCCTTTTAAGGGAAAAGCTTTGCTTTCGATATTTTATAAGTAGCTTATCAACCGAACAAAATTATAGGAGTTTAGAACGTTAAAGATTCAATCCTTCAATCAGATCCTTTAACTTCTTTAACTCATTTTTTGTGAGTGTAACTCCCTTCCCCATTTTGGCATGATCAGGTGACCATTCTCGAATGTCGTACTTTGGATCTTTATCATTCCAACTAACAAGGCTAAGTTCCTTTGTCCAACCTTTGCTCGATTCTGCAAGAACCCCAATCGTTTCTTTAATCTCAAACTTTATCTCTGCCATCTTTAAACCTCTTTTCTTGTAGCAATTTTACTATTATTTTCCTGTGCACATCATCTTTTTTTCTGCTCACTCTACGTAAACCTTTAACTTATGTATGCAACCTATATGCTTTAGATGCTCAGTTTGTGAGATGGCAATTATATTTTTTAGGATCAATGAGCAGTTATGTTAGGTTCGATTCATAAAGAGTTGGTACAGATCATCAACTGAAGAAGTAGTCTGAGGGTGTTATTTAATGGCTCTAAGTGAATCGAAATAACCTAATGGCAGCAAAATCCTTACTCTTATATTTCTTAAACGCTTAAAAGGCAATTTTGGCACCAAGAGCGTCGTCCTCTGTCACAGATGTCCAAACTTCCCGAATTTGATAATATTGGGACCGATCATTGAATAGAGCCCTTTTTAATTGTCTAAAACAATATTATATAAGTAATAATACCACATTAGGTGATCATTTCATTTTATTTTATTCCTGCTTCATATCTGGAATAGGAAAAAATATTGAGATTGTTGTACCTCTAGAACTTGAATCAATACGAATCTTCGCTTTATGAGATTCTGCAATTTTGTAGCATGATGCCAATCCTAACCCAGTCCCAGTATCTTTAGTAGTGAAGAAAGGTGTTCCTAACTTATTGATATTTTCCTGTGGGATACCACATCCTTCATCCGAAATTTCAAGCACGACCTTGGCATCCTCTACATAACTTTTTATGGTCAGGGAACCACCTTCCTCCATCGCGTCAAGTCCATTGCGGGTTAGATTAAGAATCAGTTGGGAAATCTCTTTTGCATTTATTTCAAGGTTGGGAATCTCTCCCGCAATAAAATAAATTTGTTTGTTCTGAGTAAACGTATCCGCTTCTAATAGAGGATACAAATGACTGAGAATGTCATTAAGATTTTGGTATTTCAGTTCAGTTTGTTTTGTCTGAGCGAGTGAAAGAAATTCTGTAATGATAGCATTTGCCCGATCCACTTCCGAAATCATAAGGTCGAAGGTAGATCTCTGAGTAGCATATTCAGGTTTTACTCCCAACAGTTGGAGATAACCGCGTACCGTAGTCATAGGGTTCCTTATTTCATGTGCGATACCTGCCGCCATTTGTCCCACAAGGTTGAGACGGTCAAGTCTAGCCATCTCTTTTTCTGCTTTCTTACGACTTGTAATATCTCGGAAAAAACAAGTTATTCCAGTTTCTATAGGGTAACCGCTTACCTCTAACCATTTATTTCCCAAAGCCTCGGATAGAACTTCAAATCTCACAGCCTTTCTTTCCTTCATTATTTTATCGTATTGTTGTATGGTAATATCATTGACTTTAAATATCTCAGTCATTTTACGACCCAACAATTCGTCACGGGATTTTCCGAGGATTATTTCTCCTGCGTGATTTATATAAGTGAACTGCCAATATACGTCAAATGCACAAAAACAATCTTTCATACTTTCGAGAATTGAAATCTTCTCTTCCTGAGATTTAATCAATTTCTCACGCTCTAATTTCCGTTCAGTGATATCCCTATAATATACTGACAAGCCAAACTGGGAGGGGTATGCGGTAATCTGATACCATGTGTCTTTCGATAATTTGCTAAGATGTTCAAACGTCATGGGTATGCAATCACTTCTAGATTTTCTGTAACTTATTTCAAGTAGGGTTCCTCGTACTTGGGGGTCTGTTATCCATAAAACCTTTCCTAAAAGCTCTTCTCGTGCTTTTCCAAACAATACCTCTGCACTTCTATTTACAAACGTAAACCGCCATTCATTATCCAGAGCATAGAATCCATCGGGCATATTATTGATAATATCTGCTATAAGTTGATTACTTCGAGAAAGCTCCTCCACTACGGTTAAGTATTTCGTAAGTTGTTCTATACTTTCTGTTTGCATTCGTTTCATTTCAGTAACGTCATTATACGCAAACAAAATACATTCTTGATCGTCAATATATATCTTTTCAGCAGAAAGAATTGCAGTACCCGTTGAACCGTATTTTGTATCTAGAGAACATTCAATGTTTTGAACTGTCCCTTGTTCTTCTATAGCCTTAATAAATTCCATAAATTCTCTTTCGGACACACCGCTTTCGATGGGAGTTTTGCCAATTACATCTTTATATTCAAAACCCTTCACTTCAAGGAAACGACGGTTAACATCAACATATCTAAAGTCAGACTTTTTAAGAATAGCCATCATATGAGGACTCAACTGAAAAACCTTAGAAAATTTTTCTTTTGCTATTCTGAGCTTTTCCTGTTCTCTTTTCCGATCAGTTAAATCATGAACAATTGCTACACATACGAATTCGCCACTAGGCATCTGAAAACTAGACAAGTCACCGACAAAGTATCTTCCGTCTTCTGTAACGATTTCTCTTTGATGTTGTTTTGTCGTATTCAGCCATGTTTTATCGATATTCTGTAATTGAAACAACTCTTCAATCTTTTGAGAAGACTGGCGTTGTGATTCTAGATTTTTGCTGACGAGAATTGGCCCATTATCATTAAAAATCATTAATTTAATTGAACTCTTGTTTATTATGGTATTAAGCATCATAGCTTTGCTGAAAAATTCGTGCGCCCAGAAATAGAAATTAAATATTAATGTTGTTGCCAATGGAGTGATGATTAAAAAAGGAACGGCGGCAACTCTAAGGACTGTTACTGAGCCTCTCATCCATTGGGAGCTAATTCCAATTATTAAGAGCGAAATACATGCCATGGCGATACCGATCCCGAACCAAAACAACAGTTTTTTACCATTTCGGACGCTTCGTCTTAAATGTTTACCTAAAACACTTCCAAAACAAGCAAAAATAATAATGTTCGCTATCCCCCCCATTAAACCAGTTCCGCCCATATTATACCGATATATTGAACTTAATAAAGCGGCTATGACTGCGCTGATTGGTCCACCAATAAAACCTGCCATCGTCATGGTTATAAGTCGGAAATCATAAAGGCTACCTTCGACAACTATAGTGTGACCACTCATCACAAATATAGTTATAAGACCAAACATAACACCGATTACATATTGAGAGTATTTTTTATTAAGAGACAAATCTACCCATATGACTACGCCGCAGAGAGCTAAGACCTGTATAACAGTAGGTACTAAGGCATGGTACAAATTAGCCACCTCCTATTTGGTAATAATTTTATCAAGCTACTAATTGTACCTTTTATACTAGTAAAAATTTGTCGTATTTTGAGAATGATTTGAATTATTCTCATGAGTTCATCAGCTATGCTACAGGGGTAGGAATGAGAGCAGTTAGGTCAGTTAGCGTTGATACATGATGAGTCGAAACGTAATGCTTAGATAGAGTATGAGGGACGATTTGGTGCCTAAGAGGACTTTTACATCCTATTCCGCAGGAAGATTACCCTCAAGACCTTTAACTCCTCTCAGAAACCAGTTTTGTGACTCTCCGGATGTTATTTAACAATAAGAAGTAGCTCACTGATAAAATCGATGAGCTTAAACGTAGGTGAATGGTAATATAATCTTCTTTCAGCTTTGATTTGTGAGACGGCAATTATATTCGTGTGATGACATGCTTATGGCTCAGTTAGGTCAAATCAGTAGTTAAAGAATAACGTCAAAAAAAAAACAGGTTGACATATATCAACCTGTTCAAGAAAACTGAACGACCCTGCACTGAAGTACAGGGGTTCACGATTGCGACTGGAAGTCGCGATTACGGCTGAAGCCGTTTAAAAAGTGCGGACTGGAAGTCCTTATAAAGACTTAAGTCTTCTGAAAGACCTATTGCTGAAAGC
>JARLHV010000128.1 GCA_031292055.1 Desulfosporosinus sp.
GTAGTTTAGAGCCAAAATGTATTTATTCTGTGTTAATCTGTGTAATCTGTGGTTGATTAACTGAGTACCTACAAAAACACCAAAATGCCAGTAAAATCAGGGTTTATTAATGTAGGTATAATTTTTCACGGGAATCAAGGTGGGTAGTAGGCCTAAACGTTAAAAACGTCGTTCGCATAGGGGGAATAAAACTTTGGATAATAATAGGATTAATAATAAAAATTTGTAATTAATTCAGAGAGAATAGCTAATGGACGTAGTTTAAATAAAGATGCGTCGACAAGGCAGGAATTGTAAAGCGAATAGAGAAGTTGAAAAGGGAAAATGAGGTAATGGTGCAATATTGCGGACATGGTGGTGGAGATTATCATAAGTAGGAGTAAGGGGTGGTTAAAAGAACAGAATCGGCAATTGGGTTTTACATTATGGGAACTTCTGCTGGTGCTCTTTCTAATGGGAGTTATCCTGAGCCTGGTTACGCCCCATTTCGGTTCAGCGACGAATCAGGTTTGCACCCGCGTCGACTTGGCCAACCGAGCAACGATTGAAGGAGCTGCTCAACTTTACAGGATTGATGTCGGAACTTATCCGCTGAGTGTTGCGGATTTGGTTTACACTCCGCTGGGAGTGAGCGGATGGCGTGGCCCCTATCTGAAAGAAATCCCTATAAATCCTTTTGATTCTGCTCGGATTTATCAGATCGATGCCTTTGGGCAGGTCAAATAGACGTCAGTGTGTGTTGCGTGCCTACTTTGGGAAGAGAAGAGAACGTGTGAGCAGAAATTCTTAAGGGGGTAAGACGACGGAAAACCTAAAAACTTCACAAGGATATCTGCTCTTTGATGTCTTACTGGCTATGTTCCTTTTTTCTTTAGGGTTTGCTGTCCTCTTTGGTTTGACAGAGAGAGCAGTTTCTGAAGCACGGCAAGCCACAACACTTTTGGAGGGCGCTAACCTTGCTCAGCAGAAACTGGATCAGCTGGCGATTCATGTCTGGCGCGATAATTTTGCTCGGCAAGCCTGCCTGCCCGGTGGAACGGTGGAAGGAAACGAAGGGAAATTCCATTGGTTGATAGTGTCGAATTGGGATGATATTCCGCAGCTTTTGCGCGTCAGGGTGGAAGTGCGTTGGACTGAACGAGGCAAACCTGCCGGGTACACACTGGAGAGTCTTTATGCAGTTGAATAGACGTTGGTTTCATTCTGAACACGGTTTAACGCTCTTGGAAGTAATCGTTGCCTTAGTAATCTCCGGTATTTTCTTGATAACTACGCTGCGTCTATTGACGGATCAGTGGCGGGGAGCGTGTTTCCTTAAAAATCATTTGGAAGCGCACTATGCCGTTATGACAGCCGGAAAAACTGTCTCCGATGTGATTCGCATGGCTAAAAACGTGGAATGGGTTAAAGATACTGCCGTATTAAAGATTTTGCCGCTGCCCGATGGAGCGAATCCGGCTCCTACGCTCGATGCCTATTTTATTGCTGACTTAGATCAGGATGGAAGGGACGATCTCTATTGGCAACACGCGGGAGTTTCTCAACCGTTAGCGAGTTGTATAACACGTTGGAAATGTGAGGAGGTGGAACCGGGGCTGTGGGAGGTCTTATTACAAGCGAGTGTGGATGGACAAGTTGTGAGCTGGAGTGGGTGGGTCCGGAGGCGGACTTATTCTCCAGTGTCTACGCTAAGTATCGATCAAGGGGTTATGTCAGCCTTCTTATCCTCCTCCTTTTGACGATCTTGTCAGGAATAGGTATGGAAGGGTATCTGAAGGCAAATGTAGAGAACCGAATGGTGAGACGTGTTGTCCAAAGCCAACAGGCCCTCTACGTGGCTGAAGGAGGAATTGAGTGGGCGAAAGCCCATCTGTTGGTTAATTCCGGCCTGCGTCTGGGGAGTATATCTTTAGCTACTGGGCGTGCTGATATCGTAATTGAGTTAAGTGGGGGTGCCTATAAAGTGACTTCGGCGGGATATTCTGGCTTAGCGGTTCGAAAAATTGAGGAAATACTTGAATTAGTTGCTGGCAAGTGGGTCATGGAAAACTATCAGGAGTTACATAGTTAACCATGGAGAAAAGTAATGAATTTGGCCAGTTTTTACTTGCCAAGGGTTATATTGACGTACAGGAATTAGCGAGGGGATTAGACGTTGCGTTGGAAAATGGAGAACCGCTCGGTGAGGTGCTTGGGCGTATGGGCGTATTGTCTAAAACGGAGTTAGCAGAAGCCGTGCGCAGATATCTGGGTATCCCAGAGATTTCTCTGCCCCAAATCATGATAGACCCAAGAATTGCAGGGTTAATTCCTGAAGCAATGGCTCTTCGTTACACCTTGATCCCATTTGAACAACGGTCGGGAATTTTAAGAGTTGCCATGTTAGACCCCACTAATGAACGTGCCCTCCGAGATGTTCGGATGGTTACGGGGTTAGAAGTTGAACCGGTCTTTGCCAAGACTGAGGAAATCCAAACCGCTATTCGGCAGTTTTTAACGGTTGAGCAATCAGTTGCCCAACTTGCTCATCTCGCGGACAGTACTCTCGAAGAGCAGGCTGTTTGGTTGATCAGCTCCACCGAGGTCGATGCTCAGGACGAAGATGCACCCACGCTTAAATTAGTCCATTCTGTCTTGCACGAAGCAGTTGTGCAAGGGGTAAGTGATATTCATTGGGAGCCTCGCAAAAGTGATTTTGTGGTGCGTTTTCGTATCGACGGTAAACTGATTAGAAAGCATGTCCTTGCAACGAACACCGCCCGGAGTATTGTCTCCTGTCTAAAAGTTATGGCGCAAATGGACGTTGCGGAACGCCGAATTCCCCAGGATGGCCGAATGACATTGAGTGCTGGGCTGCGGCGTGTCGATGTGCGGATGTCCTCACTGCCTACTGTTTACGGAGAAAAGATTGTGGTGCGTATTCTGGATCCGGAAATGGCGCAGCGTCCGCTCAATGACTTAGGAATGCGTTCCGAGGTTGAATCAGGGATACACGTCTTGTTAAAACGTACGAACGGTTTAATCTTGGTTGTAGGGCCAACCGGAAGCGGTAAAACCACAACCCTTTATGCGTTGCTCAGGGAACTTAATGCCGAGGAGCAAAACATCATTTCGATTGAAGAGCCTGTAGAATACCAACTTTCAGGGGTGAACCAGGTTCAAGTTAATCTGCCGGCAGGACTTAGTTTTGCCGTCGGCTTGCGGCATATCTTGCGGCAAGATCCAGATGTGATCATGATTGGTGAAATCCGTGATCAAGAAACAGCTAGAATCGCTATCACAGCTGCTCTGACAGGGCATTTGGTTTTATCGACGCTCCATACCAATACCGCCGCAGAAGCGTTGGCTCGATTGATGGATATGGGGATTGAACCCTATCTTTTGGCAGCCGCTGTCAGCGGGGTTTTATCTCAGCGTTTGGTGCGCCGCCTGTGTAAACACTGCAAAACGTCGTATCTGGTATCTGCGGCAGAGAAACGAGCACTTCACTTACCGGCAGCAATTACCCGGCTTTATCGTTCTACGGGATGCTCAGAATGTTTTGGTACGGGGTTTCGAGGTAGGATTGGGATCCATGAGTTTTTACTATATAATCAAGAGATCAAGGAACTTGTACTTTCTCGCCATAATTCCCGGGACATTGAGCAACAGGCGCTGGTTTCAGGTATGCTCACAATCTTTGAAGATGGGCTGTTGAAGGTGATTCAAGGCTTGACAACCGTGGATGAAGTACTACATGCTGTTTCTGGAATTGAAGGGTAAGAGGAGAAAAAAGAGATGTTTTCACTTGAGAAACTATTACTTTTGGCGGGAGAACAGAAGGCTTCGGATATCCATTTGACGGTCGAGAGTCCTCCCGTTTTGCGTATTGATGGCTCACTGGTTCAACTTCAGACGGAAAAACTTGCGCAGGCCGATTTAGAAATGTTTGCTGCTGCTCTTATGAATGAGCAACAGTCCCAACGATTTGCTGAATGTGGGGAGCTGGATATTTCCTACAGTTTGCCAGGTGTCGGCCGATATCGTGTTAACATTTTTCGACAGCGGGGATCCATCGGAGTGGTTATTCGTTTGATTCCTTTTGTGATTCCCAGCCCAGAAAGCTTGGGACTACCGCCCGTGAGTATAGAGTTAGCTAAGTTGCATAAAGGGTTGGTATTGGTGACTGGTCCAACTGGAAGTGGCAAATCAACGACCCTGGCTTCATTAGTGGACTATATTAATCGTACGAGGGCTTGTCACATTGTAACGATTGAAGATCCGATCGAATATTTACATCGTCATAAATTGAGCCTGGTCAATCAACGGGAAGTTGGAACGGATACTCAGTCGTTTGCTAATGCGTTACGCGCCGTACTAAGGCAAGATCCTGATGTGATTTTAGTAGGGGAGATGCGAGATTTAGAAACCATCGCTACGGCTGTTACAGCTGCTGAAACCGGACACTTGGTTTTCAGTACGCTTCATACAAACGATGCGACTCAATCGGTGGATCGGATGATTGATGTTTTTCCAACCCATCAACAGCAACAAATCCGCGTGCAGTTGGCCGCCGTCTTACAAGGGATATTGTCTCAACAATTGTTTCCCAGAGCAGATCACAAAGGGCGCGTGGCAGCGATTGAGGTTATGTTGGCAACCCCAGCAGTACGTAGTCTCATCCGTGAGGGCAAAACTCATCAACTGCCTACTGTTATCCAGACGAATGCCAAGTTAGGTATGTTAACTATGGATAAAGCTATTATGGACTTGGTTCAAAAGGGGCTGGTTGCTTACGATGTCGCTCAGGAAAAGTTGCAGAGCCCAGATAGTTTCAAGAGATGAGTCAGCAACGTTTTGTCTGGAAAGCGGTTAACGCGCAGGGAATAATGGAGCACGGCGTATGGGTAGGAGATGAAATCAAAGAGGTTCAAACGTATTTAAGGAACGAAGGCTACTTGCCGGTGGTTATTCGAACCCGTCGAACTTGGCAAAGGGCAGCTTTACCGTTTGGGACGAATTTTCAGTGGAGTTATTTCGCCCGCAGATTAGCTATTTTAGTGGAAGCAGGAATTCCTGTACTGCAGGCTTTAGAGATAATGACCTTTTATGAAGAAAAATCAACCTTTCAACTGGAACAATGGCAAAGTATCAAGGAACGAGTGGCAGAAGGGAGCGACTTGTCGGAGGCAATGTCTCTCTTGAATCCAGCCCCTAACTCGTTTGTCCTCTCCATGATCAAAGCTGGGGAATATACTGGCACCTTAGGAAAAGCTCTTAGCGAAGTGGCCGATGAGTCAGATCAGGAAGGGGTTGCTCAGAAAAAAGTCAAGGCTGCTCTGGCCTATCCGCTGCTTTTGTGTTTGGCTGTGGTCGTTGTACTTTACGTGCTTTCTGTTTGGGTACTTCCGATGTACGAAAAACTTTTTACTGGCATGGGCGTAGAATTGCCTTTTTTGACGAGGGTTATTTTTACATGTGGTCGCAAATTTCCTGTGTTTTTGGGGAGCGGACTTGGCTTGAGCACTGGTAGTTTGCTGGTTCTGAGACTCATTGGCCCCGAACTTTGGCGAATACGTCTCGAACGTTCTCTTGGTCGGCTTCCCCTGCTCGGCAAAGTCTATCTCCTCCGTGATTTGGTTCAATTCAGTCGGATTTTGGAGCGCTTGTTATCGGCAGGAATTCCCTTATTGGAAGCGCTGCGTTTAACGGCAGGTACGTTGCGTAGCCCTGAAATGCTGGAGTTAACCAATCAGCTTGTGTTAGCTGTTCGTCAGGGCAAGCGGATGGCGCCGTTACTACGTGCCAGCAGGGTTTTTCCCAAAGAGGGGGCGGAAATGATTGCAGTTGCGGAGGAAACAGGACAGTTAGATCGGATGCTCCACTATGTCACCCAAATGTTTCGCCGTGAGCTTGAGGATCAGCTGGAGCGCTTAACGCGTGGGATTGAACCGACACTTATTCTCATTTTAGCTGGGTTGATCGGTCTGGTCGCAGGAGGGGTAATGCTCCCTATTTTTGAGATTAGTTCACATCTTGAATAACAAGAACTGGAATTCTGGAATTAGTCGCCGGAGGTCCGCTGAGGGTCACGTTGAGAATAAGGGAGGAAGGAAGAGATGAAGTATATCAAACGTGAGAACGGGTTTACACTACTCGAAGTGATGGCGGTGATCATTATTATCGGTATCTTGGCTGCAATCGCGATCCCTAAATTGGTGTCAAGTACAGTCGATGCACGACGCAAGGCAGATGTAGCGACGGCACACGAGGTTAAAGTGGCTTTGGACCGCTATCAGGTTGATTATGGGGCGTATCCTAAAGCCACAGAATTGACGGCGACAGAGGGAACCGTGGCTAGTCCGACTCTTATTCCCAAATATATTAGTAAACTGGACAAATCGACAACGCAGCAAGTTGTCCCAGATGAGAATAAAGGTTTTGGAGTAGCCGGTCTAACAGCAGATACCGAAGATAAGACGCAATTTGTCATTCCTGACATCAAAACGCTCGCTCCCACGAATACGATTATGATTTACTTGTCAGAGGATGGTTCGGCAGCTGAAGTCCGAGCGTATGATGAAGGTTTAGATGATGTTCTCTGGACGTCCGCTAATTAGCACTCAAACTTGTGACGATTTTAACTCCAACGTTGAGCATAAACTATAACCGGAAAAGGGGACACGTCCTTGTATTTAATGAGTATAACAATCGGGCTCTTAGGACTCCTGATTGGCAGTTTTCTGAACGTAGTCATTTTTCGTGTCCCACGTGGGGAATCCATTGTTACCCCCGCTTCCCACTGTCCTGTTTGTGGTCAAGCCCTGCGGGCTTGGGAACTTATCCCAGTGCTTAGTTTTCTGGTCCAGAAAGGGCAGTGTCGCAACTGTCAAGCGCGTATTTCCTGGCGCTATCCGGTTGTGGAACTTCTTACAGGGAGTCTTTTCTTTTTTACGGCAAGCTTAAGCTTGAGTACAGAGACCAACCCGGCTCGATTGCTCTTGAATCTTGTCTTTGTAGCTGTGCTCTTGGCTTTGTCCTTTATTGATCTGGATACGTTTCGCTTGCCGGATGTCCTGACCCTTCCCCTGCTGGGAATTGGACTGCTAGGCGCTTTTCTCATACCTGGGACCCCAAGTGGAGGGGAGAGTGTGCTCAGTGCCTTGGGCGCAGGGGGGGTATTCTGGGGCATTGCCCGAGTTTATCCGCAAGGAATGGGATTGGGAGATGTAAAGTTGGTCGCTGCGCTTGGAGCTTGCTTAGGGTTTCCAGCTGTTTTTCTGGCTGTTTTTGTGGGGAGTTTTGTCGGGGCGTTGGTTGGGATTTTACAGCTCGTAATGGGCCGCAAACGCTTTCGGCAACAGATCCCCTTTGGGCCCTATCTCGCCTTGGGAGCAATTTTTGCTTTGTTATGGGGAACTCGGATTTTTGCTTGGTACTGGACGCAGGTCTAGACGCGTTATTCGAACCACGATAAGGGGTGGGTCCCAATGCCAAACGATTCAGTGGTCTTTGAAATGACTGATGAGGAAATTCGGGTTTTTTGCTTTGCGGTTCATCCTGGTAGGAAGCAAGCTCGTAATTTTAAGGCAGTCACGTTGGAGCGCATTCCAATCCCGTCTGGAGTCATAGAACAAGGAAACGTGCGCAATGAATTGGTTTTAATTGATAGTTTATCGATTTATGCCCAGCACCTTGGTGAACGTCAGAAAGTGTATTTGGCCATTCCTCTGCAACAAGGATTTATTCGTGCGTACACGCTGCCTTGGATTCCAAAGCGGGATAGGAAATCGGCAATCGCGCTGTTGGTTGATGAAGAAATTTCCATTGAGAGATCCGATGTGATTTATGATTTTCTGGTGCTATCCGAAGTAAAGCACGAACGTCTGCAGATTTTATTGGGTGCGACACGACAAAGTTTAATGGAACGTTATGTTTTTATCTTTGCACGAGCGGGATTTAAGGTCACTGGGGTTGATTTTGCCTTTTCTATTTTAGGGCAATCGTTAGGATTTGCATCGAACGAAGATGTACTTTATCTTCAGGGGGAGTCTGATTCTTTGCAAATGGTCTTGTTTCGGGGAGCAGTCCCGGAAAATGTACGTTCTTTGCACTCACTGCAGGGAGCGTTTGCTCTTCCTTTAACAGCAGGAAAGGGGGAAAGTGCGAATGAGGGGATGGAAGAGTGGGCAATCGAAATTCGGCGTTTTCTTTTGTATTACAGAACCCAGCACCAGAATCTTAATTTGCAACGCCTGGTTTGGAGTGGGGACGATAGGGCTGAGTTTTTAGCACAGGGCCTACTGGCGTCAAATCATGTGGCAGTGGTAGAGCAAGCGAAGCTTAGGAACGTTCCGGATTGCTGGCGGCAAGTCCTGGAGGGAAATAAGGGGTGGTGCGAGGTGGTCGTTGGCTATGGCCTACGGATTTCTGCCCAGCGTCCTGGACTTAATCTCTGGCGTCAGCCGAAGCTTGTTGAGACAGTTCAACGCCGGTACCGGGGGATGGCGTTGCTTAATTGCGTTATTTTTATGGTCGGAACTGTCATTTGGTTGGCACTTTATCAAATAGTGTTACCCTTACAACAGGAGGTTCAACAGATTTCTCAGCAAGGTGCCAAACTTGAGGAACAGGTCAAACATCAGCAAGATCTCGTAACGGCTTGGAATAAGGTTACGATTCACGCCGAGAGAATTGGAGATAGCATGGCTCAAATACAAGCCATGCAAGTCTTGCCAGGAACGGATCTCAAGCTTGAACAGGTGATTTGCAAGCAAGCCAGCATGTCGTTACGCGGACGTGCCAAGGATGCCAGAAGTGTTGAAACCCTAATCAGGGCTCTGAGAGCCCAGGGTTGGGAGCAAATCGCCTTGTCGAGTTATAAATTGACGTCACTCAACACTGTCGAGTTTTCTTTAAGTGCTCAACGTGGACGAGTCGGAGTGGAACGGACCAATAGGATCGAGAAACCACTGGAGGACGAGGGTAATCCCTTGGGAGAGGGAGGGTGAAAAATGGCTTATTCTCCATCTCCAAGCAAGCTTAATCTTCAACGCTCAGCAGAATCTTCTTCTACCCCCTTATTGCAGCGCTTTTCACTGCGCATTGTCAAGGGAATCTGCGTGGGATTTTTGCTCGGCATTGTCTTGGAATTTCTGTTGCTTTGGCAACCAGCCTACCTGCGCTTGCGGTCCTTACAAAAGGAGAAACTCTATTGGCAACACCTCTTGAGGACAGGGGTTACGAACAACATCAAAACGGACGCTTGGGCGGCTACTATTCCCACCATGGACCAGTTGCCTGACATTATAGAGCAATGCCGTGGCGAGTTTGTTAAAGCTGATGTGGACGTGGTTAGCTTAAATGTTGAACGGTTTGGTGAGCAGCAAGAGACTGGCAAGGGGGCAAGTTTGGATTACAGTTTAGTTCGCTTACATTTACGGGGAAACTGGGAGGGGATTGTCAGGTCTCTTCAAGCACTCGAAAAAACACAGGCGGGCAACATTCATCTTCAAGAAGTGGTTTTAGATACCGAAGGCGGAGCAGCATTACTTCAGATTTATTTCTGCACGGGGGAGTAACGAGACATTCCTTGGTCGGCATAGGTTAAGAAGAGGAGGGGATGTAGGGTGGGTAAGGAATACAGCATTCAACCCGGGGATAATTTTCATGACTTAGCACAACGCTGGGGAGGGACCTGCGACGATTTTCTCCAGGTTAATCCGAGTGTTGATCCACTGAAACTTCAAGTTGGACAAAAAATTGTTCTTCCTGAATTTAAAGGCTTACACAAAGGACAAGAACAATATGCAGATATCCGTGTCGATCACGGGCAAGAGTTTGTTGGGGATTATCTGGATGACGTCGAAATGGAAGTTGAGGGGGTTCGTTTTCGTCTGCGACGTATTGGTGAACCAAAAATTCCCCACGAAATTCATTTTATTCTTCCTCGCACCGAGATTCGTAAAATCCAACCGGTGGGAGAAGGCGGACCGACTGAAGTGCAAATAATGCTCAGTAATTTGAACGTTGTGCTTTCCCCTCGCTTAGTGAGCGGTAAAGGGGATACGGCGGAGCAAGCGAAACCAGCGGGGCAAACGCCGATCCAGGCTCAGACTCAGACTCAGCAAGTGCCCTACCAGCAAGTTCAAGCGGAGCAGACTCCGCAAGCTCCAATGCAGCAATCTCAATTTAATCTCTCGCCTCAATATGGTCAGCAAGCGGAACAACCGCGACGGCACCTGACGTTTCCATTTAACAAGCGTTGATATAAAAACCTCCGTGATACGGGGGTTTTAAGTTTGAGATAGTCTTCAATTGAAAATACTATGCTATAGTACGAAATTGTGATAAAATTTTGGGAAAGTGATGAGGAAGTGATAAATTGGCAAGTATATGGGTATTTCATGGCCCTAATTTAAATTTACTAGGACTACGTGAACCGGAACATTACGGCTCGCGCACCTTGGCAGAGATTAATCAGGAAGTGCTAGCAACGGCGAATCAGATGGGGATGAACGTGGAATGCCGGCAAACAAATCACGAGGGAGATCTTTTGGATTGGATTCAAGCCTTAACGCCTGCCGACTTTTTAATTCTGAATCCTGGAGCTTGGACGCATACTAGTTATGCGATCAGGGATGCCATTTGTGCAGTAAAGGTTCCTACAGTCGAAGTTCATCTTTCCAACATTCATGCACGTGAAGCATTTCGAGCCAATTCCGTTATTGCTCCGGTTTGTATCGGACAAGTTTCAGGCCTCGGAGCAGATGGTTATATTTTAGCGATGCGTTATGCCCTGGAGTACCAAGGTCGGCGGCAAAAGGCATAAATTCGATATTCGAACTACGAACTATGAAAAGGGGGCTTGTATCATTAATCGGTTACAACGGATGCGCCAACAGATGCTTAAAGAGAAAATCGATGCGTATGTGGTGATCCGTCCAGAGAATGGACGGTATATTAGTGGGTTTTCCGGTGGGGAAGCAACCTTATATGTTACTGCAGAAAAAGCCTTTTTACTGACGGATTTTCGTTATATAGAACAGGCAAAGGGCCAGGCTCCTGAATTTGAGATTATTATGACGGGCCAGGATCATTTTGCGTTCTTAGAAGAACTGGGGCTCAAGGCCCAGCGGGTTGGTTTTGAAGGGGATTATGTCACCTATGTGGACTATGAAAAGCTGAAAGGTTCGTTCCCGCGAGCGGAACTTTTGTCTCTGCCGAACCTTGTGAGTTATTTGCGTTCAGTGAAAGATGCGGCGGAGATTGAGTTGATTCATCAAGCCGTTCGAATTGCGGATGACGCTTTCGCAGCAGTATTGCAGGTCATCGAAATCGGACAGACAGAAGATGAGATTGGGATGAATTTAGAATTTTCCATGCGCCGCGCGGGTGCCAGTGGGGGTTCTTTTGAATTCATTGTGGCATCGGGTGTTCGCTCGTCTATGCCCCACGCAACGGCGAGTTTGAAGCAGATCCAATGGGGTGAGTTCCTAACCATGGATTTTGGAGCACGCTATCAGGGTTATTGTTCAGATATCACAAGAACAGTGTTTTTGGGCAATCCGGAGGACAAGCACCGGGAGGTTTATGAGACTGTTTTGGCCGCTCAACGGGCTGGGATAAAGGCGGTGGCACCCGGACGGACCGGAAAAGAAGTGGATGCGGTAGCCCGTAAAGTGATTGAAGAGGCGGGCTATGGTGATTATTTCGGACATGGACTAGGACATTCTGTAGGGTTGGCTATCCATGAAGGGCCCAATCTAAATATGCGCGAAGAGCGCATACTTGAACCAGGTATGGTCATTACTGTCGAACCGGGCATCTATATCCCGGATTGGGGTGGAGTTCGGATTGAAGATATTGTTGTGGTGACGGAAAATGGGTGCAAAGTCTTGACACAGGCTCCAAAAGAATTCATTATCTTAGAGTAGAGTTTGTGAGCGTTCTAAGGATCTGATTCTGGTAAGGGGCAAACTAATTAGACAAGAATTAATAGGGGGAAAAGGACATTTATGATTTCAACAAATGATTTTAAGACAGGTATTACCATTCAATTAGATGGTGATGTATTTTCAGTGGTTGAGTTCCAACATGTTAAACCAGGTAAAGGAGCAGCCTTTGTACGCACCAAATTGAAGAATGTCAAGACGGGTGGAGTTGTAGAGCGGAGGTTTAATGCCGGAGAAAAAGTTCCTAAGGCCCACGTTGAACGTCGCGATATGGATTATCTCTATAAAGACGGAGAACATTTTGTTGTCATGGACAAGGAAACGTATGAGCAAACTTCTCTGACGGAGGCTCAAATTGGAGACGGTGTCAAATGGCTGAAAGAAAACATGACCTTGGGGGTACTTTTCTATGACGTAGAGGTTATTGGAGTCGATGTGCCAAATTCTGTTCAGCTTGTCGTTACTGGCACTGAACCAGGAGTAAAAGGGGATACGGCGACTGGTGGTACAAAACCTGCAACCTTGGAAACGGGTGCGGTGGTCCAAGTTCCTTTCTTTGTCAATGAAGGGGATGTACTCATTATTGATACTCGGACAGGAAGTTACGTTCAACGGGCTTGATCTAATTTAGCGTAAGCGAGTTCACTTTTGACAGTAAATCGAATCTGGGAACTCTATTTGAGTGCTACGGACGTTGTAAGGCGACCGTGGCGCTTTTTGGTAGGGAAAGCATTACTTCATAATTTTTGGAGTCCAAGTTAGGGGCTCCTTTTTTTTTATCTCTTGATACTTCTGATTATCCCTTAGTAATAAGAATTTTCCCTGCCCTAACTTTCCAATTTTTTGCAGAGGAATCATGTCTAAAATTTAAAAGGGAGACATACCTTCTATCAAGGGGGGACAATGATGTGTCGCTACATTACACGCTATCTGTTGTTCAGGCTCCTAAAGTAATGCCAGAGTTACCTAAGCCTACAACTTCTCAAACGGAGGGGAGCCTTTGCGGATCAAATCAGAGTGCTGCCTTATGGGCAGATATGGCCAGATGGTTTGGCAACGATATCTGTTCGATTTTAGGCAACATCAAGTCAGTCGCTTTCCATGAGGTTGAAGAACTACGTTTGCGAGTGGGTCAACCACTCTTGCTTCGGACAGCAGACCAGGATCTTTTTTTAGACAGAGAAGGGGAAGTTACGAGCCCGAATAAAGCCTACTTTGTCAAGCAGGAGGATTTTGCCTCTGCTCTGGAACGAATGACCCATAGTTCAGTCTATGCTGCTGAAGAGGATCTTAAACAGGGTTTTCTAACCCTTCCCGGAGGGAACCGAGTCGGGGTAACGGGAGAGGTAATCGTACAACACGGTCAAATTCAAACGCTAAAGCATATTTCCTCCATAAATCTTCGTATTGCCCGGGATATTTTAGGACGAGGCTTAAAAATATTGCCGTTACTGCTGGGGGCTGACGGAAGCTTCGCACACACGCTTTTGATTTCACCGCCTCGGGCCGGTAAAACAACCCTCTTAAGGGATCTGATTCGTTTAATCAGCAATGGGGTTCCTCACTTAGGGTTAAAGGGCCTGACCGTTGGTGTCGTAGACGAACGTGGGGAACTTGCCGGGATGTGGCAGGGCGTACCAACCTACAATTTGGGATATCGTACGGACGTTTTGGATGGTTGCCCAAAAGCCCGTGGGATGAGCATGCTGGTTCGGTCTATGGCACCTCAAGTTATGGCGATGGATGAGCTCGGTCATGCCGATGATGTTGCAGCTCTGCTGGATGCCTTGCGCACAGGGGTGCGGATTCTTAGTACAGCCCATGCCAGTTCTTTAGAGGAAGTACGCAACAGACCGATCCTGGCTCATCTGTTAGAGCAAGGAGTGTTTGAGCGGCTGATCGTCTTAAGCAGAGAACAGGGGCCGGGAACGGTCGAAGGGGTTTACGATCTTAAAACTGGGAGGGTCCTGTGATGCTTATTTTGGGCTGTGTTGCCTTTATCGCCGGCTGTGGGAGTTTGGGATTGTGGCTGGCTAACCGAATTCGGCGGAGACCAGCGGAATTAAGAGAATGTTTAATGGCTTTGGCGCTCTTGGACACGGAAATTGTCTGGGGGGTGACCCCTTTGCCGGAGGCCTTCCGTATCCTGAAAGAACGTACGGAACGGCCATGGCAAGAGTTTTTTGCAGAACTTCAGGAACGCTTGGAACGGGGAGAGTCCGCAAGCTCGGCCTGGAAAGATACAATCGTAACTCAAAATGAACATTTTTGTTTGAAACAACAAGATTGGCAAGTGATCCGTGACGTAGGCAAAGGATTAGGGCGATCGGACAGTCAAGAGCAGCACAAACAATTGGAACTCATTCAGCACCAACTCGCTTTAATAAAGGATCAAGCCGGAGTCTGGTCTGAAAAGCAGGCGAAGATGTGGTCTTATCTGGGTTTCCTCTGTGGGATTGCGGGAGTGCTCATTTTAATTTAACCAGGGAGAGAGGAGTCGGGAGAATGAGCTTCAATCTTATCATTACTGTCGCTGGAATTGGTATTCTGGTCGGAGTTCTGGCATCTGTGCTGAATCAATCCGGCCGCAGTGAGATGGCTCAGGGCGTTACAATTATGGGTGTTATAGTGGTTCTCTATATCGTGGTGCAGTCTATTTCAGAATTATTCACCCTGGTTAAGAGTGTTTTCAACCTTTATTAGGGGGCTAAAACGTGGAGATATGGCAAATCGTAGGGCTAGCCCTGATTGTTACAGTTATTTGTGTTGTTCTCAAGCAGATCCGACCGGAAATCGCCTTGCAACTTTCAATCATAGCGGGCGCGGCGATCTTTATCCTGATTTTAAGCAAAATCAAAGTCATTGTCGATTTGCTCCAGACTCTGGCAGATCAAGCTAATATCAGTTCTTATTACTTGCTTATAGTTTTGAAGATTGTGGGCGTGGCCTATTTAGCAGAGTTTGGCGCCCAAATCTGTCGAGATGCGGGGGAAAACGCGTTAGCTACTAAAATTGAGCTGGCCGCGAAAGTTGGGGTTATTGTCCTGGCAATTCCTATTATTGTAGCCATTACCGAGTCATTGGTACGACTCGTTCCGTGAGGTGATGTAGTTGAGGAGATTTATCGTCAGTTTAGTTTTATGTGCCATCTTTCTGGGTGGGACAACTTCCCTCGCACTTGCCGAGGAGGTTGGCTCTCAACCAACGGACAAGACCGAACTTTTGCAACAGGTTGATCTGAGCCAAATGCGAGGTTTTTTGGACCAACTGGATAGCGATGTTCAGAAGACAATGCCTGGTTTTTCTTTGACTCGTATCTTCGATGATTTAAAGACTGGGAGATTGAATCTGCAACCAGAAACGCTCGGTCAGACCTTACTGGCGGTATTGGGACGGGAAGTCTTAAGCAGTGCTCCTTTAATAGGCAAGTTACTGATTTTAGCCGTACTTGGTGCCGTGTTGGGGCAGCTTCAGGTCGCTTTTGGCGGGAGTGTTGGGAAAACTGCCCAAGTTATGACGTATCTTGTTTTGTTAAGTATCGCTCTTACTTCTTTTCGGGAAGCATTAAGTATCGCTACAGGAACGATTGATCAGATGGTTGGTCTGATGCAAACTTTGTTTCCGGTGATGTTGACCTTACTGATCTCCATGGGGAATCTGACCAGCGCAGCTTTATTTAAACCTCTTATCATGGGCAGCTTGACTGTTTTAGCCACTATTATCAAAACCGTTGTGTTACCACTTTACTTCCTCGCTGCCGTACTGAGACTTTTTAATCATATTTCGGATCAGTTCAAGCTTAGTAAGCTGGCCGGACTTTTTGAATTTGCTGGAAAACTTTCGTTAGGCGTTATTATGACTGTGTTTATCGGAGTTATGACGATTCAGGGGGTGACGGGAGGGGTTGCGGATAGTATAGCTTTTCGTACTGCGAAATACTCTGCGGATCTTGTCCCAGTCGTAGGTAAGTTTTTCAAAGATGCTGTCGAGCTTGTCATCACATCCGGCTTACTTCTAAAAAATGCTGTCGGGATCATTGCCTTGCTGGCCATTGTTGTAATTTGTTTAGGTCCTTTGGTAAAAATTTTAGCCATGATTCTTATTTTTCGTATCTCAGCAGCCCTTATCGAACCACTTGGCGAAAAGTCACTGGCAGAAAGTTTGCAGGATATGTCAAAAAGTTTAATTTTTATCCTGGTAACGGTCGCGTCGGTGGCGATTATGTTTTTTATCACTGTTGCCGTGGTCGTAGGCACGGGAACCTTTTCAGTGATGTTGCACTAAGGAGGAGAGCACGGTGCAGACCTTACAAACTCTTGTGCGCAATTTGGCTATGATTCTAATGTTGGCTACTTTTCTGGAAATGCTTTTACCTAATAAATCGATGCGTGGGTTTGTGCAAATGGTGATGGGATTGTTTGTGATTTCTGCTGTTCTCGCCCCGATTACAACCTTTTTGCATACCCCTTTGGCGATGGAGATTCCAGCTTGGACAGTCACAACACCGCAGGATTTGCCGGTAATAACTGCGGAAGGGCAAGGGGTTAAAGTTGGACGAGATGCAGTCCAGGAGCAATACCGTCAGATTCTGGTACACGAGATCGAAGCGCTCGCGGTGGGTACTAAGGGAGTTGAGTCAGCGTCGGTAGATATAAAATTTGAAGAAGGGGAGGGAGGGGTAATCGATCAGCCCCAAATTAGGGAGGTTAACGTTACATTGACGTCTGCCAAAGGAGAAATTCAGCCTGTTCAACCCATTACCATCGGGCAGGCCCCGCTCGCTCCGCAAATTCAGTCCCCAAAAGCTGAAGAAGTGCGGGAAAAAATTTCAACGTTTATGAGCTTGCCCAAAGAAAAGATTCTCGTTCAAGAAAGCTAGCCGAAAACTAAAGTTTGGAGGGAGGTATTTGCTTCGTGAAGTTGATGAAACTGATTTCATCGGACAAACTGTTAATTAGTTTAGTAGCGCTGATCGCGGTGGGGATGTCCTTTATATACTTGGGAAAAGGGCCGGAAACTCCTGCCCAGAGTATACAGGCAAACTCTGCAGCCACAGCTGTCTCGACTACAAATACAAAGATTGGTGCTTTGGAAAAAGAATTAGAAAATAAATTGCAAGCTAATATCTTGCAGATGGAAGGGGTGGGTAAGGTGCAAGTCTCGGTAAGCTTTGCTACGGGACTGAAAAATGAGTATGCGCGCAATGAAAATGTGACGAAAAGAACGTCCAAAGAAACAGATAAGACCGGAGGCACTCGGGAAACGACGGAAGTTACGGAAAATAACCAAGTGGTTATGCCTAATGGCTTATCCCAGCCAGTCATGGTGATGGAGGATCGTCCAGAGGTCGCTGGGGTTCTGGTTATTGCTGAGGGGGCTCGAGATCCAAAAGTGAGAGAAGGGATTCATACAGCGGTGCAAACGCTCCTGAATATTCCGAGTGCTAGAATTACGGTTGTACCAATGGGGGGAACGTAATGTTTAAACAAACGCTAAAGAGACCTGTCATTATGCTTATCGGGCGCAAATCAAGGTTATGGCTGGGAGGACTGGCGGGATTGGTGGCGATCTTGGGAATACTGGGGGTATGGTTGCTGACCAATGTTTCACATACCCCTTTTTCGAGTCATTTTGGCCAACCGGGTTTGCCTGGAAATGCTATAGCGGTGGAGGGCTCTTCAATTCAATTTCAAGTTGAAACCGTAAAACCGGAGGTTTCAGGGGAGAATTACTTCGTAAATTATCGCTTGAAACGAGAACAGTTTCGCCAAGAGACGAAAGCTATGTTATCGGAGTTGCTCAACTCAACTGTGGAAACGACGAAAGAACAAGCGCAGGAAAAATGGCTGGAACTTAGTACAAAAATACAAAAAGAGGCAGAAATCGAAAATCTTCTTAAGATCAAAGGGTTTCAAGATACCGTAGTAGACGTCCTCCCGGAAAATGTCACAGTAATTGTCTACGCTTCTAACTTAACACCGAATGAAGTGAGTAGTATTCAAGCTATTGTTGTCCGTGTAACAAACGTTCGCATGGATAAGATTACGGTAGCGGCGAAAAAGTAGCTTAGCTTAGTTTTATAAAAAATTCTTTTTGTTTGCAGGAAAAGGCTGGTAGCGACGCGAATTTATGAGTTATAATTGCGGTTTAGAATGGGCGATGCGCGCGAGGTTTAACTATCGGATTTCGTGTTTTGGCAGCGCGCCTCAATTATAGAAGGGTGAGAATACCAAGAATGAGCAAAATTCTTATTGCTGACGATGCAAGCTTCATGCGTTTGATGATTGGTCAGATTCTCGCGCGCAAGGGTCTGACGAACGTCATAGTGGCTGAAAATGGTCGGCAAGCCGTAGAACGTTATAAAGTGGAGAAACCGGACTTGACGTTTCTGGATATTACGATGCCAGAAATTGACGGATTGACGGCACTCGCAGAAATATTAGTAATTGACCCCTTGGCAAAGGTGATTATGTGCAGTGCAGTTGCTCACGAAAATATGGTTGAAGATGCTTTAAAACGGGGTGCGATTGACTTTATAATTAAACCGTTTCGACCGGACGAATTTTTACGGGTAGTTAGCAAGCATCTGAGCTAGCGTAAGCGTTATTTTTCAGAAGCACAGGGTTCACCTCAATTATGAAGCTGTTGCACAAACTGGTGTGACAGTTCTTTGATTTTTCCTGAAATACTGTATACATACGCTCAGTGCGTTGATAAAGGAATCGCAGCCCCATATAATAATACTATATACCAGTTTATGAGTACTATTGTCTCTCCAGGGTGGAAGACAAATGAAAAACACTCATTACATGAAGTCTCAAAGCTGGGAGAATACAGAGAGGGGTAATGGCAGTGAAACCAGTCAAGATTACGGATACCACCTTGAGAGATGCTCATCAGAGTCTTTGGGCCACTCGGATGCGTACTGAAGATATGCTGCCAATCCTGGCGGACTTGGATGAGGCAGGTTATTTTTCGCTGGAAGTATGGGGAGGAGCCACATTTGATGTCTGTTTGCGTTTCTTAGGAGAGGATCCTTGGGAGCGGTTACGGCTGATTAAAAGCCATGTCAAAAAAACACCACTACAAATGTTACTAAGAGGTCAGTCCTTAGTTGGGTATACTCACTATCCGGATGATATTGTGCGGGAATTTGTGTCACTGAGTGTGAAAAATGGGATCGATATTATTCGTATTTTTGATGCATTAAATGATGTCAGAAATATGGTTGTCCCCATTGAAGCGGCTAAAGCAGCCGGAGCGCATGTTCAGGCGTCTGTTGTCTATACGATTAGCCCGGTTCATACGACGAAACATTATTTAGAAACAGCCACAGCCTTAGCGGAGCTTGGTGCTGATTCCATTTGTATCAAGGATATGGCCGGTTTGCTCACTCCGTATAAGGCTTTTGAATTAGTGTCGTTGTTGAAAAAAGAGTTAGGAATTATGATCCATTTGCACAGCCATTATATTGGTGGAATGGCTGTCGGAGCGTACTTAAAGGCCGCAGAAGCAGGGGTGGATGTTATAGACACCGCCAGTGTTCCGTTAGCCTTTGGGGCCAGTCAACCTCCGGTCGAAACAGTCGTTCGGGCGTTTCAGGAAACTGAGTTTGATACAGGCCTAAATTTACGTCATCTGTTTTATATCGCGAAGTATTTTGAAGCACTGCGTAAAAGTCGCGGCTTTGACCGGGGTGTGACTCGGATTACCGACATGAGAGTATTTGAACATCAGGTTCCCGGTGGGATGATCTCCAACCTTGTATCTCAACTAGAAGAACAACGAGCCTTAGATCGTATTCATGATGTGTTAGACGAGATTCCCAAGGTCCGGGCAGAGTTAGGATATCCCCCCTTGGTCACTCCAGCCAGTCAAATCGTCGGCACGCAAGCCGTATTAAATGTTCTGAGCGGGGCAAGATACAAGTTAGTACCTGGTGAAGTAAAAGCTTATGTTCGTGGTCAATATGGACGTCCCCCAGCCCCGATTGATCCTGAAATCCAAAAGAGAATCATTGGGGACGAAGAACCGCTGACGGTGCGTCCTGCTGATAACCTGGAACCTGGACTAGCTAAGGCAGAACGAGAAAGTGCAGGATTAGCTCGTTCTCCAGAAGATATCATCAGTTATGCCATGTTTCCTCAAGTCGCTAAGAAGTTCTTTGAGGGGCGGCAAATAGGTATCATTCCCAGAGAGGAAACAAAGGAAGCCAAGGAAGCTAAGCTAACAAAAGAAGCTAAGGAAGCGCCCCAAACATTGAGTACAGGGTTGTCTAAGGAGGATTCGAAAATGAATTTGCAAGAAATAAAAGAATTAATCAAGATTATAGATGAAACCGAAATTAGTGAATTAAATCTCGAAAGTGATGGAGTAAAAGTTTCTATTCGCAAAGGGCCAAGTGCGTATGCCGGAGTGCCCGTCATGGCCTCCCCGCATCAACAGCCCGCGCCGGCCCAAGTGGCTATTCAACCTGCGGTACAACCTGCACCCATTATTGAAGCACCTATAGCTGCACCGATAGTTTCAGTCGTCTTAGAAAACACGGAAACGATTAATTCTCCTATGGTAGGGACATTTTATCAATCTCCGGCCCCTGATGCACCTCCTTATGTAGAAGTGGGGCAAGAAATCAAAGTGGGACAGCCCGTTTGTATTCTTGAGGCCATGAAACTGATGAATGAGATCGAGTCTGAAGTTGAGGGCAAGATTGTTCAAATCATGGTAGAGAACGGGCAACCCGTCGAATACGGTCAACCGCTGTTCATCATTCAAAAATAAGGAGAAATAGTATGTTTAAGAAAATCCTGATCGCGAATCGGGGAGAAATTGCCTTACGTGTCATCCGGGCCTGTCGTGAACTTGATATTCAGACTGTTGCCGTTTTTTCTGAAGGAGATCGGGAAGCTTTGCACGTCAAGGCTGCGGACGAA
>JARLHV010000129.1 GCA_031292055.1 Desulfosporosinus sp.
ATCGAATATCATGCAATTATTTCTAGTAAGGCGATTGAGAAACCAGTTTACAACTCAACGAGCAATAGTGAGGCTTTTATTAAAAGGACTATATCTGCTGAAGTATAGAGCTGAATTGGTTTTTAGCAGCTCATAGAAACTAGGCAATTAAATAAGGATATATTAATTGGAGGTAGGGGAAGGTATATCTATTTTTAAGGGAAATCCGATAAATGGAAGGACAATCTGGTAAGTAATGGAGATTCGTGACAAGAGGCTGTAAATTTCATACAGAAGCTAAATTGCTCGCCGGGGTGGCGTGGTGGTCAGTGGTCAGTGGTCAGTGTACTGTATATGGTGAAAACAACCATGTTAAAAAAATCTATGACGACGAAGGATAGATAGTCGCAATCAATGCACTTTTACATATCCAAATACTAGAAAAACCAATGTGATAGTCTGATAAATATGCCGTAATGAAATATGAATAAGTACCTTTTAGTGGAGTGTCAACCCACGTAATATTTGGGTAAAAATAATACACGTTAGCTGCAAAGGAAATTGCTCTTTTAAAATTACCATATATCGGAACAAATAGAAGTAGTTGAGGAACATTGCCTTCGGCTTTTCGAAATAATTTATACTCCACTTCGAAAAGAGTTGATGTTTTTGCGGGATTTAAATTAACTAATGTGGGGATAGTTGCTTCCAATTTCACTTTTTGGTTGGGTTGAGTTGTGACTACTTGAACTAATAATATAGTAGTTGTTTCTTTATCGAGCAGTTGTATTCCATCTCGGGTATGAAACTCACAGCTAGGCACTGTGGATACTTGATGTTCCTCGCGGGTGGGTCCTTTAATACAATTAATGTCAGGCAAAATTGAAAGCGGGTTGGGTTTTATAAAATTCTCATCGAACATTTTACTCCCTCCTCGATGATTTGAGATGGAAACATATCTAACTTAATCTCAAATTATGCTGATTTGCGTACGAATGTGAGAAATGTTAGTTTAAATAATGGTATTTCGTAACACACATGGTATATCTCTGGCTTCGTGGCGGGCATATCCCGTCGGGGTGGCTGTCTTGCATAACTGGTCCGTTTTATATTATCTGAACTGAAGAAGTATAAGTCACCGACTCCTGCTAAATATAAGGCTGAATTTGTCTGGCTAAATAGTGAATGTTTCTTTTAAGCAAGGTTTTCTATACACTCCAAAATATACCCAGATAGCATTTATCAATAATAATGCACTGGTAATAAAAAAGACATACCGAATACCCAAATACGCTGCCACTTGTCCGCCTAACACAGCACCTCCAAATACCCCCAAATATCCTGCCGACATGGTAAGACCAAAAACTCCGCCTGTAAGAGAATCAGGTGTAATTTTCTTAATTAGGGTATAAACAGAAGGATTTAGTCCAGCTATTGCTAGTCCTAATAAAAAACGAAGTCCCATTAGTTGCCATGAATTTTCGACAAAGGCTTGCGGTATATAAATGATTCCGGCTATAACAAGAGCTCCTAATACCACTTTATGCGCACCTATTTTATCAGAAAGTTTCCCCAGTCTTGGAGCTGCAATTATATTTGCCAGCCCCGAGGCTGAAAATACCAATCCGGCCAACAGAGCGACATGGCCTGCACCTTTGGTTAGTTGTGTGACATATACGGTTACAATGGGTTCTATGGAATACAGCCCTAGAGTTATGACAAAAAAGGTTACTAGCAAGATAATAGTTAAACTCTTTTCAGGAACACTCTTCCATGTCTCCTTGATACCAACTGTCTTTTTATCTTGCCGGACAAACGATTCCTTTACAAATAAAGCGGTTAGAATAAATGCAATCAGGAGCAATGCACCTGTTATGAAAAATACTGGTTGAAAACCAAGGGTCTCCTCGATAAAACCGCCAATAATCGGACCTATCAAAGAACCTGCAATACTTCCAGTTGAAAGTGTACCTAGAGCATACCCCGAGTGTTCCTTATCCGTCTGAGTTGCAATCAATGCGGTACACGCTGTGCCATAACCTGTGATAACGCCCTGCAATAATCTTAATCCGATCAGTACATATACATTCGGTGCAAACCCCATGCAACCGATAACTAACGCCATACCAAGACTTGCCCTCAAAATCATGGGTTTTCGCCCAAATTTGTCAGCAAAATGACCCCAAATAGGTGAGAAAACAGCTGAAATTATATAGGTAACACCAAACGTAATTCCTGAAAGTTGGGCAATGGAAGATGCACTATGAATGCCCAGATGCTGTATATACAGCGGCAATACTGGGGCAATCTGACTCATTCCTATACCTGCTACAAACAGTCCAAACCAGCAAACAAATAAATTTCTTTTCCAAATCGGCATGAATATAAGCCTACTTTCGTTTTTAGCTTTTCGGGATAATGCCAAGTACTGTAAATGATTTTCTGTTAATTAAATGGGTAGATATACCTAAAACGGCTTTTCAGCCGGTGATTTTCTCAAGAAGATTAATCATATGCCACGCCATTGGCGAGCGCCTCTTTGAGACAAAATCCAAAGAGGCACTTGCTTTTGGTCCGACTTTCTCGCAGACCTTCGGGTTCTTGATCTTCAATCTAAGGTGTCGATCCAAGCGTCGACTGTAAGCACATCGGCCTGACGAGGAAATACCTTTTCGATGAGAACGCGGTGAACCTCAGGATCGGCATCAAAACATGCATCGGAAAGGACCGTAAGGGTAAAGTCTCTATCTGCTGCTTCCCGCAATGTCGACAGAACGACACCACTTGTAGCAATACCGCTGAGAATCAGCGTGTCGATCTGAAGGGATCGAAGTATAACGTCAAGGTCGCTGCCAACGAACGCGCTAACGCGAAGCTTCGTAACAACTGGTTCGTTTTGTTGGGGCTGCACGGATTCGTGAATTTGCGTTGCTATGTCTGAGACGGTTATTCCACCTAATCCAAAAATTGCTGAGAAAGACTTGTTTCGTGAGCTGATCTCGGGATAACCTTCGCGAAATGCGACTCGTACAAAAATTACCGGAATGGTGTGTCGACGTGCTGCTTCCACGGCTTTTTGGAACGGAAGCAGTACTTTCCCATCTTCTGCAAAACGCGATACAATGCCGTTTTGCACATCCATGACCAAGAGGGCGGTGTTATTGTGATGATTCTGCATGTGCTGTACAACTCCTTTTCATTATGCTAATATAAATGGAGAGATCTCCCCTTAATATTAAACGGAGTTATCTCCGCTTGTCAAGAGCGGTTTGGAATAATTTTTCATTCGAGCTCAATAGTGTTGAACAAGTCAGTATGAATCAAATTGCCATAGAAGCCCAGATCGGTCCGGGAACACTCTATCGCCGTTATAGAAACAAAGGTGAATTATGTCTGGACTTAATTAAAGACAACATCGATCTACTTTTTGAGGATATTGAAATGTTAAGTCGAATAAATATCCTTGATTCCCGTGAAAAATTATACCTACATTAATAAACCCTGATTTTACAGGCATTTTGGTGTTTTTGTAGGTATAAAAAATGCGGGATTTTAGGAAACATTTAATGCGTTGGTTGAGAGCGATAGAAGTTCTCACGCCAACGCATTTTATTTTTGCACTAAAGAGCAGGATAAGGATGGAGGAGATAAGGGAGTAAAAATTATACAAGCAAGTTTGACGATGAATCTCAAATAGACGGAAGAATTCATTATGGGACTGGTATAGAGAAACAAATGATAGGGATTGCCGTGGAATCATAGCTTAATTTTTAACGAGTTAATAATAGTTAAAGCTGATTATGAGCATATAGACATGTGATAGATTAACTATAGATTAACTATAGACTTACTTTAGACAAAATGATAATCTTAGTTTACAAACATTGTTGTATATCGTTATAAAAACTTGAGGAGGACGGCCCGGATATCTTGAAAGTATAGCGTAGATAGCGGAAAGTTAACAGTATTGCTCCTGAATCACAACGAATATAAGTTTTGCAAAAGTCAAAACAATATCGACGATTCGTATTACTTCCAGATAGATCTAACTTTTTCATGAATGGTATGGGGCTTTAGCCAATTAATTTAATCATCAACAAAACAAATTATGAGTTTTTTATCTAGTTAGGTGAATTTAAAAACAGCTTCGAAAGAGCATAGAAATTTGATCATTGTATACTAGATGGGGTGGCGGTTTCATCGGCAAAGGTGTGAGGCGGAAAAAAAAAGCAGGTGACTGACAGTGACTTTTTAAACGCCCTAGATTTATAGGATGGAATAAGCCGAAACGCGTACAATCCTGCCGTAAATTATCTGGCAATATAACGACAACATGCTTAGCCTCAATGGTAGATCTCCAGTCTTGAGGACTTTTCATGTTTACGAGAGGTGATATTTAGTGATATTTAAAGTGAATTGCGAAAGATGTGGGGACCTCCTTAATAAAGGGAAAATTTACAATCACAGAGATAGAAAACTTTGCGAGGATTGCTATATCCTTCTTTACATATTCGGACGGGAAGCTTCCGGTGATTTTCGGCCGGATTTATTGCAGCAACGTCCAAGGATTTCGGCTGCTGCAGTGCTTCAATTATCAACTAGAAGGTAAGTTGATAAGACTAATGGACTTTTTAAAACTTGTGATTGGAGTACCGGCCAGCTCCCACATGACTCCGTAGCGAGTTGGCGTCTTTCCAAACAGGACGTGGGAATATGAGTAATGTCAGCCATTGAAGTTATTTGCCAGATCGTTTGGGCGTTCTGGCTTTTTTGTGTTTTCTTAGGATATTTTAGCTTATCTTGGGAGGAATGGAAGTAGACCTAGAGAATACCAATACGTCAGCTGTGACGTTGTTCTATCGCCCGCTTGCTTTTTAGATAAGCAAGATTCAGCCTCGTTAAGAGCTTTATTTTGAAATGATAGTGTAGACCCCTATGACAACAATGGCGGCAATTAACCATGATACTATTCCCAATACCAAGGCTTGAAGGATCGGTATTTTGTCAATAGTAAAGTAAAGGGTTACAAGAAATACAAGCGAAGTCGGTAATGACCAAATACTAAACAGCACAGTCTTGCTTAATGAGCCATGTTGTGAAATGGAAAGAAAATAGAAACCTATTAGAGTAATGGCCGGGAAAAGCATTGCTAAACCAGCAACAAAGTTATTTCGTGATTTGCCAATCAAATTGATTAATACGACTAAGGTACCTCCTACTAAGAAACGCGTCAGTAGTTCCACTAGCGTCATGAAAACGCCTCCAAAATAATTTGTCTTTTGGCTTATTATAATGAAAAAATAATCAATAGCCAAGTGTGGTCTTATACCGCCTAGACAATTAATCAGGTCTAGATTATTACCGCTAATTACCTTTATACAGAGGCTAGAGGGCTGTATTGCAACAGTATTTAATATATAGCTGGAATACTTCACAGGGTGCTAGAAAAAGGTTAAGGCACAATCAATGGTCGGGCTAAAGAACACTATCTATACTTATTCAAATGTATGGGCACTGAGGCAAGGGTCGTTTTTTAAAAAATAATATCTTTTTTCCCGGTCGATTATATTGGCCGCTTTTAACTCATTAAGTGCCTGAATGACCATTACCCGTGACGAGCCAATCATATCGGCTAATTCTTGCTGGGTAATTTTTAGATCGATCAACGTTGAGGTTGGCGTTTTCTGTCCATATTGTTCGGCTAAACGATAAAAAAGTCTCAGTAATCTTTCTTTAACAGTTTGTCCAGCTTCCTTACCTGACTTTAAGATGTTTTCATAACGCTTTTGTCCTAAGTAGCCAATAATCCTCAAGGCAAACGAAGGATCTTGCTTGATTAACGACTCAAATTGTATTTTGCTGAAACAACAGATACATACCTCCTCCATAGCTATGGCGCTTGAATGCTCATTTTGTTCCTGATATAAGGACAATTCACCCAAGATTTCACCGGGACCGCAGACATCCAGAATAGTTTCATGTCCATCCTCGGCATTTTGAACAAGTTTCAGCTTGCCTGATTTTATTAGATACATGGTACTTGCCGTCTCTCCTTGATGGAAAAGATGATGGCCCTTGGAAATCCTCTTTCTATTTGTACATTGACACAAGTTAGCGAACTGCACTCGTTCTAACCCCTGAAACAACTCTAATTCCTGCAGACAGATCAGGCAATGCTTCATACCTTTCCCCCCTAATGTTATGCATTAATAGCACCAGAGTTCCATAAGAATGTTGATGCTATTATCTATTATTTAGCAAATGCAAATGCAAATGCGCAATAATCCCGCCCGTTTTGAGCGAAATTATTGTGCATTTTAGAAAATTCTATAGCAGATCGTTATATTCAAAGTCATTAGATCTAACAACTTATCTTATCTTAAATACTAACATGGGACTCAAAAATAAAATGTTAAGTACTTAACAAAAACTAAATTTATTTTTCAATCAATTTCGAGACACCCACTTCTTTAAGAGTGGGTGTTCCTTATTCTACTTCGGTGACGATAGTCTCCGGTGGAGAGTATCGCCGAGCCGCCTTTCCCAATAGAAATATTTGGCGGCGAAGGAGGTAGAATCCCCCACTGAAGTCTCGATATTCAGCTTTAGCTGAATGAGTTTACTTAGAGAGCAAACCAATAATAAGTATCATTGAGTAGAAGGTTAAACTAAGGCACGTCAAAATTTGCATTTTGATATATAATTAAGAAATTGTTACAGGGGAAAATTTGAAACTTTAGGGAGGAATTACAGAGCAATGATAAGAATGACGAAGATGAATCAGAACAGTTTTGCTTTAGGCTACCACTTTTACAAAATGTTCTGGGTATTTTTAATTTCTTCAATATTAGGGTTCGTGATTGAAAGTCTATTTTGTTTGCTTCGTTATGGGTATATTGAAAGCCGCACTGGCTTGATCTATGGCCCATTCAGTCAGATATATGGTTTTGGAGCCGTTATTATGGTATTAATTTTGCACAGAATTAATATTAAACGCGAACTCCTCCTTTTTTTCGCAAGCGCTTTTCTTGGAGGATTATATGAATTTAGCTGCAGTCTTATCCAGGAATTTGCTTTTGGGTTTATTTCCTGGAATTATAGTGATTCACAGTTTAGTATTTTTGGCCGCACCAACCTATTGTATTGTTTCTTCTGGGGTATCCTTGGTGTTTTATTAATTAAAGATATTTATCCGTTTATGAGTCATTATATTGAAAAGATTCCCAATAAAATAGGGGTGATAATCTCTTGGGCCCTTATTGTATTTATTCTTTTCGACTTTTCAATTTCCGCAGTAGCAACCATCAGAGCGAACCAAAGGTTTCATGGCATTCCAGCAAGCAACTATGTTCAAACTATACTGGATCAATATTATCCTGATTCAGTACTAAAGAAAATCTATCCCAATATGATCCATGTTGACTAACCCTTCTTGAGCAGGGAAATTCCACCCCTACAAATGTGAACGAAATTCAAAATTGGGAAAAGCCTAAAAACAGGAACAATTCTTGTCTCCAAAATATATATTGAATATAACTCATATATTTCCAGTGAAAGCGTGTGTGAATAATCCGTATGGATAATAAGTTAGCAATTTTCATTCCCAACCTCATGAACTGGAATGGAGACACACAAATTATCGGCGGTTTGGAAAGGTACATGATTGCCCTAGCAGAACTAATGACAGAAATGGGCTATGATCTTTCTTTTCACCAGAATGCCCATCATGATTTTAGCAATTATAGTTTAGATTGGCCTATTTACGGTTATCAAGCTAACACCCTAGATCTTCAAAAAACAATAGCACGAATAGAAAAAGAAACCCCGGGGAGAGTCTTATATTCTTCCATTGTCCAGCAAACTTTCTATAGACCTCAGTCGATATGCATTTCCCATGGCGTTTGGTGGGAAGTGCCTGGTTCTTCCCCCTTGCAAGCCCAAAAATATTATGAAAGCCATGTAGCCAGGGCATTGGAACAAGCTGGTTTAATCATCTCCTGTGATTATAATTTTCTTAATGTAACCCGAGCTATTTATCCCCATTTAGCTGATCAAAAAGTACGAGTGATTCCCAACTTTGCAGATTCCAAGTATTACTCTCCCCGAAAGCCAAACAATACCGACCATGTTCGTATTCTTTACCCGCGTAGGTTATCGCCTGAACGAGGGTTCGGAATTTTGAAAGAGGTTATCCCACCATTATTAGCTAGTTTTCCTCAAGTAGAATTTGAGTTTGCCATCGACACTAATAAGCCGGAATACCTTGATCTTTTTTATCAGTGGAGAGAAAACATGACGGGCAAGGAGCGTATCCTCTATTGCCATCCCGATTATCAGTCCATGCCGGATGTTTATGCTAGGGCAGATATTGTTGTTATTCCCAGTATTTATTCAGAAGGAACAAGCTTTTCTTGTCTAGAAGCGATGGCCATGGGCAAAGCGGTAATCGCCACCGATATTGGCGGTCTCACGAATCTTATTATCAATAATTATAACGGTCTCCTTATTCACCCGTCAATTGAAAGTCTGTATCAGGCCCTTCTTTTTCTAATAGAGAATCCGGCAGTCTGCACTCGTTTGGGAAAATACGCATCTACCGTTTCCCAGGCCTTTAGCCGTCAAGCGTGGGAAGCCCGCTGGCGTCAATGTATTCAAAAAATTTATCCTTTATCCTGAATGAAAAGCAGGTGAAGATATATGCCGAAACTTACAGCTATAATGATTGTTCGTAACGAAGGAAACCGCTATTTAAGGCGCTGTTTGGATTCTTTGCTTACTTTCGCCGATAATATCATCATACTGGATGATGCCTCCGAGGATGATACCCCCGAGATATGTCTTAGTTACCCTCGGGTTAATCTCTATCGTCAACCTCACTCCATGTTTTTAAGTAATGAGGCTGAGCTACGCCAAAAATTATGGCATTATACGTTGGAAAATAAGCCTGAATGGATCTTGGCAATCGACGCCGACGAGTTTCTGGAAGAAAGTTTCTTGAAGGAAGTTCCTTATTTATTAAGGCAAAGCAATTTTAAGGCCATAGGTTTTCGCCTTTTTGATTGTTGGGGGAATGAGGACAATTTTCGGATCGATGGCCTATGGAATCCATGGCTGCGTGGTTTTTCCATCTATTTAATTCAGTATCAACCCCAATTGGAATCTGCTTGGCCAGCGTTAAAATTCCACTGTGGACGTCTTCCCCTAGCTTACAGGCGATTGATATATTATGAAAGCGCAACTAGAATCAAACACTTGGGTTGGGCTAATCCATTGGCTATAACAGCTAAATACGAGCGTGCTGTCCGTCAGGACCCCGCCAATAAATATATGGGGCGTGAACACTATGAAAGCATTCTTTGGCCACCAGAAAAAATAGAAACTGAACGATGGCTATAACAGTTGTCCACTTAAATTCATATAGTATTATAAATCATACAAAGAAAAGGGGTTTTGAACATGCCGTTTACAATTAGCACCACCAGTAGCGGTAGTACTGCCGGAACAGCCGACGTGGCCTTGACTTTAAGTCCCACAACGGCTCTGTTTTCACCGGCAGCGCTTATTCCCGGAGAATCCTTGGGCTCGCCACAGCTTTCGGTTACCAACTCTGGCAATGTAGACGCTTTCTATTTTATTTTTGCCGATTGGCAAGCAAATGGTACAACCAGTGCCGTTCAAGCTCAGATCTTAGCTGACCGTTTAAACATTGACATTGCCCAGGGCACCACCGAACTTTATAGCGGTGCTATTTCTGGTCTAATTGAGCAGCCGTCAGGCGGCCGGATCTTAACTGCTGCCAATAACGAGTTGCTAACATTTATTGTAAGTTTGCCTTCTACCACTGGCAGTATTGCCGAGAATCTTAACATTGATGTGGACCTGGTATTTGTTTCCCAGGCTTCCCCTATAAGTTAACATTTTACGCAATAAGTATTTTTAGTTGGAAAAGATAGAGCATTTAGGTGATAAACTGGCTAAACTTGGTCAGTTTATCACCTAAATACAAACAATGCTATTTAAACTATAATAGAGGGGCGTTCAACTAAAATGAAGAAAAAAGTAGCTCTACTAACCACAAATTTTTTCAACCCCAAAGGTGAACGAATCATCACTGGAGGAGCTGAACGCTACCAGGTGGATTTTTGCCGCCTACTGCGGGATATGGACTTTGATGTGGAAGTCTGGCAAATGGGGGACAACTGGACCAAAGAATTTGACGGTATAAAAATACACGGTCTTCCTGTCAATAAGACCGAATATCAAACGTTTCCTGAACTGAATATGGGATTTTATGAAAACGTCATGTCTTTTGATTACACGCTTTATTTCATTCTATCCTTAGCCTATCCTTTGGTCCGCGAAAAAAGTATCAGCATAAGCCATGGAGTGTACTGGGATTGGCCCGGATTTGACGCAACCACGGGAAAACTGGCAATCAAGCAAGAATGGTTAAGACGTATGGAACTTTCTCTAGCCGGGCCACAAAAGCTTGTGTCTGTGGATACCAATACCATCAATTATTTTAATGCGACCCTGCCAAGTTTTTATAATAAATGGGAATATATTCCCAATTATGTCGACACAGATCTCTTCCTTCCTCTAGAAGAGGATTTAAGAAACGATAAAATCCGTATTCTGTTTCCCCGCCGGATGGTCCCGGTACGTGGAATCAATGAAACAATGCGGGCAGCTGAGATATTAACGAAGAAATACCCCTCAATTGAATTTCATTTTTGCGGAAGAGGACATGATGACACTATAGAAATGCTGATGTCCCAATGGGCTAGTAAACAGGAACGCTGTTATTACTATTGGAAGCCTTTTGAAATGATGCCGGAAATATATCAGATGGCAGATATCGTCCTTATTCCCTCCCGTTCCACCGAAGGAACAAGTCTCGCCGCCTTAGAATCCATGGCCTGCGGCAAGCCTGTCATCGCCGGACTGGCTGGTGGCTTGTCTGATCTTATTATTCATGGGTACAACGGTTATCTCGTAAAACCCTCTGTCGAAAACCTGGTATCAAGTATTGAAGAACTCATAAATGATCCAAAGAAGAGAAAGCTCATGGGCGAAAGAGGGAGGGAGATTGCCACAAGTTTTAATAAAAAGACATGGCACGAGAGGTGGGCAAACGTTATCTCAGAAGTGTTCAGGTAAAATATAATATAATAAGAATATTCAGTAAGTAGGTTTTTACTATGACCTTTACATCTCCAAGTGTAGCTAACAAAAATAATAAATTTCAGATTAGCTCGAAAGAACGGGATATTTATTTTTCAACTGGTTTAATGGAAAATACACCGGTTGATGGGGTTAGGCCAACTGCCAGTACAGCGGTACTAATAGTCAACGCTGATATTGTTAGAGTGACTGTCCAGATTTCAGGCTATTATTTGAGCGGTACTACGAACGTCATGTACGTTTTAGAGTTATATAGTTTGAACCCTGGCGAAGTGGTAACGCGCAACTATTATGCGCAATTTAACGCTTTCAGATTTCAGTTTGAAACTAGTTCTCAAACTGTTGAAATCTCTTTTTGGGGGAAAGATTCGGCAGGGAATTTAGTCGCTGCACATCATATTTTACCTTCAAAACTTAAGTCTCTATTTCCTCACTAATTAGGAGCAACTGGGGCGGCAGAATTGTCCCTCAAATTAACGCATCCGTTCCGGGCCATCCGTGGCATCCCCTAGGTTAAGCATCTTCCTTCTTCCGCCTAGCTAGGTAGAAGTTTGCAAGCCCACTTGAATCAAAAACTTTTAATAAATATTCTTTATGTCAAACCCGATAATGCTTGTAACATGTCTCTCAAATTACCATATTATGTATTATAAAAGATATATATTGTAATTCGAGGAGGCGTTTTATTATGGCATTTGGAGGACCAGTTGGTGATGGTTGTACCCCAGGTTTTTTTCCAGGTATTGCAATTATTGTCGTAATCATTCTTTTGCTTATCGCTATGGGGATAGTATTTTAAGCTGAGATCTCATTTTTTATAAAGGGAGGGGTAGATTATGTACGGATATAGAACAGGTCATTTCCCGAACATTTCACCTATTGGGGCTCCACCACACATTGGACCAGTTGTAAAGTGTTGTCCACCAGTATGCTGTTATCCACCAGTAGCACCTGTTCAAGCTGGCGTAGGTGTTGGCATTATTGCTATCGCAATTCTTATTTTAATTGCACTAGGCGTTATTTTCTAGTCAAATTAAAGTAAATGAAGGAGATATTTTAAGGTGAAACGCTGGTCAAGGTTCAAAGTTACCTTGACCAGCATTTTGTTCATCAAGGGGAACCCGTTGTATAATAGTTAACTAGTACTACTGACTATGCACATTTTGCAAACCTATCCCTACTTATTCAAAAAATACGAAAAGCGCAGTCACTTACTTAATAAGAACAACATGGCCTTTGAAGGGAGAGATTCATTTGGGTTTCCGTTTCGTGTTCGGTCGAGCCGGTAGTGGCAAGAGCACCCTATGCTTGGAAGAAATTCGTAGAGAACTTCGGCTAAAGCCATGGGGAGCACCTCTTATCCTCCTCGTTCCTGAGCAGGCGACCTATCAGATGGAAGTGACCTTAGCCAATACGCCCGATTTAGGCGGAAGTTTACGAGCCCAAGTCTTGAGCTTTCGACGGCTAGGCTGGCGAGTATTTTCTGAAACTGGAGGAGGGCAAGAAGTCCTAATTGGTACAATCGGCAAACGAATGCTCCTGCGCCGAATCCTCTTAAAACATCGCCTTCATTTAAAAGCGTTTGCCCGCTCCGCTACCCGGCCCGGTATGGCCGATCTCCTCGCTCAAGCAATTGGTGAATTTAAAACTTACCGAATTGCCCCAGACGATTTACGTAACGTTAAAAATACCAACGAGCTTTTATATGATAAACTCCAAGACTTAGCCCTTATTTATGAAGAATTCCAAGCAGCTTTAGGATCGGAAATCCGCGACCCTGATGATGAACTGTCGATTTTAGCAGAAAAAATCCCCTGTGCACCCCTAATCCAGGGCGCGCAGGTATGGGTGGACGGGTTTACGGGCTTTACCCCTCAGGAGTTAGATGTCTTAAAAATCATCCTGTCCACAGCCCATGAAGTTGTTATAACCTCCCCACTTGACCCGGTTTTACTGGCGGATGAACGTCAGCTGGAAGCGGGGCCTTTTAAAGCGGGAGAGGAGTTATTTTCAGGTCCTTGGCAGACTTATCAAGATCTACAACGCCTTGCCGCAGAAACCAGTACCCGTTTACATCCTCCCACCTTGCTTGAAACTACGAAGCGCTATAATCATTCTTGGCTCTGGCATCTGGAAAAATATTTTTTCACTTATCCAACTGTGGCTTACGAAGAAGTACAGGCTCACTCTTTACTATCCAATCTTTCTGAATTACCAGTTAAAGCTGAAAGTTCCTTGGGAGAAGGAATTCAGATCGTTTCAGCCGTCAACCGGCGCGCTGAAGTAGAGGGTGTGGCACGGGAACTACGACGTTTGGCCAGAGATGAGGGGCTCTGCTGGAACGAAATGGCGGTCATGACGCGCGACCTCACAGGTTATCATGAGCTGATTACACAAGTGTTCACGGCTTATGAGATTCCTCAATTTTTAGATCATAAACGATCGGTCCTCCATCACCCCTTAATTGAGCTGATTCAAGCTCTACCCGAAGTGGCGGAAAGCCACTGGGCTTACGAACCACTTTTTCGCTGTTTGAAGACAGATTTTTTCCCACTGCCAAGGGATGCCATCGATCGTTTGGAAAACTATGTACTGGAACACGGAATCCATGGCGAGGGCTGGAACAGGAACATGGCGTGGAAATACCATCGACAATGGTCTCTAGGGCAAAACGAGGCTCAACTTGCCACCGAGCTTAAATTTCAAGCAGAGCTCAATTCCTCCAGACAGACTGTTTATGACCTTGTGGCCCCATTTATTCAAAGAGTCCGACCAAGTAGCAAAGCGGACTTGTTAACTGTACGGGAAGTTACCGAAACCTTGTATACTTTCTTAGAAAGGCTTGATATTCCTGCAACCTTAAAGAAATGGTCGCAAAACGCCCAAACAAAGGGAGAACTCAGTGAGGCTAAGCTCCATGAACAAATCTGGGCAGCCGTTATCCAGGTCCTGGACGAAATAGTTGCAGGACTTGGGGAAGAATATTTGGAGCTTGAGGATTATGCTTTAATTCTTGCTTCCGGGATAGAAGGGATCGAACTCGGGCTGATTCCCCCTGGACTTGACCAAGTTTTAGTCGGATCATTGGATCGGTCACGGAACCCTGAAGTACGAGTTCTCTTTCTACTTGGGGCTAATGAGGGTGTACTTCCGTCTCGACCTAACCCGGCCGGCGTACTTGATGCTGAGGAAAGGGAAGCCTTGGAAAAGGCAGGGGTCACTCTTGCCCCAAAAGGGAAGGCTCAGACGTTTGAAGAACAATTTTTTATCTATACTGCACTCACTCGAGCTACAGAAAAACTTGTTGTATCGTATCCATTAACAGATGAAGAGGGGAAAGGACTGGCAGTTTCACCTGTTGTCACACGCCTTAAGCAGCTTTTCCCACTTTCTGAGGGCTTCTTTGGAAGTCAGAACGACATTGACTCCATCAGTCAAGCAGATTTTGCCCTTCAAGCCTACGCTAAACAACTGCACATGCTGCGTGAAGGAGAACCTCTTTCCCCGCTTTGGGAGGCTACTGAAAGGTGGCTGATTCAGGATCCTATTCGCCAAAATCAAGTGCAACGCTTGCAGACCAGACTCTTGACCAAAAATCAGGAAGCTAAGATTCGACGCCCCCTAGCGCGCCGCTTATACGGGAAACGCCTAAAGGCCAGTGTTTCTCGATTAGAACAATTCGCTAGGTGTCCCTTTGGGCATTATGCTCGGTACGGTCTGAAACTACGTGAAAGGCCCACCTATCAGCTCTCTAGCCCAGATATGGGGGAATTTTTCCACGCTCTCCTGCATGATTTCGCTATTCAATTAAAGGAACGAGGCTTAGATTGGGGAAGATTGACGAAAGAAGAATCTTGGGCACTCGTCAGTGAACTGGCAGAGCAACTCGCCCCAAAACTTCAGCATGAGATTCTCCTCAGTAGCGCTCGCTACCGCTATTTAACTCATAAACTCAAACGAACCGTTCATCACGCTGTTCGAGTGCTTGGAGAACATGCCCGTCGAGGAATATTTATTCCAATCCAGCTAGAAGTGGGTTTTGGCCCAACAGAAACCCTTCCGGGAGTCGACATCCCCTTATCAGAGGACGATTCACTCCTAATAAGCGGGCAAATCGACCGTGTTGATGCCGCGTTCTTAGATGGAAAAGTGTATTTGCGTATCCTCGATTATAAATCCCGCGAATTATCCTTAGCGTTGGATTCAATCTATTATGGGCTTAATCTTCAATTGCTCACTTATTTGGATGTCGCCTTACAAGGAGCTGAAGTCTTGCTCAATGCTACTTCGGCTTTGCCCTCGTTGGAAACTGGTCCAGAAACCGCAAACATCTTTCCTGAGAAGATTCCTGCAGGTTTTCTGTATTTTCCTGTGCTGGAACCCCAGTTAGAGGAAAAAATCCCTCTTAGCCCGGAAGAGTTGGAACAGCACCGCGTCAAAGCCGTCAAAGTCAGCGGTTACTTATTAGCCAATCCACGCATTTTAGAAGCCATGGACTCCTCATTTTCTACAGGACACTCTGATTTACTTGGACTTAAATTAAATAAAGACGGAAACTTCAAAAAAGGAGCAAATGTTCTGAGCGAAGATCAGTTTTCTCTGCTCAGTGACTACCTTCATCAGTGGTTCCGGCAGACGGGTGAAGAGATACTAAACGGTGATATTTCCCTCTCCCCCTACCGACGAGGGAAGAGTACAGGCTGCCAGTACTGCTCCTATAAACCCGTTTGCCACTTTGACCCCTACCTTCCGGAAAACCGCTACCGAGACCTGCCTATCCTAAAGCAAGAGGAGCTCTGGAGACGCCTCGAAAGTATAAAGGATGAGCTAGGGGAAAGGCCCTAATGATCAATTTGTATTTTATTCTTCTTACATCAAAGTATAGAAAATTAATTCGATTTTGTTATGAATGAGTTATGAATTTCCGATGAATTTCTTAAAGTTGTCTTTAAATCCGGAATATAAAAATCCTTCCTTGACGCCGAGTGTTGAGGAAGGATTTTTTGAAGTTGACTTAGAATAGTAATATTTAGATGAATTTCGAAAAAAATAGAAATATTCTTTTAAACAGTGTTTTCCGGCAATGTAAAAACTATTATTCAAGGCAGACTGTAAAATAATGGTTTTTACATTATATATAGGATTCCGCTGTTCGACAAGTCTAAAAACGTTATAAAATATCAAGTCACTGCAATTATTTTTGTATCATCCTGAGCGAGAGCGAAGGATCTCGGGACAAAAGATCCTTCGCTTCGCTCAGGATGACAATAAAACGTGATATTAATAGCATAACAGAGGGTTTCTGCAGCGGAATCATATATTTATTAACGAAAAAGTAGAATTTTAATCAAGAATTCAAAATAATACATAATATTTTGGGTACTTATAAAATTCACAAGAAGTAGGAGGAAATTTATAATGAGTCTTTTTAAAAAAGCACCTTGTCATGAAGCGGCTTGTATAATTAAATATGTTGAAGATAGACTTGATGGAAAAGTAGTGGAATCCCCTAAGGTGGATTATCCTATGCATAAAACTTTGTCTAAAACTTTCGATAAACTTTTAATAAGCGAAGAAATAATGTCAAAAAATTCTAAAAAAATGATTACTATTACATCATCGTTAAGCAATTTTGATGTTGAGATGACTCATTCTTCATATGAATTAATTAAATTCGCAAGTGATATGTCGAATATTAGTGAATCTAATCTGGCAATAGTAGAAGAAATTACTGCAAATATGAATGAAGTAAATGGAACTATTGGTAAAACCTCTGAAATAATGTATCGACTCGATAAATCTTCCAAAAATTTAGTTCATAAAAATGATGAAAGTATATTTCAATTAAATGAAGTCAGTGTATTAAAAGAGAATGTCACAAAAGATGCAACAATAATGAGTGAACAAATAAAACTGTTAGTAGACATGGCTATTAAAGTAAATAAGATAGTAGATGGTGTTGAATCAATAGCAGATCAAACCAATTTGCTAGCATTAAATGCGGCAATTGAAGCTGCAAGAGCTGGGGAAGCGGGAAGAGGTTTCGCAGTTGTCGCTGATGAAGTTAGAAAACTAGCAGATAATACTAAAACAAATTTGAAAGATATGAGAACCTTTGTGAACAATATACAACAAGCAGCCATTGGCGGTCAAGAAAGTATGAATAACACAATGAATTCTACTAATAACATGAATTTAAAGCTAGACAGTATATCTGATACCATCAAAGAAAATGTCTCTATGTTAAAGACCACAATTAAAGATGTGGATAAAATAACTGAATCATTGGGAGATATAAGTGAAGCTGCAAAGCAAATAAATCAAGCGATGGAGTCATCGGCTAAAGATGCTGAAAAGTTAAACTTCATGACACAGATTATTCAGACTGATGCAATTCAAAGTGCAGAAAGTGCTAAAGAGATATCAAAAATTGATGAAGAGCTTAGTGAGATCGTACGAGATATGATTTCATCTTTAAATGGTGGAAAAAATGCTATAACGAATGAGGATTTACTTAATAATCTTTCAAAGGCTAAGGACGCTCATAGTCATTGGATAATAAATTTAAAACGAATAGTGGATGAGATGAAAACTTACCCTATTCAAACTAATTCAAAAAAATGTGCTTTTGGTCATTTTTATCATTCTATTAATGTAACGCATTCAGAAATAGCAAGAGAGTGGATAGCCATTGATAAAGTCCATAATGAGTTTCATAGTATAGGTATGAAGGTAATAGATGCAATTAATAGTGCTAATTCAACAGAGGCGAATAATCTTTACTTGCAAGCAGAAAAACTTTCTGAAGAATTAATTTCCCTTATAGATACTTTGATTAAAGTTATTAACAAGAATTCCGAATCCGGAATAGAAATATTAAAGGTTGCTTACGATTAGAAATCTATGCCCATGAATAAAAAGGGAATATTATACATAATTTTGATGTCTGACGTTATATATTCCTTTTACAGCCTCAACTCATATGTGATGACATTTTAAAACATACAGTGAAGTAACATCTATACACGTGGAAGGCGTCAGTTAACTTTAGAAACCAGAAAACACGTTTTAAGAGTTTAGGTTATTAATCAAATAATCGTATATTAAACCCTATGGTAAATTGAGGGTATCGCTTAACAAGAAACGGTGGTGACAGCAACACAGATAGATAAAAGAACGTGGAATTTGCCGAAACTACCACGAGCTAAATTGCAATTCTACATTGTGGACAATCTAATGGACACTAAGGCTGATTACAGTGTATCTGTTATGATTGGGTATTTTTTATTTTAAATAACAAATGCTATGGGATGTACACAAATATATTATAAACCTGAAGGAGGAATGATTAAATGGACACAAAAAATTCGAAACAACATGTTGCAGATGCGACGAATCAACTTTCAAATGCAAGAAAATGTTTAAACAATGCGCTCAGAAATGCAGAAAAGCCACCTGAAAATAATCAACAAATTCAAGATACTCTTAATGCCGTAGAAAGAGCATTACAATCTGCAACAGCCACACTTACAAATTATAAGGGATAATTTTTTAGTCAAGGAGGAGCTTAGGCTCCTCTTTTCTATACCTATCACATTAAAAAAAGAAGGCCCCAATGGCCTTCTAAGTTTAGTTACTGATTATCAGTCAGTTCAGTGTTTTCGTCTATGTAATTGGGTTAAGAATTAGACGGCTTTTGATTCAAAACTTTCGGACACCGCTTCTCCCATGGCAAGTGCACATACACGACAGACGTTCTTGCCTTGAAAAAGTTGGTTTTCAGACGCATTACCACAAAATACACAAGCAGGTTCATATTTTTTGAGAATAATCTTTTCTTGATCCACGTAAATCTCCAGAGGATCTTTTACGTCAATACCTAAAGTGCGGCGAAGCTCAATCGGTAAAACAATACGGCCAAGTTCATCTACTTTTCTCACAATTCCGGTTGCTTTCATCATTTAATTTTAAACTCCTCTTTACAACAACATTCGACAAGAAACTACAGGTAATGATACCAATCGTTCCATTTATAGTCAACCCCTATTTTAAATTTTCTGTTACAATCAGGACTTTACTTAACATGAAGGTGTTCAATTTATAAAAACCCCATGTGACTATTGAGAACCAAACAGTAAAACCCAATAGAGGTAACCAAATCCTGCTGGAAGATTTCAGGATACCCAAATCAACAAATAACTATTTCGATCCCGACGGAGTAAAGTTTTTCAGATCAGTACTGCTAACCAATCGTTCTAAATATAAAGTTTAACATATTCTTTACCCAAAGTTCATGAGAGGGTAACAAATATAGTTTATAATAAATCTAACAACACACGCTCTCATCCGACTAACCCTTCCAAGCGAAGGGACTTTTTTTAACAGATTCAGCCAAGTACAACCTAAATATACACAAAAGCTATGGTTAAAATGATATTAGTTGCTTTTTCCTTATCAAGCGTGTAGCACTCCTGCGCTCAGACATCTACCTGTACTACAGACGGTTACCCGTTAATTTAACGGTTAACATAAATCTCGCTTTTTTACCTTTTGTCCTCCTTCGCTCCCCCTCCTTGCGAGGGGATTTTTTTTTGTAAATACCAATCTCCCTACAACTGCATCTGCTTATCCAAAGGAACTTTGAACCTTGTCACACTAGTCCTCTGTCGTTCATAAACTATCATAAGGAAGTGAATGAACTAAGTAAAAGGCTATCACCTTATCAGCTGATAGCCAGTTTTAGAGGAAATTCTTAGAAGATCACACCTAAAGCGATAAGAATTAGAATAGCGATAGCAATTACCCCTACACCAACGCCATGACCGACGCCGCCATAGCCATAAGCTGCAACCGGGGCGACAGGGGGAGGGCATACAGGAGGATGGCAGCATGCTCCACCCATTCCACCGTGAACCATCATTCCACCTTGACTCATTCCGTACATAAGAAGTCCCACCTTTCAAAATTTAGAATACGATTCCCATAGCGATCAAAAGAAGAATTATCACTACAACTACAGCGATTCCTGCGCCAAATCCAACTCCTGTTCCACAACCGCAAGCAGCTCCATCAATACCACCAAATGCCATTTGCCTTTCCTCCTTTGTTCAGAGATAAAACATCATATGCAGAGTATGGGTTATATGGAACAATACGGAATTTATTACGAACTTGCCAATGTGGTGCGCTAAGGCAGGTATTATTTGACGCTAACTATTAAATTTCAGTTTTCAGCATACTTTCAGCGAAATCTCAGCCATATTTCAGTGAAACCTCAGCCTTATTTCAGATTGTTATTGCATAATGATATTGTTCTTGCAAATACATATTGCAAAACTCAAAATTGGAAAGAGGTTGAAAATCATGAGAAAAACAAAACAAATTGCAATTGCTACAACAATACTCACACTCTTATCGACATCTGCAGTATTCGCAGCCACCACGACAAGCAATACTTCAGTACAGGCTCCAAAGTTTTCTCAAACACAGTCAGGAAGAGCTGACGGCGGGTTTAAAAGCCATCTGGATAGCCTCTTATCAGCAGGTACCATTACACAAGCCCAAGAAGATGCTATTCAAACCGCTCTGACCGCTACCAAGGATGACTCTCAAAAAGGACCTAACGATGGCTTTAAAACCGCTTTGGACACTCTCGTAACAGCAGGTACCATTACCCAAGCTCAAGAAGATGCTATTCAAACCGCTCTGACCGCTACTAAGGACGACTCTCAAAAAGGACCTACCGATGGCTTGAAAACTGCTTTGGACACTCTCGTAACGGCAGGTACCATTACCCAAGCTCAAGAAGATGCTATTCAGGGTTCTTAAGCCTGAAGAAGAGTCTGTTATTAATTGACTTAACAACCTATTTCAAGCGAATCTTAGACACCTGTGAAGAGTAAAAACGAGGCTGAATGCCAACGCATTCAGTCTCGTTTTCTATGGAAGCAAGAGAATTACTTCCATAGAAAACGAGGCTGATGGTGTAGAAAACCACCCTTAGCAAGTTTAATGATAAACAACAAGCTCAATCGTCAAGGTAGCGTATGTGTTTAAGGTTTGGAGTTAATATGGAAAATTTGGCGGAAATTACAATGTTATTATTCGGGAAGAAAAAAATAAAATAAATTTTTCTAATAGAGGAATTTTATATCTATATGTGTAAATATTATTATGAAGTTTTTAAACGTTAATGTTGGCAGAAGTTCAGAAGCAAGAACACATGACGTAATCGGCACATTTCGATATTGGGTGTTAAATGTTGAATCACGCCATTGATGTGTAAAAATCAGGCAGAAAATAACAAGTGATTTTTTCCGACCTGCATGACGTCAGATTTAATTGAAAGGAAGCGAAGCATGCGGCTCAAAACAAAGTTATTCCTTGGATTTACCTCCGTTTTAGCAATAATAGTTTTACTATTTGGGGTATCAATTTATAATTTAGATCTATCAAACAAAAACGTTGACAAAACCCAACAAGAGCGCTATCAAAAAATCAAATTTTCCAACACTTTGCAAGATGAAATCAACAATATCAGCAGGTACCTTAGGGATCTTGTTTTACTGGATGTGGGCAGTCAAGATTTCTTACAAACTATTGACTCAATCCGTACTTCAAGGCTGAAAGTAGAGTCGGCTTTGGATTCCCTTAATGCTTCGTCCATCAGTGAAAGTACGAAAAATCTACTCGGCCAGATAAAAGCCACAAACCTCGATTACACAGAATTGCAAGAACGTTGCATTACATTGGCTTCTTCTGGTAAAAAATCAGAGACAATCCAGGTTATAAATGCAGGCGCAGTTGAACGGGGCCAGATATTCGAGTATGTTAATGACTTAAACAACTATGAGAACAAGTCTATGGACGATTTACTGAAGTCATCGGCCGCAGCCGATAGCCGGGCACTCGAGTTCTTTTTCTGTTCTCTACTGCTAACATTACTTGTTGGTGTTGGGATAACCCTTTGGATCATACAGAAGGTTACTAGAGATATTCACAAAGTCACTTCGGTTATGAACAGTTTTTCAGCGCTTCAGGAGCACGATGATTTGCCGCGCATCGATATCCGTTCAAACGACGAGGTTGGAGAAATTGCCGCGTCCTTCAATGAAATGACTCAGTCTTTGGAAGATCACGCTAGGCACGAAAAAGAATTTATTAAACAAATAGAAGGGCAAAACTTATTAAAGTCTGGGATCTCTGAAATTACCGCCCTGTGCCAGGGGGTTCAGGACTTAAAAATCCTAGCGCACCTTTTAATCACAAAAATACCTCCGATGGTCGAAGCAAGTTATGGCGTCTTTTATATTAGAGAGGAAAATAGAAACAAGCAGTGCTATAAAAAGCTTGCCATTTATGCGGGTAGTCCAATGGAACCCGCTTGGGAAGTTTTCCGGTTGGGAGAAGGGCTGGTGGGGCAGAGCGCTTTAGAAAACAGGCTGATAATGGTGGACCAAGTTCCTGGGGATTACCTCAAGATTGTCTCCGGCTTGGGCACGATTTCAGCGAAAAGCATTGTTATACTTCCTGTGGCATTTGAGAACCAGGTAGTGGCTGTCTTGGAATTGGCATTTCTCCAACCGTGCAGTTCTCCTCAGCAAGAGTTGTTGAGACAGATTTCGAAGAATATTGGGGTTGCCATAAATCGGGTTGAAGCCCACATGAAGATCGGAACACTGCTGAAAGAATCACAGGTCTTGACCGAAGAACTTCAGTCTCAGTCGGAAGAACTCCAACTGCAGCAAGAGGAACTTAAAACCTTTAATGAAAAGTTGGAGGAACAGTATAAACATTCTGAAAAGAGGGCAACGGAACTAGAAAGCATGAAAGCAACCCTTGAGGAAAGCTCAAAATATAAAACAGAGTTTCTATCCAATATGTCTCACGAGTTAAGAACGCCACTGAATAGCTTGCTGATCCTTTCTCAGACTTTGACCGAAAACCAAGAAGGTAATCTAACTCCCAGTCAGGTGGAATATGCGAAAACTATCTTTTCTTCAGGGAATGAATTATTGACTCTAATTAATGATATATTAGACCTCTCCAAGGTAGAAGCTGGCAAGTTAACTATAACCCCTACAGTAGTGAAACTGGTCGAAATGAAGAACTATGTCGAACGGTTCTTTTTTCCTATGGCACACCAAAAGAAACTGGACTTTATAGTTCAGATGGGTGAAGGCCTACCTGATACCATCTGTACGGACGAACTCAAACTACAACAAATTTTAAAAAATTTATTATCTAACGCTTTAAAGTTCACTGACATTGGAAGTGTCTCTCTACGGGTCTGGAGAATAGACGACCATGTCGTCGCAGAAGACGAACGTTTTATGAATATAGAGTGGGTCCTAGCCTTTTCCGTAACGGACACAGGCATTGGGATTCCCAAAGACAAGCAGAATATTATTTTTGAGGCCTTCCAGCAGGCAAACGGGACAAACGCAAGGAAATACGAGGGCACGGGCTTAGGCCTGACCATCAGTCAGAAAATGGCTAGGTTGTTGGGTGGGTTCATTGAGATTGAGAGTATCGAGGGCAGAGGGAGTACCTTTACCCTGTATCTGCCTGGCCAGTATGTCGGAAAAGAGGTTTATGGGATATCTTACGCCGAAGCGGCAGTAGCCCTCGATGATTCCCCCTCTCTCGGAGCCGGATCCGACTGGGCCATTTCAACCGTCGTGCAGACAACTAGTGAGTCTCTAAGAGTGGAAAATGGGAACGCACGCTTGGAAGGCAAGAAAATACTCGTTGTGGACGATGATATGCGGAACGTATTTGCCCTTACTACAGCCCTTGAAAATCAAAATATGCAGACTGTGTTTGCGGAGAATGGCAGGGACTGCATCGAAGTTTTACAAAAAAATCAGGACATCGATCTGGTTCTCATGGACATCATCATGCCCGAGATGGACGGATTCGAAGCGTTACGAACTATTCGCCAAATTCCCAAGTACGCGAACCTGCCAATCATCGCCCTGACGGCAAAGGCTATGAAAAATGATAGAGGGAAATGTATCCAAGCAGGTGCTTCGGATTATCTCAGCAAGCCAGTAAAGCTAGAACAGCTTTTTTCTCTAATCAAAATCTGGCTTTATAGGTAGGGCAGTTTCAATGAGTTCTTATGAAGACTTTGATCGGGAAAAGAAAATCGATCAGAAGACACTGTAAGCCTGACTTAAATAAGATTGCAGATCCTTGAAATGAATAAAACAAGAGACTGAGAGAGCGCCAAGAAAAGAGATGGAGATGGAGATGGAAATGAATATCTTAATTGTTGACGACCGCCGAGAAAATTTGTTGGCTTTAGAGGCAGTGCTTAAATCACCGGACTATCATTTGATTTTTGCCAGTTCTGGAGAAGAGGCCTTGAAGTGCCTACTGAAGAGCGATTTTGCCGTAATTCTGCTGGACGTGCAGATGCCAGGAATGGACGGCTTTGAAACTGCTCGGCTCATCCGGACCAGAAAAAAGAACAAAAATACACCCATTATTTTTATTACAGCAATTTACCAGACCAATGAAAATATGTTGCAAGGGTACTCTCTGGGGGCGATTGACTATTTGTTTAAACCGTTTAACCCAGAAACCCTGAAGTTAAAAATAGAAGCATTTGTGAAAATATACCTTAATGAGAAGCAAATTAGGCTTCAAAATGACTTGTTAACGCTGCGAGCCGTTGAACTTGAAAAGGTGAACGAAAGCTTGGAGCGCACCACTTCAGATTTGCGTAAGTCTGAAGCACTGGCCCGCGTGTTTGGGGAAACTTGCACAGATACTATAATCACACTGAACGGAGTGGGCCGTATTTTAAACGTCAATCCTGCGGGAACGGAAATGTTCGGATATGAACATGCGGAATTACAGAGACAACATGTCTCAAAGCTGTTTCCCAACGAAAGCCTTCTTTTTCCAAAAAATGCCCAAGTTATCAGTAAACGTTGCAAAATCCTAGACGCAGCTGCTGCGCATAAAGATGGGACGGTTTTCCCTGTGGAAGTACAGATCGGCGTGGCTACTATTGAAGAACAGCAGATTTTCGTCTGGTCTGTGCGGAACATTACTGAGCGAAAACAACTGGAAAAGGAACGAAAGGAGCGGTACCAAACTCTGGAAGAGCTTGTTCTCGAGCGAACCTGCGAACTCTTCCAGGCGAATGAAAATCTTAGCGAGACCAGCCTTAAGCTCACCAATATTCTTGAAAGCATTACGGATGTCTTTTTCTTCCTGGATCAGCATTGGCAGTTCACCTTTGTAAATGAAGAGGCGGAGAAATTCTGGCTAAAAGAACGGGAAGAGTTGATAGGCCGAAATATATGGGATCTCTTTCCAGAAACGCTCCCCAGATATTACTCTCATTATCAAAAAGCTATGCTTACTAAGCAAGCCGCTCATTTTGAGATTATGGGCCTCTATTCTAATAATATGTATGAAGTGTTTGTTTATCCGTCCAAAGAAGGTTTGTCCGTATGTTACCGCGACATCTCTAAACGTAAGATGTTAGAAAAGGAAATGGCCCACCTGAGCCGATTAAACCTTGTGGGACAGATGGCAGCGGGAATAGCACACGAAATTAGAAATCCAATGACGACCATACGAGGATATCTCCAGTTACTAGGAGCCAAGTCAGAATTTCTATCCTATGGTTCCACATTTGAGCTCATGATTGAAGAACTTGATCGGGCTAACTCGATTATATCCGAGTTCTTGTCACTTACCCAAAAAAGAAAGACAGACATGAATTGGCAAAATATCAATACTATTTTGCACCATTTGTATCCCTTACTAGAAGCTGATGCATTCACCCAGAACAAACAGATAATGCTTGAAGCAGGGGAAACGCCGGATATTCTTTTTGACGACAAGGAAATTTCCCAATTGGTGCTTAATTTGTGTCGCAATGGCTTAGAAGCAATGCAAGTGGGTGGTAATCTAACGATTCGTACCTATGTTGAGGATGAACAGGTAGTATTCTCTGTAGAGGATGAGGGAGGCGGTATCCCTTCAGAATCCTTGGATAAGTTGGGAACACCGTTTTTTACAACAAAAGAAGATGGCACGGGTTTAGGGCTAGCCACATGTTACAGCATTGCTGACCGACATAATGCTAAGATCGATTTAAAGAGCGATCCCAAAGGAACGGCATTCTTTGTACGTTTTCCTTGTCTTGCAGTGAATCAATTGTGAGATTTATTTTTTAGTCCGTTGTTTTCGAAGCCTATAAGCTGCTATAAAGGTACAAAGCATAAATGCAAAAAACAAGATAGTAAATTGGGTTGTATACGGGGTAAATACTGATAATAAAAGTGCGATCCATTGAAGAATTGAAAAAAAGTAATACTCCATACTTCCTCCAGAAAACGTTTTTTATTGTTTTGTCCAAGCCTTCTTTAATTAATACCATAAAGTTTTGCTTTTAATCCTATAAAAAGTAGCTCTGGTTTTTTTGTGTTTTTATAGATTATTTTCCCCTTTCAGGAGGAACTGAACGACCCTGCACTGAAGTACAGGGGTTCACGATTGCGACTGGAAGTCGCGATTACGGCTGAAGCCGTTTAAAAAGTGCGGACTGGAAGTCCTTATAAAGACTTAAGTCTTCTGAAAGACCTATTGCTGAAAGC
>JARLHV010000130.1 GCA_031292055.1 Desulfosporosinus sp.
CTTTCAGCAATAGGTCTTTCAGAAGACTTAAGTCTTTATAAGGACTTCCAGTCCGCACTTTTTAAACGGCTTCAGCCGTAATCGCGACTTCCAGTCGCAATCGTGAACCCCTGTACTTCAGTGCAGGGTCGTTCAGTTTCTGGTAATTTAAGGTGTTGCATATATGCGTATAGCATTTTAGCCTTTAGCCTACGTTTAATAAGCCGTAGAGCAAGATCGCCAGGATTTATAGTAAGTATTTTAATAACAAAGTAGCTAAGCCAAGAAAGAAAAAGAAACCGCACACATCCGTAAAGGTAGTTACAAACACAGCCGAAGCAAGGGCAGGATCAATTTTTAGCTTTTTTAAGGCTACAGGTACTAGGTAACCGACAATGGTTGCCAGGCACATGTTGGCCAGCATGGAGACTCCAACGACGATACCAAATACAGGCTTATGAGACCAGAGCATTCCAATGACTGCTATTAATGCTCCTATAGCTAATCCATTAACTAAGCCCACTAATAGTTCTTTTCTAAACACTTTCTTGGCATTTTCTTTTGTAAATTCACCTAAGGCTATCCCTCTTACAATGAGGGTCAAGCTTTGAGTCCCTGCATTTCCTCCCATTCCAGCAATGATAGGATTGAAAGCTGCCAGGATAACTACTTTATCAATGGTGTCGCTGAAAAGTCCTACTGTAGCGCCAGCAAGTATTGCAGTCACTAGATTTACCGAAAGCCAAGGTAATCGGCTTTTTACTGAAGCAAAGGTTGATCCATCAATGACCTCGCCTTCATTAACCCCCGCAAGCCGTAAGATATCTTCGGTTGCTTCCTCTCTGACGACCTCAATAATATCATCGACTGTAATGATCCCACGCATTTTTCCTTTTTCATCCGTAACAGGCATTGCTTGAAAACCATACTTTTCAAATAATGCGGCAACCTCTTCTTGATCCATTTCTAAGGGGACACTTTTGACATTTTCATGCATTATATCCTCTATTTTTGTGTCAAAGGTAGATATTACTAACTCCCTAAGGGAGACAATTCCCTTTAAGATATCGTCTTTATCTAATACGTAAAGATAATACGCTGATTCTACATCGAGAACGGCAATTTGCAGGTATTTTAAGGTCTCTTTGACATTCATAGTCTCATTAATCGCTACGAACTCAGAGGCCATAAGTCCACCAGCGGTATCATCTTCATAGGTTAAAAGTTCTTTAACATCTTCAGCTGCTTCTTTACCTATATTCGCCAGAAATCTCGTGATTCTCTTAGGTTCGAAGTTGGAGAGTAAATCGGCTATTTCATCCGAAGTCATTTCATTAACAATTCCATATTGTGCGGGTTCAGGGAACAGATTTAAGAAATCTTCTTTTTCTTCCTCTTCCATTTCCTCAAAGACATCAGCCAAAAGTCGTGTGGGCAATTTCTCCATAATCTCAAGCTTATTGAGATCTCTATCTCTTAATACTTCCAGTATGTCAGCTGGATGTAGGTCTTCTAAGTACTGCTGAAGCTCATTTCGCTTACTATCTAGTAACAATTTTTTTAGAGATTCCTTGCTTAAGACATCACTCAAGTTGATTCACCCCCTCTTATTTGTATTATACACGATTATACTCAATTAGGAGGGATATCAAGATTATTGACACCATAACCGAAGATCTTAAGGATGAGTCAGTCGTCTAATTCTAGGTCCCGAGTTCCAGAGCTCAAGAATGAGTTTGTCATTCCGTTACTTTGAGCTTGATGCCCAGACACTTTTAATCGGCAGAAATTTGCAATACGTAACTTGGGGTAGAACTTGATATAATTTCAAAAATATTATAAAAAGAAGCAGCTTCTGGCAGGATTTCACAAAACAGCGAAGAAATTAGTTAAGAACAAATGAAGGAGTTGTTGAAATGAATAAGTTTGTTTTTTTTGCTTTTAATGGAAATCCTATGTGTTTTGTTCACGTGCTTTTAAATGCTCTTAATATGGACAGCAAAGGAATGGATGCAAAGATTGTCATTGAGGGAGAAGCAGTAAAGTTGGTAAAAGATATGGAAGAATCAGGTGACCTTTTGTATAAGAAGGCTAAAGAAAAAGGATTAATTGACTGTATTTGTAAAGCCTGCTCTGCAAAAATGGGTGTACTTGACTACAACAAGACAGTAGGAATTCCTCTTGGAGACGATATGAATGGGCACCCCTCCATGGCTGCTTATATGGATAAAGGATATCAGATTATTACCCTATAAATTCAGCTACAATGCTGGTCTGAAATGCATCAAAATGAAAGTGACTACGAAAGGCTGTGAAAATCAGAACTTTATAATGTTACTTCAAAAAAATGATTTGTAAAAGCGCGATATCTCTACCCTTGATTCCCGTGAAAAATTATACCTACATTAATAAACCCTGATTTTACAGGCATTTTGGTGTTTTTGAAGGTACTCAGTTAATCAACCACAGATTACACAGATTAACACAGAATAAATATATTTTGGCTCTAAACTACAAATTGCTTGTAACTCAATTGCTAATGCCGCCTGATAAACCGCTTCGAGAAATCCTGGTCCAAGTGTCCGGTGTACCTCCATTGCTGCACCAATAATGGCATAGGTCTGTGAATCTCGTTCTACATTCTCCATCCCCTTTATCCTTTGTCTGTGTGTTTCTATACTAATCGTTCTTAATCTGTGTAATCTGTGTAATCTGTGGTTCCCCGTTCAGAATTCCCCAAGGCTCTGAATAGTCACTTATCTTTTCCCGTATTTACAGTGTTTCTCCTTGTAGGTATAAAAAAATGCATGATTTTAGGCTCTACGTGACTAGAAAGTGCCAATTTTGAAGAATACTTTTTGGCTAAATTGATTTTGGTTAGTCGGAGACTACATTAAGTCATAAGTGTTAGAAGTTTTAAATACTACAGAGATATAGTAGCTGGCAGGGTATTGTAAAATAATGTAGAAATCTAAAGTTATAAAAGGATGGGGCAAGAAGTGCAATGGTCGCTTTACCCAAACGTTGTTTGAAGGAGTATGTCGATCGTGAGAATTAAAGATGTACGCAATATTGTGGCAGGATATTCCGATGAGACTCTGCGTCAATTGATCAGTGAATTATACAAATGCCTTCCCAAGAAAATAATTGAAGATAAACAAATTGACGCTTTGATCGAGAACCCGCCTGATAATAGATCAGGGAAAAACCGTGTGACTAAGCAGAAGGAAACGCCGGATCTCGATGAGGTCTGCTGGGAAACGGAAGAATTCATTAAAAATGCCCGAGAACAAAATTATTTTGCTCCCAATCAAATCATCCATAAAAAAGAACGATCAAAATGGCGCTTTGTGGTAAAACGCCTATACAAGAGTCTGATAGTGCTTAGTCAAGACCCTGAAGAGATACAAGAATCAAGCCGTCTTTTATCTGAACTCTATAAGCTAATGTGTGAAGCGTGCAAAGTTTATTTGTTTAATACCGAGGATCCTTTCGCTTCTGTCGGGATCGATCAAGCGGAGTTTTATAATAATGTTGTGGCAGTGATGGCACGAACAGGTAATCCTGAGCAATGGATTGGTGAGGCCTTACTACTTACACTGGAACCGATCGTAACGCTGGATCATTCGCTAATGGGTGTCCTAATAGAGATGCTAAAAAGCGCTCCTCTTAAAGAGATAGCGATTGGAATATGTGAACAATTGCGGAAGCTGAAGACTACGCCAGCCAAGCACCGACGGGACCTGAAGTACTATTTAGAAGAACGCAATGATGCTTTGACAAAGCTAATATTTCGACTGAACATGGTTCTTGGGGAAAAGGAAGCGGCAATTGCAGATTTTAAGAGTCACTATAAAGACTCTAAGGTCGAAATTGAGCTCTATGTGCTTCTGAGGCAATTATTTAATTATAAGGAAAAAGTGCTTTGGTTAAGGGAATATGAATGGGGATTACAGCAAAAGGTGCAGCCGAGGAAAGCTCTGGTTGAAACCTACAAGTGTATTAAGGAAACTGGAGATTTTCCGCAGTACTATTAAAGAGAGGATTTTTCTTTGCTTTGTAGACCATGTTAAGACAGAGGCAGTAGAGGTTTGGGAGTGCGAAAAAGAAGTTGAGAGAATTTAGTATTCAAGTTAATGGTGAAAAAATTTATAATGAAAATATACTATGTATTTGTTTAGAAATATGATAAAATAGTTATTAGTATAATACTAAAGGAGGTAGTTAAATGACTAAATTTATGTGCAACGTCTGTCAATACACTCTTGAAGGAGAAGCACCACCAGAAAAATGTCCCTCTTGTGGCAATAGCTGCTCATTCGTAAATGCAACCTGTTATACTCCCGATTGTGGCAACGGCAAAAATATCAACACTGATCTATATAAAAATCCGAAACAATAAGCGGACTAGTTATGTTGTATAACACATGTATGCGGATTAGTTTTTTTAAAAAAACCTTGACACTTTGCTGCTAAAAGATTAAAATTTATTTAAATAGCACGATATAATAAACTTAAACACAATGAAAGGAAGTTCTAAGCAGATGTTGTTTAGAGAGCTGACGGGTGGTGCAAGTCAGTCTAACATGCGAAGGATTCCATCCTGGAGTGGCCAATGATGAATTGTGACGGGTTCCGCCCGGTAAAGCGGATAGGAGTTGGCAGTTTTTGCAACTTGGGTGGCAACGCGGGATTAACCTCTCGTCCCTTTATTGGGATGAGGGGTTTGTTTATTTTCAAGAGACCTTGACTAGAAATATTGGCGCCTTGATGCTAAAGAAGAATTGAAAGGTGGGATGAAAGTAGGGAACGACACTGTCATGACAACAAAAAAAAATTAAAGGTGGGCGAAATAATGTTTAAGATAAACAGTTTGAATCCTATAGCAAATGTGGGACTGGATTTATTTACGGATAACTATGAATTGGTGGATAGCTTTAATGATGCCAATGCAGTACTCGTAAGGAGTGCAAGTGTTCATGAGTTGGAATTATCAGACTCTTTAGTAGCTATTGCTAGAGCTGGAGCTGGAGTTAACAATATTCCTCTGGATAAATGTGCCGAAAGTGGCGTTGTAGTTTTTAATACTCCAGGTGCTAATGCGAATGGAGTTAAAGAAATGGTCATCGCATCATTAATAATGGCAGCTCGCAATATTTTAGGGGGAGTTAACTGGGTAACTTCTTGTGGACAAGACCCGGAAGTAGCCAAGCTTGTTGAAAAAAAGAAATCGAAGTTTGTTGGGACAGAAATTAAAGGAAGAAAGCTTGGGGTCATAGGGCTTGGGGCTGTCGGAGTTTTAGTTGCTAATGCAGCCAATAAACTGGATATGGAAGTTTACGGATATGATCCGTTTATTTCAGTCGACGCTGCTTGGAACCTTTCAAAGTATATCAAGCATAGCAAATCGTTAGATGAGATCTTTCGAGAGTGTGATTTTATTACGGTTCATGTTCCTTCTACAGAGCAAACAAAAGGGATGTTCAATAAGGAAACCTTTTCCATCATGAAAGATGGCGTCATAATCTTAAATTTTTCAAGAGATACTTTGGTAAATGATGAGGATATGGTTGAAGCCTTAGGGTCTGGAAAAGTAAGTCGCTATGTCACGGATTTCCCGAATCCCGTGGTATGCGGTGTTGAAGGGGTTATAACTATTCCTCATTTAGGAGCTTCCACGAATGAATCGGAAGATAATTGTGCGATTATGGCCGTAAGGCAATTGATGGATTACCTTGAAAATGGGAATATTAAAAACTCTGTAAACTATCCAAGTTGTGACCTGGGAGTATGTATGCATACGGGTCGTATCGCAATTAATCATAGGAATATACCAAATATGCTCAGCCAATTCACATCAACTTTTGCTAACGAAAATATCAATATTCCCGATATGATTAATAAAAGTAAGGGCCATTATGCCTATACTATCCTTGATATTGAAGCCACTGCGACCCCGGATTTCGTGCAAAAGCTCAGAGAAATTGACGGAGTATTAAAGGTTAGACTTATTAAGTGAAGTGGGAGTCTCACTAAAATAACTAAAGGCTTTTTGTAATGCCCAAACCAAACCTATAGTTTGTCGTATATGCCTCCGATAATCTAGATTGTCGGGGGCATATTTTTAAAGAACAGAATGTCTATATAAAGGAGTACAACTAGAGCCTTTTAAATAATGTCGAGGCGGATAAGCCTCCCTTGGTTAACAGGTTGTAGGTTTAATCATATTTTGTGTTGACCAAGGGGGGCCATTTATCGCTTAGAATAAATTTTCGAGTGTAGTATCCTTGAGTAGTTTTCGGATAATAGTTTCCCCCGGAATTGGTTGTCCACTGTAGAGCGTTTTAGCGGCGTTCAATAATACCCGGATATTATATTTTGAGGCATAAACCGGAATTACTTGTTTTTCAAGATCGAGCAATCGATAAACAGCCATCATTGCCGTACGAATGGAATATTCTACCGTGAATACGCAGTCGTCGGGAACTTCAGCGAACTGTCCGAGAAAGGCAAGGTTTGTACTGCCTTCAGGAACAACATCAGGACGATCTCCCTTAACACGAGGCATAAACTGACTGGTAATATAAGGCATCATGCAAGGAATAACCTTGACAGTTGCTAGAATCTCACGGATTTTGTCCTTTAATCCCATATGATACAATAACTCTGAGACAAGTTCTTCGCCAGTGCAATCAGACATCTTTTTCTTAATGTAATCACCGACATTGTCTGGAAATAAGCCATATGCCCATAATACGAAAACATCCTCAGGCTGGTTAATAAAGTGAGGCTGTTTAGAGTAGCTCCAGCTCATCAACCAGTTAGAATCCTTGATGGTAACAACACCGCCTTGGCCAGGATCTTGGTCAGTCAATTCCTTGAGAAATTTGTCCATAAACGATCCCTTAAAAGTCATGGTAAAGGATTCCCACTTTGTTTTATCAATGTCATTACAGAATGCCTCCGGATGACCAAAGGAAGGGTCTTTGGCTGCAATGTTTTTCCATAAATTCCAGCTGCCGCAGTTGACTGTATCTCTGTTCAAAACGGCAGGTGTATGCATACTGCCCCACGTGGAATTCTCTGTCATTGAACCGTTGGTAACGAAAACAAGATCGTCGCGAGATACTGCAACTTTTTCACCCTTGCCATTACGAACCAGATGAATAGCGTTTACGGTCTTCTGCTTGCCAACAAGACTGATATCCAAGTCGGTTACCTGTGTGTGGAGGTCAAAGTTGACATTTTCATTTTTAAGCCAGGTAATAAGTGGCAGAATCATGGAATCGTACTGGTTATACTCGGTATGCAAGATTCCTTTAAGCTGGTTCATACCCGGAAGGAGATGCATAAAGCGCTCCATATAGCGTTTCATCTCCACGACGCTGTGCCAGTTTTCAAAAGCAAACATGGAACGCCAGAAATACCACATGTTTGTTTCGAAAAAGGAGGAGTCAAAAAATTCCTCAACTGTCGTTGCGCCTAGTTGCTCCTCAGTGGCCAGAAAGAGCTTTGTAATCTGTTTAATATGCAGGTCTGATAAGTCTAGGGTTGAAAAATCCGCTTTTTCTCCACAGTTATGAATCAAGCGACAGTGAGATTCAATAGGTTCGGCAAGATTCAGTTCACGGAATTCATCCAAAACTGTTCTGCTGGGATTATTTAAGGAAGGGATAAAGCTAAACAGATCCCAGGAGCATTCATAATGCTCCTCCAGTTCTCTACCACCCCGGATAATATATCCGTGTTCGGCATCTCCCGCGCCATCCATACTGCCGCCGAAAAGATCGGATTCTTCAAATATAGTAATATTTTTACCGTCCATATGTCCATCTCGGATCAGATATGCGGCCGCCGCAAGAGAGGCAATACCTCCACCGATTAAATAGGCTTTTTTAGTTTCAATTCCGTTCTTTTTCAGCGGATTGATTTTTTGATAGTTACCCATGATACACCCATGCCTTTCTTAATTTCTGTGTTGATTTTCTTGCTAGTATTATCATAGCTTATAATGGAAGCCAGTGATATTATCAAGAGGGTGCATTTGTGTAATGTTGTCACAAAACAGTCGAATTGTGTAATGAATTTATTTAGATACCAAATTAGGAGGAGTCAAGTGACGCATTCCATTATGACCGAAATGACAAAAAATCTCCTGGCGGACTCATTGAAAAATCTGATGAAGATAAAACCGCTACATAAAATTACTATTCAGGAACTTGTGGATGCCTGCACATTAAACCGCCGCACGTTTTATTATCACTTTAAGGATATTTACGATTTATTGGAATGGATCTATAAGAAGGAGGCGGTTGTAGAGCTTCAAAAGCATGCCAACTTCAATACCTGGCAGGAGAGTCTCCTCAATTTGTTTCTCTATATCCAGAATAATAAAGAAATCTGCCTGTGTGCCTTTCACTCATTGGGGCGCGAGCATTTAGATCGCTTTCTTTATTCGGTTACTTATCAATTAATACAACAGGTAGTGGATACTAAGAGCGGAGATAGGCAGGTAGATGAGGATTATAAAAATTTCTTGGCAAATTTTTACACGGTTGCTTTTATTGGCCTGGTTATTCAGTGGATGGAAAATGGTATGAAAGAACGGCCCGAAAAAATCACAGCAGACTTATCCATAACGGTACGGGGAAGTATGCTTAATGCGTTAGAACACTATGAACACGATGGGAAAAAGCACTCGCTTGATAAGCTTTCTGAATAATAAATAACTGATTGACATTTTAAAGACGAAGTGTTAGGTTGTTGAAAATTCACTGAGCCACTATTTTAGGTGTCAATAACAACAATGAGGTCGTTTCGTTACAGACGGAACAACCCTTTTTGGTTGTTGTACTTCGGTGTTCACTCGAGGTACAACACAAAACAAGGAAAAACTGAAGCCGAAATTGCATGCTTGTATGAGAAATGCCTTTGAGCAACTACATAAATTCAATAGTTTCAGCTCTTGAAAATACATTAATAATGTATACATCATTAAAACGACAATCAACCTGTTGACATTTTAATGATGAAATGTTATATTGTAAAAAATTAACTTGCAAGTTAAATTATTCACTAGATTTTTCAATGCTTTTAACAACAATGAGGTTGTTTCGCTACAGGCGGGACAGCCTTCTTTTGTTGTAAACGTGCTTCAAAGGCGAAGTATGATTTCGAATTGTTTTGATACGTTATCCTACAATTAACAATGTCAAATTTGTTAAATTGTTCACTGGATTTTTTGATGCTTATAACAACAATGGGGTTGTTTCGTCGCAGGCGAAACACCCCACTTTTGTTGTCATAAAGTTTTTATAAATTATTAGACCCACCACAAATATTATTTCAAATCAAAGTAAGGAGGAACGATTATGAAACGTATTTTATCTCTAGTTACGGTGGCGTTATTGGCGCTCGGGGTGGTATCTCTCGGTGGCTGTGGTTCCAGCAAAACCACGTCCCAGGACGGTTACGCACAACAGATCAGCTTTTTCCAGTGGACAGAGTATACTCCGCAGTCGGTACTTGATTCCTTTAAACAGAAGTATGGCATCACCGTTAAGATGACTAACTTCTCCTCAAACGAGGAGATGATTGCTAAGCTACAGGCGGGAGGACTCTCGGAGTATGATGTCGTTGTGCCGAGTAACTATGCTGTCAAGGGCATGGTTGCGCAAAATCTTATTCAGCCCATTAATAAGGACAATATTCCTAACTTCAAAAACCTTGATGACAGTTTTCTAAACCGAGATTACGACCCTGGAAATAAATACACTGTTCCGTACCTTTCCAGCCCAGTTGTCCTCGCGGTCAACACCAAAAAAATGACAAAGCCCATCACGAGCTATAATGACCTGCTTGACCCCTCGCTAAAGGACCAAATAGTCGTTGTTGACGACGAGCGGCCCATCATCGGGGCTGCGTTGCTGGCCACGGGTCACTCGCTTAACGACACCAATGACAATGATCTTAAAGATGCCGAAAATTGGCTTAAAAAACTCAGACCGAACATCAAGGTATTTGACAGCGATAGCCCCAAAACTGCATTGATCACTGGAGAGTGCTCGATCGGCCTTATTTACAACGGCGAAGCGGCACTGGCTATTAAAGAGAACCCTGACATCAAGATCGTTTGGCCCAAAGAAGGGATTTCCGGACTCACAATTGACAACCTTAGTGTTGTCAAGGGCACCAAGCACGAAAAGGAAGCTGAGCTCTTCATCAACTATATCCTTGACCCTGCGGTGAGCAAGTCCATTTCTGAAGCATATCCTTACACCAATCCCAACAAAGCCGCTCATTCACTCTTATCACAAAATTACCTCGACAATCCTGCCAGTAACATACCGTTTGACAAGATCAAAAACAGCGAACTACTTAATGATGTCGGTGCCTCCCTGAGCCAATTTGACAGGATATGGACGGAATTTAAAGGCTAAACGATGGACCAGATATCACGAAAAGTATAAAGGAGCATGAGTACTATGATAAAACTCGAGATAATCACCCGTCCTGAGAAACTCGTCGACGTAAAGCGAATCCTCGCCAAACATGACTATATTGGCCTTACTGTCAGCGCCGTAATGGGCTGCGGTCATCAGAAAGGTAGAATCAAAGAATTCGAAGGACTCAACCTCGAGATGAACTTACTGCCCAAGGTTCAGGTGATGACCGTCGTTCTCGATGAGGATGTTGAGAAGATTCTTACCGAGCTTCACGAAACGATCTCGACAGGTAATGTGGGCGACGGCAAAGTCTTTGTTTCGGATGTCAAGGATGTCATGCGCTTACGCACCGGAGAGAGAGGGGAAAAAATTCTTTAAACCCTGCATCAAGCATAAAGGAGGTACCCACATGGCACAAGTATCTGAAAAGGTAATGGTTGAACTACACAATGTGGATAAATCATATGGTGATAACAAGGTCGTCAAAAACCTAAACCTACAGATACAAGAGGGTGAGTTTTTAACGATGCTTGGGCCTTCTGGGTGCGGCAAGACAACGACATTGCGCATGATCGCTGGTTTTGAGGACGTAACGGCAGGCGCTGTCATTATCGAAGGTGAAAATGTCGTAAACAAGCCACCCTACCAGCGCAATGTCAACACCGTGTTCCAAAACTATGCCTTGTTCCCACATATGAATGTCTATGACAATATTGCTTTTGGGCTAACTGAAAAAAAAGTGAATAAGGAGGAAATCCGTCAGCGCGTGGGCGAAATGCTCTCATTGGTGCAGATGGATGGCTATGAGACGCGGAGGCCTTCCCAGATGTCGGGCGGTCAGAAACAGCGAGTTGCCATTGCGAGAGCACTTGTCAACCGACCGAAGGTTTTGCTGCTCGACGAGCCGCTTGGTGCACTGGATCTCAAATTGCGCAAACAGATGCAAGTCGAGCTAAAGCACCTCCAACGTCAACTTGGCATCACATTTGTCTATGTTACGCATGATCAGGAAGAGTCCTTAACCATGAGTGACCGCATCGCCGTCATGAACAACGGCGTCATTGAGCAGATTGGGCCACCTGATAAGATCTATAATCGGCCAGCAACCAAGTTCGTGGCAGATTTCATCGGGGAATCAAATATTTTTGAGGCCTCGGTCGTAAGCATCAATGGCGACAATCTCAAGGTTATCTTTGAAACAGGCGGGGCCGAGGTTAGTGCCTCAGGTTTCAATCAAGACGAGATGGTGTATATCTCGGTGCGCCCCGAAAAGCTCAAATGCTCCATCGATGCTGTGCCTGGCTTTAACCTTAGAGGTACCGTCAAGGAACATATCTATGTTGGTTCAATCAGTAAGACTATCATTGAGTTACCCAATGGGCAGAACCTTAAAATGAGCTTGCTAACAGGAACACCGCTGCTCCCACAAGGAGAGAATGTCTGGGTTTATTGGGAAAAGGATGACACCGTCGTTCTGCATACTAATGAAGAAACTCTCTATAATCTCATCGAGCAGGTCCCGAAAATCGAGGTGAGGGTATGAATTCAGCGACGACTGCCACGGCCGTGTTCGGATCAGAGGTGAATACTTCCAAGAAGAGAATGCCCTTTTCACGGTTCGTTCCGCTCTTGCTAATGGTTGGCCCTGTCATTCTTTGGCTACTGATCTTTGTAGCAGCTCCTCTTTTGTATATATTTGTGATTAGTTTTATGAAAAAAGGCATTTATGGTGGAGTGGTGGTAAGTTTAAATTTTGAAAATTATCTCCGAATATTCGACCCCCTCTACCTGAGAATTTTTCTGGTTTCGATCATAATCGCTACAGCAACCACAGTGCTCTGCCTTATTTTAGGCTATCCGTTCGCCTACATCATTGCCAGGGCCAGTGACCGCAACAAAAACATCTTACTTTCGCTCATCATGCTGCCTTTCTGGACTAACTCGCTGATTCGCACCTATGGTTGGATAATATTGTTGCGTACCAACGGTACTTTTAACACCTTGCTGGTATCTACGCACCTGATCTCCCAACCACTTCAGATGCTCTATACGAATGGCGCAGTTATGGTTGGTATGGTCTATACTCTGTTTCCTTTTATGGTGCTACCGCTTTACAGCTCCCTCGAGAAGCTTGATCGTTCCTTACTTGAGGCCGCGAACGATCTCGGCGCAACACCTCGGCGAGCCTTTTTGCGGGTGACCCTCCCGCTCACCGTCCCGGGCATCTTTGCCGGCTGTATCCAAGTATTTATTCCTACGCTCGGCTACTTCTTCATTAGCGACCTGTTAGGCGGTGGCAATTCCATACTCGTCGGCAACCTCATTAGAAACCAATTCCTCGCGGCGAGAGATTGGCCATTCGGCGCAGCGCTGTCGATCCTTCTGATTGTATTTACTATCGTACTGATGAGGGTCTACAAGCACTTCGGCGGTAGCCTTGAAAATATTACGTAAAGGGGGCAAGGCTATGAATATACACAACAAACGGTTAAACAAGTTCCTGTCGGCAGCCTTTGTTACCCTGATCTATATATTTCTCTACCTGCCCATCGCCATTATCGTCTTTTTCTCGTTCAACTCGTCAAAGCTCAATGTCGTTTTTCAGGGTTTTACACTCCAGTGGTATGGAGTGATGTTTCAGAACGGCGATCTAATGTCCGCTTTAAAAAACACCGCGATCGTTGCTGTTTCCAGTGTTGTCATTTCAGTTTTTATTGGCACGCTTGCTGCTATCGGCATGTTTCGTTATGAATTTAAGGGCAAAAGTATTGTGGATTCCTTTCTGTATATCCCCATAGTCATCCCCGAGATCGTCATGGGCATCTCGTTGCTTGCCTTCTACCACATACTCAGTATTAGCCTCGGTATTCTCACTCTAATCCTTGCTCACGTCACGTTTTCGATGCCCTATGTGGTTGTAACAGTGCGTTCACGCCTCTCCGGATATGACATGTCCTTGGAAGAGGCAGCGATGGATCTGGGTGCTACCCGCATGCACACTCTGACACGTATCACGCTGCCTATCATTGCTCCAGGCATCCTCGCCGGCGCAATGCTAGCACTTACACTATCGCTTGATGATGTGATCGTCAGCTTTTTCACCACCGGTGTGGATAGTGTGACTCTTCCAATCTATATCTTCAATAAGGTCAAAACCGGGGTTTCGCCAGATATAAATGCCTTAATCACGGTCATAATCCTTGTCACGTTGCTGGTCATGCTCCTGATGCGCACTTTCGACGCAAGGACCTCCAAGAAAGAGCAGGCTTGAGTTCAAATAACTTTAGAGAGGAGCTTACGCATGGAAAGTTTAGAAAAAATGTATATCGACGGACAATGGGTGTCAGCGCTTGCAGGTAAGACACGAAACATCATCAATCCGGCCGATGGCTGTGTAATAGCAACTGTTGTCGAAGGTGCTGCGGAGGATGCGCAACTTGCCGTCGCAGCGGCCAAGAGGGCCTTTTATGAAGACGGGTGGATGGAGACGCCTCCTGTCGAACGCGCAAGACTTATGTTTGCGCTCGCAGACGCGCTTGAACAGCGAACAGATAAATTTGCAAAGCTGGAAACTCTTAACAATGGCAAAGCTCTCCGGGAAGCTGAATGTGATGTCGGCGATGCAGCAGCTTGTTTTAGGTACTATGCCGGCCTTGCCACCAAGCCCCACGGTCAAACCTACGACGTGGTTGACCCGATGCAGACGCTGGTAGTACGCGAGCCAATTGGCGTTTGTGGACAGATCGTTCCGTGGAACTACCCACTTCTGATGGCAGCTTGGAAACTTGGGCCGGCTCTCGCGGCTGGCAATACGGTAATTTTCAAACCCTCGGAGCTAACCCCGTTGACAGCCATCAAGCTTTTCGAATTGATTGAGGCGGTGGGATACCCCAAGGGGGTCGCTAACCTTGTGCTGGGCGCGGGCAACACGGTGGGCCAGGAGATCGCCAAAAATTACGATATTGATAAGGTCGCGTTTACAGGTGGCACAACAACAGGACGTTCGATCATGATGGCAGCCACTGGCAACATCAAGAATATCTCACTCGAGCTGGGCGGCAAATCCCCCAACATTATTTTTGCGGATGCGGATTTTGAGGCAGCTGTGGATTGGACACTCTTTGCTATTTTCATTAATCAAGGCGAGGTCTGCAGCGCAGGCTCAAGGCTCCTAATTGAAGAGAGTATCCATGATGAATTTATCGAGAGGCTCGTTGAACGCACTAAGAAAATCAAAGTCGGCCCGGGGCTTGAGGAAGGCGTTGAAATGGGCCCACTGATTAGCGAAACACACATGAACCGAGTCCTCGACTACGTTGAGTTGGGTAAAAAAGAGGGCGCAAAGCTGATGTGTGGTGGGCAGCGAATTCTAGGAGATGGTTTGGAGAAGGGATACTTCGTCGAGCCTGCGATTTTCACTAACACTACGCCTGATATGCGCATCGTACAAGAAGAAATTTTTGGACCGGTGCTGGTTGTTCAGAAATTCAAAGATGAAAAGGAAGCTATAGCGTTGGCCAACAACACAATTTATGGCCTTGCGGGCGGCGTCTTTACGCAAGACGGTGCGAAGGGGCTACGGGTCATTAAAAAGTTGCGTGCAGGTATTACTTGGATTAACGCCTACAATCCAACCTACAATGAAGCCCCGTGGGGCGGCTATAAACAGAGTGGTATAGGCCGTGAGCTTGGCACTTTCGGTTTTGAGGAATACACCGAGGTAAAACAGATCAACATCAATCTCGACCCATCTCCAATCGGCTGGTTTAAAAACTAGTAAGTTTTTCATCCTGTGTAGAGTGAAAGAATGTAGAGTTTACTTAAACAAAATTAATTAAAAAGAGGTTTTAGTATGAGTAAAGATCAAGCTCTAAAAGAACTCGACAGGGCACTCGGTTACATTATGAGCAAACAGCTCAATGATGAAGATAAGGGAAGAATCGTTGCAGATGCGATCGAGAACTACAATACGTATATCAATCCGGGTTGGCTTAAATACCGCAAATCTATTTCTACAAACGCGGCATTTGTAGAATGGACGGATCATGACTCTTATTTCTACGACGTGTATGGTGAGGAATTCATTGATTGTCTGGGCGGGTTTGGCATCTATATGTGCGGCCACAGAAATCCGGAAATCTTAAAGGCAGTTGAGGCGCAGCTGCAGCGTCAAGCACTTCACAGCCAAGAACTACTCGACCCGCTGCGCGGCTATCTTGCCAAAGCGATGGCCGAAATTACCCCCGGCGACCTGCAATATTGCTTTTTCACGAACGGTGGTGCCGAGGCGGTTGAGATGGCGCTAAAACTTGCCCGTATCGCGACGGGAGGCCGATGGTACATCTCCACGATTGGAGGTTTCCATGGCAAATCGATGGGCGCTCTCTCCGTGGGGGGCAAGAGTACCTACCGCATTCCCTATTTACCTATAGTACAGCAGGTGCAGCATGTGGAATATGGAGTGGCAGCGGATCTCCGCAAAGCCGTCAAAAATCTCACAGCCGTCGGAGAGGAGGTAGCAGCCGTCATTCTCGAGCCGATCCAAGGCGAAGCCGGCGTTATCATCCCACCTAAGGGTTATCTTAAGGAGGTTCGCCAGATCTGCGATGAATATGGCATCTGCCTTATTTTTGATGAGATCCAAACAGGCATGGGCCGGACAGGCACTATGTTCCGGTGCGAGGCCGAAGGTGTAACCCCAGACATCATGACTTACGGCAAGGCCTTCGGCGGAGGTATCATGCCCATCACGGGTATCATAGCTCGTCCTCATTTGTGGACACAGGAGCTGCAGGATAATCCTTGGATACTTGGTTCCCCAACATTTGGCGGCAATCCGCTTGCCTGCGCAGCGGCTATCGCTACCATTAACTTCATGCTCAAACATGACATTCCACGGCAGGCCAAGGACAAGGGTGACTATCTGATGAGCAAGCTGAAGAGGGTCCAGGCCAAGTATCCACGCGTTATTAGTGAAATCCGGGGCATTGGCTTAATGATAGGCGTCGAGTTCCCCAAATCGGAGATCGGTTACATTGTGGCCAAAGGCATGTTCGCACGGCGCGTCATGACGGCTGGCACTCTCAACAACTCCAAGGTAATTCGCTTTGAGCCTGCAGCGACCACGACTTATGAAGATTTTGACATTGTCGCTGAACGGTTCGAGCAGGCAGTCGCCGAGGCAGATAAGCAGATCAACTCGATCTGATGCCATGGCTAATTATGTGTTCAATAAGTAATAGTTATGATATAATTCTGATGAGCCGATTTAAGACAATGATTGTCTAGATCGGCTCATCTTTTAGGCCCTGATTGAAGAAGGTTATCTAAAACTTGGGCAACTTGAAAGACTAGTACTAAAGAATAGCGAAAATCCTAATAATATCATGCTTAGAAATTGAGAATAGCGCTATCACTAACAAGTGATGATATACTTAATTGTGTCAGATGCAATAGCTGTATCACGACTAGTGGTCGCAAGTGCATTCAAAATCAGCACCCTTCCGTTGAAAAATAGGTGTGAATCGATAGAGAAACTAACGGAGTAGGATGGGGATAAGTTTATGAGGTTATTTGTTGGAGTTGATCTGCCTGCTAAGATGAAACAAGCGCTACTTGAATTTCAGTTCGAACTAAGACAGCTTGGAGTCGATGGGTTATGGAAATCGCTGGACAATTTTCATATAACATTAGAATTCTTAGGGGAAGTAGATTATAATAAGATTTCGATGCTTATAGAAATTCTGACGCAAGTAGCAAGTAACTACAAACCGTTCGAGTTAACTATTGGTGGATTAGGAGCATTCCCCTCTCTTAAACAGCCTCATACTTTATGGACAGCAGTAAACGGAAGTTTAACTGAACTGAATCAACTAAAGGAAGTTTTACACCATGAACTCAAAACTAAAGGCTTTGAATTGGATGAACGATTGTTTAAGCCACATATAACTTTGGCCTCTCGCCCTAAACTCAACAATAGTGATTTTTCCGTTGTTTGGACAAGGAGCTTAGGTAATTATATGGTCTCCGAGGTTGTATTATTTGAAAGCAAGGCCCTACGGGGCAAAAGAGTCTACACAGATTTACATAGAGCTGGCTTTGGTACATAAAAAGAACATAGCTAAAGACAAAGGATGAAATTCATGAAGGAAGTAACCGCTGCAATTATTTTAAAGGATAATAAAGTTCTGATCGCTCAACGGGCAGCTGGTGATAAGTTAGCTGGCAAATGGGAGTTCCCAGGTGGCAAAATTGAACCTGGAGAAACTCCGCGGGAATGCCTGAAACGTGAAATAAGAGAAGAACTTGAAGTCGAAATAAAAGTCCTGGATTTCTTTGGTGAGAGCATCTATGCTTATCATAGTGGAACCATCCAACTAATGGTTTTCTGGTGTGCGTGGATTTCGGGTGAATTCACGTTAAAAGTGCATAGCAACTTGGCGTGGGTGAATCGCCATGAGTTAGACTTATATGACTTTGCCCCGGCAGATATTCCACTAGTGGAAAAGCTAAAAGCAGTCATAAACATCAACCACACTTTGGTAATAGAAACTATAGAAAGAGGGAAGAACATGAACTTGATTCAAGTTAACCAAGAAAAATGTATCCGCTGTGGCCTCTGTGCCGATGTCTGCCCTACGGAATTTATCACGATGAGCGAACAGGGTCCACAAACTACAGAAGCAAGTTGTATCGCCTGCGGCCACTGTGTAGCTGTTTGTCCTGTAGAGGCGTTGGATAACGTGAAGGCGCCTCTCGCTCAACAGTTACCACTAGAAAAAATACCCGTCCTTGACGCAGAAACGGCGGCCCACTTTCTCCGTGCCCGACGTTCGATTCGTTGTTATAAGCAAGATGCTGTACCACGGGAAAAGATTCTACAGCTTCTCGATATCGCCCGGATGGCGCCGACCGGTGGCAATACGCAAGGGGTTGCTTATCACGTCATCGATAATGCTGATACACTGCGCAAAATAACGTCCGTGATAATTGACTGGATGGAAGAGCAAATAGAAAAAGGTTCTTCCTGGGCGACTTATTTTGCCACATCAGTCAACAAATATCGCCAAACCGGTCATGATGTCATTTTACGGGGCGCGCCATGTCTAATTGTGGCCATAACAGCTAAGAACTTTCTGCCCCGAGGTCGGGATAATACGCATTTTTCATTGGCCTATTCCGAGCTGTATGCGCCGGCTATCGACTTGGGAACGTGCTGGGCGGGGTTCTTTGAAGCATGTGCCACATCAGGCTACCAGCAACTGATTGACCTTTTGGGTTTGCCGGAAAAAATGGCAGTTACCGGTGGATTGATGGTGGGTTATCCTCAATTTTCTTATAAACGGCTAGTAGACAGAAATCCGTTGCAAGTGACTTGGCTGTAAAAGCTAAAAATAAGAGGGGTAAGGTGTATCGTTGCCAATATCTTCGTAGACAACCCTACTTATGTGAATTTTTTTAATGGGTATTTGCTATGAATTTCGGATGAATAAGAGCAGCTAATCTCTCGTGAAGATTAGTTGCTCTTTGGTTTCTTAATGGTACACACGTAGATAATTTTCCAAGCTCTTAGAGCCTACCGTATAGTTTGGTTACCAATTATGTGCTGAAGGATGAAGAGAAGAGAAGCATGGATAAAATTCAATAGGCTGAAATGTGGTGCAGTTGTCTTATTCCAAATTCAACCGTTTACCTAAAATGAAATTGGTTACAGCGAAGTAAGCAGCACATAGAATTCCAGTAGAGATAATTCTATAAGCAATCGCCAGTTGCATTGCCGCCGGCGTAACTAAGAAGTCATTAGGGGAAGAGAAGATATCATGGAGATTGGAAAAATAAGCGGTTCCAAAGGGCAAATGGATGTGTGTGAAAAGGAATTGAGAAAGAGTACTCAGTACAATAAAGGCTCCGAAGGAAGCCAACATTTTATGTTGGTTGAATAGGTGCCCCAGGGCAATCGAGGCATATACAATCAAAATCACTGAAGCTAAGCTTACTAAGATGCCAAGGATAATCTCAAACGACAAAACGTAGATCGAAGCACCCCATTGTTCAAAGGCTTGGTGATAAAGATCTGCAAAGCCGACGATAATTTTAGTGAGGCGTCCTTTTTCAAGCGTGATAATCAGGACCGAAATCAAGGCGATGATTCCACTAGCCACTATCCATAGCATAGAGACGAAAAGCTTACTGACAATATGCTTCCAAGGCTTTACGGGCAGAGTATGCATCAAATAGCCTTCATCGGAAAGTAGATTATTCTTAAAGCGTTGAATCATCATAATAAAGGTCATGACGAACATTCCCACCAGAATAATGATATAGGTGATCATGCTGATGGTTGCGGGGGTAGCCCATTCCTCGGGACCTATAGGAGCAATGACTTTTGTGATTCCCGCGAACATTAGCAAAGCAAGGAATAGTGGCAGAAATATTCTTCCTGTGGCTTTTAGTTCGTACTTTAAAAGCTTACTTAACATTTGAACACCTCCCTGAATAAACCATCGACAGATTTACCTTTTTCATTTCGGATATCATCTACAGACGAGGTCATAACCACTTGACCTTGATTTATGAAAACCACATAATCCAGGATGTTTTCAATATCCGAAATGAGATGGGTTGAGATAATCACTGTAGCATTTTCATTGTAATTGCGCAGAATTGTTTGCAGAATGTAATCCCTTGCTGCCGGGTCCACTCCGCCTATAGGCTCATCCAAAAGATACAGTTCCGCTTCGCGGCTCATAACAAGAATTAACTGCACTTTTTCCTTCGTCCCTTTAGACATGGTTTTAAGTCTGTCCTTAGCGTTGATATTAAGACTTTTAAGCATATCATAAGCCCGTTCTGGTTTAAAATCAGCATAAAAATCGGAGAAAAGCTCAATGATTTGGTGGACCCGCATCCAATCATTTAAATAAGTTTTTTCAGGGAGGTAGGATACGATTTTTTTGGTTTCAATACCTGGTTTCTTACCTCCAATGAGAATAGTTCCACTGGTGGGGGTCAAGAGTTCGTTGGCAAGTTTGATGAGAGTGCTTTTGCCGCTGCCGTTAGGCCCCAGAAGCCCTACAATTTGCCCGCGCTCTATCTTGAGATTAATGGCAGAAACGGCTACTTTGCTCCCGAATTTTTTTGTAAGGTCGAGGCATTCAAAAATAGTGCTCATTTCTTCATCTCCTGTACCATGTCATTAATAATGGTCAAAATTTCTTTTTGTTCAAAGCCCATCAACTGCATTTTCCCCAAGAATTCCGAGATTTGTTCCTGAGCCAATTTGGTTTTTGCCATTTCAACCATTCGTGCATCCTCCGTAATCGATCGACCGCTTGTGCGGTGGGTAATAATGAGGCCATCTTCCTCCAATTTCACCAGAGCCCTCTGCATAGTATTAGGATTTACTGCCGCCTCTTGAGCCATATCCCGTCCCGAAGGCAGTTTGGATCCCAGGGGATAAACACCGGAAAATATCATCAGCTCAATATGTTCAATTAGCTGAGTGTAAATAGGTCTGTCAGATTTTAATTCCCATGGCATTTGCATCACCCCTTGTATCGTTGTGTTAAGATATTAATACAATGATACAACTTTTGAAGTCATTGTCAAGCACATTTGCATCGATACGCATCATAGGGGAACCATCAAGAGGCAGTGATTTGCTCATGAGATTGGCAAGAGAAGCTTTGTCTTGACAAACATCTCCCTACGAATGTAATCTAGTGATAGACTACATTCGTAGGGAGATGCTATTTTAATGGCTAACTCAAACTGCCGAATTTCAGATGCAGAATGGCTAGTAATGAAAGCCCTTTGGCAGGAATCGCCCTTGACTGCTTCTTTAGTTATTGGGAATTTAAAATCTGACACCGACTGGAGTCCCAAAACAATTCCAACCTTGATTGCCAGATTAGTTAAAAAGGGAGCTTTGGGTGTGAATAAGGAAAGTAGCTTAAATCAATACTACCCCATAGTTTCGCAAGATGAATGTATGCGTACAGAAACAAATTCTTTTCTGCAAAGAAATACGGACAGACAATTATCAGTCTCTTAGAACTACTTTCGGAACCTCATTGGGTTCCGGGTAGGCTTGGGTTTGTAAGTAAGTTTCACGCGAGGAGGATAATTATGGTCACAAAGAATAAGAAAACAGCGCTGAGATGGGCAATAGCAGCACTTGCCTTAACCCTGGTTATTGGGTGCTCCAGTTTAACAAACCCCATTAAATCACCCGATGGGCAAAATCAAGCAGACCCTCTAAAAAACACTCCACAAACCAATACAGCAACTCCAAATTCTCCATCATCAGCGACTGATGTAAACTCAATTGTCTACCAAAATGCCCAATATGGTTTTAGTTTTACCTTGCCGGAGAGTTGGAAAGGTTATTCGATTGTAAGTAGTCAATGGGAGGGCTTAGCTAACGGCCAGAATGGTCAAACAGTTGTCGGAACTGGCCCGATAATATCTATCCGAGACCCTAAGTGGACAACTCAAACCCCACGGCAGGATATTCCAATCATGGTATTTACGCTTGACCAATGGAATTCACTTCAGAAGGACGTATTCCATATAGGGGCAGCTCCGATTGGACCAAGCGAACTCGGTCGCAACAATAGCTACGTTTTGGCACTACCTGCGCGTTATAACTTTGCCTTTCCGTCGGGGTACAAAGACGTGGAAACAATTTTAGAAAGCAAACCTCTTCAGACAACTCAGACATCGCAATTACACCCTGATTCTACAGAATCACTGCTATTTAATATGATGGTATTGGGTAAACAAGGTAAAGTAATTAACAGTGACTATGCAGCGAAAACAACAACCATAGAAGACGTCGAAAAAGTCTGGGGTAAGGCTGATAAAACAGATGCCGTAGCCTCTGCAGGTCGCTATGCTACTTATACCAGCCACAGTGTTGTGTTTGGCGTAAACAAGGGAGACCAATTATTTGAAGTTCGGTCATACGACAGTCGCTTAAAGGGCGTAACCCTTAGCAAAGCAAAAGAAGTGTTGGGAACTCCTGCCTACGATGTTAAAACGAATGGCCAGGAAATCATCGGCTATACGGCAGGCTCGGAATTTAAAGTCGAAATGATCTTCCCTCAGCCGACAAAGGATATCCCTAATCCAGTGATGGATCACTATAATGTTCTTTATCCTCAAGGAACGGTTAATAATATGGCAGATGACCCTGGTCGACAATGGTAAGATCAGAAAAGAGGCTAATGTGGCTTACTACACACTAGCCTCTTTTCTATATGTTGGAGAAATGAGTCGTTCTATTTTTGCTTTATATTTTGTCTAAAATGGAAAATTCCGTCTTGTAACTCTTTTTACACAAATCGTTACCGCACCTCAAAAATCGTTTAGGCAACGACTCAGGTAAGGTCGAAACGATCGGCGTTCATCACTTTGTTCCAGGCAGACACGAAATCCTGTAAGAACTTATCCTGAGAGTCGACACTGGCATAGACCTCCGCGATGGCCCGAAGTTGAGAGTTTGAACCGAAGATGAGATCAACACGGGTGCCGGTCCACTTGAGTTCGCCTGTCGCGCGATCACGACCCTCGAACACGTTTTTATCGTCAGATGTCGCCTGCCAGGTTGTGCTCATGTCAAGCAGGTTCACGAAGAATTCATTGGTAAGCGTCTCCGGTTTCTTGGTGAAGACACCGTGCTGAGACTGTCCGTAATTGGCATTCAGGACGCGCATGCCGCCAATTAGAACCGTCATTTCCGGAGCAGTTAAGGTCAGCAGTTGAGCACGATCAAGCAAGAGTTCCTCTGCTGAAACGGAAAATTTGTTTTTTAAGTAGTTGCGGAACCCATCTGCAGCCGGTTCGAGCACCGAGAATGACGTAACGTCGGTCTGCTCTTGCAAGGCATCTGTGCGTCCCGGCCTAAAAGGAACGGACACATAGTGATCGGCATTCTTTGCAGCTTGCTCGATACCCGCACATCCACCAAGGATGATCAAGTCGGCGAGGGAAACCCTCTTTTGGCCTGTCTGTGCACTGTTGAACTCCGTTTGGATTTTTTCAAGGACCGCAAGCACTGTAGTCAGCTGACTTGGCTGGTTGACGTCCCAATTCTTCTGTGGTTCAAGACGGATGCGCGCTCCATTGGCCCCGCCGCGTTTATCAGAGCCGCGGAAGGTAGACGCCGATGCCCAGGCTACCCCGATAAGCTGGGAGACGGACAGGCTGGAAGCCATGATTTTCTCCTTGAGATCCGCGCTATCCAGTTCGTCAATCAATACATAATCAACTGCCGGCACCGGGTCTTGCCAGATCAAATCTTCCGCAGGAACTTCAGGACCGAGATAGCGTGAACGTGGCCCCATATCGCGGTGGGTCAGCTTGAACCATCCGCGGGCGAAGGCGTCTGCGAATTCCGCAGGGTTTTGCTGGTAGTGCCGAGCGATCGGTTCGTAGATCGGGTCGTAGCGAAGGGAGAGGTCCGCCGTGGTCATCATCGGCCGGCGCTTCTTTGACGGGTCATGGGCGTCAACCACCATGTCTTCTTCGGCCACGTCCTTGGCCAACCACTGATTTGCGCCGGCCGGGCTTTTGACCAGCTCCCACTCATATTTGAACAGCACTTTCAGATAGCCCATGTCCCATTTCGTCGGGTTTGGCTTCCAGGCCCCTTCGATGCCGCTGCCGATGGTATCGCCGCCTTTGCCGCTGCCAAAGCTGCTCTTCCAGCCGAGGCCCTGTTCCTCGATGCCGGCGCCTTCAGGTTCCGGACCGACATGCACCGGATCGCCCGCGCCGTGACATTTGCCAAAAGTATGTCCGCCGGCGACAAGGGCGACGGTCTCTTCATCGTTCATAGCCATCCGGGCGAAGGTCTCCCGAACGTCACGGCCGGAGCCGACGGGATCCGGGTTGCCGTTCGGTCCTTCCGGGTTCACGTAGATTAGGCCCATCTGTACTGCGGCGAGGGGATTCTCGAGATCCCGGTCACCTGAGTAGCGCTTGTCGCCAAGCCACTCGGCCTCAGAGCCCCAATAAATGTCATCTTTTGGCTCCCAGACGTCTGCACGTCCGCCGGCAAAGCCGAAAGTTTTAAGTCCCATCGACTCGAGAGCGCAAGTGCCGGCGAGAATCATCAGGTCGGCCCAGGAAATTTTCTTGCCGTATTTCTGTTTGATCGGCCAGAGCAGACGACGCGCCTTATCGAGGTTCACGTTGTCGGGCCAGCTGTTGAGGGGCGCAAAGCGTTGGGTGCCAAAACCTGCGCCGCCGCGGCCGTCATGTATGCGGTACGTGCCTGCGCTGTGCCATGCCATCCGGATAAAGAGCGGTCCGTAGTGACCGTAATCGGCAGGCCACCAATCCTGCGAGTTAGTCATTAATACATATAGGTCCTTTTTCAAGGCTTCCAAATCGAGTTTCTTAAATTCTTCTGCATAGTTGAACTCTGGAGCCATCGGATTACTCAAGTTGGAGTTTTGATGAAGAATCTTGAGGTTCAACTGGTTCGGCCACCAGTCCCTGTTAGAAGTGCCACCGCTGGCAGTGACATTTTTCATTCCGCCTGTTACTGGGCATTTGCCTTTTTCATCCATAAAGTTCCCTCCTCGTAATAAAGTCATAAGTTTGTTTCATTTTCAATTATTGTTGTTAAATATATCATGATTCTAGTAACTGGTGTAAAATCGTAATGATTATAATTTATTATATAATGTAATATCACAAATAACAATAAAAAATTTAAAAAGCGATAAGGCGAGGAAGATACAAAAAATTGAACACAGTTGTTAGATGATAAGCTTGATCCTTCTACTTTTGGTTTTTGAATATAATGTCCTGAAATTCGCTGGAAGGTCAATTATAAAGGCCTGAAAAAAATCGATAAGATTTTTTGAAAAAAGTTAATGAACATAATATAATGAAACCAACTTAAAGAAAGCAAGTTAAGTTAAGGCTTGCTAAATATCAAAAGAGGTTAGATATCACAAGGGTTTGAGGGCATATCTGGTCTGCGTTTGAAGGGTATGGGAATAATCTTGAGTTTACCTTACTACGATAATCTGTTTTTAGAATAAAACTATAGATTTTTCCTAAACTAAGTATTAATAAAATGTAAACTTTTCTTAAGATCAGTTACATTAGTTAGGAAATCGCCTCGCTGAGCTCAAACATTTCTTGAGAGGGGAATAGTAAATGAACATAGCTAACGGGATTTATATGCTTGAAATATCGGCTAATATCATGGGAACGCCGAATGTTATTAATCCAACCCTGATTTTGGATAACGATAGGTTAATTCTAATTGATACAGGATTTCCGGGTCAGCTATCCCAAATCAAAGAAGCAATTGAGAGAGAAGGTTTATTATTTTCTAAACTCAAGATGGTGATTCTTACGCATCAAGATATTGACCATGTTGGAAGCCTGTCAAGTATCCTGAAAGAGTTGCCTAATGGTGTAGAAGTACTTGCCCACAAAGAAGAAAGAGCCTATATCCAAGGTGACAAGCTCCCTGTCAAGGTAGCCCAATTCGAAGCACATCTGAGCTCATTGCCTAATGAAATGAAAGAAATTTATGAAAAAATGAAAACATTTTATGAAAACAATAAATCCAATGTGGATAGAACGCTTTCCGAGGGTGAAGAATTGCCATACTGTGGTGGGATAACTGTCATTTACACTCCCGGCCACACACCAGGTCATATTTGCCTATATATTAAGCGTTATAAGATACTCATCGCAGGGGATGCGCTACAGATTCAAGGAGGTGTGCTTATTCAAGCCCCACAATCAACTAATTTTGATACAGAGTTAAATATAGAATCCTTGAAGAAGATAACGCAGTATGACGTTGAAACTGTAATCTGCTATCATGGCGGTATCTATAAGGACAACGCTAACAAACGCATAGAGGAACTGGCGAACGGATGATCAAGTCGACTAAAGTAGAGGATAAAGAAGCCTTTGCCGGAGTCATACGCTAACCCCCGCCAAGCGGAGTCAAAGGCGGTAATAGTTATTTGAATACTAATTTAACGAAGACCCCCTCTTACACTGAAGTGGAGAGGTCTTCGTTAACTTTATCTCTAGGAGTGTCCTACGTGGTGTGGACAGAGCGCACCTGTACGCTTGCAAAGAGGATATCAATAGAACGTGTAGGTTGATCGTGTTATAATATGGCAAAAAATCATGGTAGATGAGGGGCGTTTATAATGGAGGGTATCAGTTAATACTTTTTTGAGTAGTACGAAGCAAATCTTATATATAATTATTATCTGGATTATGAGAATAGCCGCTAGAGTTAGGTTTATCTCCCTAAAACCTAAAAGTGATGTTACAAGAGTGCCAATACTTATAATATAAATCGTTATATTCGGCACAATGATTTTAAATATGATATAGTAAATATAGAAAATATTGTCATGAAAGGAGCCTACAATCATGAAAAAAGCCATAATTTTATATTGGTCTCATTCGGGTAATACTGAAAAAGTAGCCGTTAGTATCCATCGTGGTTTAGAAGAAGGCGGCTTCCAAACCTCACTTCTTAAAATACAAGAAGCTGAAGCTATTGATTTTTATGATTATGACCTGGTATGCTTTGGTGCGCCGACTTATAGCTTTCATCCACCTAAACCTGTCGATGATTACTTAAAAGCAAAATTTAACCATTACAAAAAAGAAGGCCGGATCAAATTGAGCGCACCCGTAATACCAGGTAAGAATACCCTCTTGTTTTGCACTTATTCCGGACCACATACAGGGATTAGAGAAGCAATTCCTGTCGGTAAATATATAGGTCAGTTTTTTGAGCATTTTGGTTTTGTTGTTGCAGATGAATGGTATGTGCTTAGCGAATTTCATGGTTCGGAAGAAAATAGTACCCTGGGTAGAATGGGTAACATTAAGGGACTTCCAACTAAAGAAGATTTACAACGAATTAAGGAAATGGCCAAAAACCTGGCTCTACGCTTGTAATTATCTATTTTGTCAATAATTAAACATCACGCAATTTTCCTTGTCGTATTTTCTGTTTCACCGCTGGAGATTATTTTCAATGAAACGTTTCCTCGCCTAATCCAGCAGTTTAGCTTCTGTATGATTTTCACAGATCATTATTGGGAATTCAATTTATAATGTATTTTATCGAGGGATGGGTCTATCCCACCCCACCTCCCCCATAGGGGGCTTGAAGCACTGGTGCCTGTAGAATTAGAAAAAGCTATCCCCTACACTATGGACGTGTGGGGCAATTTTTTGTCCGCAATTCGCTTTTCCGCCATGTTTTACCGTTAATTTAACTAGATCATGAAAAAATTCGGTAAAAAGATTACGGCCGACGGCAACAAGGGGTAAACTTTTATACGCTATTATGAGCTCTGTCGGAAAAAGTGGAATACAATGAACGTTCCCGAAGAGTTTCTGAAAAAAGTCTACTATGAAGAAACCATGTTTCAACATAACAAAAACTTGCTGCAAATACTTGGAGGGCCACCGCGCAAGGAAGGTACTATTCATATCATAAGATGAGTAGGCATAAGCCGCTTATACTAAACCTCCAGACTATTATGATAGTTTGCCGCGGTAGCGGCATGAAAGCTATTCTAAAAAAGAGAATATTAATATGATTTTCAGACAGGCGCTGCCTCAAGAGATAAATTTTATATTCAGTGAAGGTTACAAGGAGTGGAACAAAAACAGGACGTTTGAACAATATTGTACCGATAATGCTAAGGAAGATGTGTATGGTACAAGGTATGTCTTAGATGTCAATAACGAAATTGTAAGCTCTCTGATAATATTAAAACTTAAGGATATTGTTGGTAAAAAAGCATTTGGTATAGGGTCAGTATTAACACCAAAATAGTAGGATATCAGCAAGCCGTGGATGTTCAGAAAAAAGAAAGGTATATGCCAACCGTTGACCTGTAACCTATAAGAGAAATAGGTTCATTTTTAACCTGAATGTATTATGAAATAGAAAGGGTTAATGTATAATGGAGATAAAAAAGGTATCCATCATTGGTTTAGGAGCATTAGGAATTCTATTTGGGCATCATTTGACTAAGAGAATGCCCAAAGGGGATCTAATGATTATTGCTGACCAAGAAAGAATACGAAAGTATGAACATGATTTTGTGTATTGTAATGGCGAGCGCTGCGAATTCAATTATAGGAAACCTGAAGACATAGGAGAACCAGCCGATCTACTTATTTTTGCTGTAAAGTACGATGGGCTGAGCGATGCTATCCAAGCTGTCAAGAATCAAGTAGGGGAACATACCATCATTTTATCCGCATTGAATGGGATCACGAGCGAAACTATTATTGGCCAGACTTATGGGCTGGAAAAAATCCTCTATTGTACAGCACAGGGTATGGATGCCGTTAAAGTTGGGAATCGATTAACCTACGATCATTTGGGGATGTTTGTTTTTGGAGAGCGCGAACCAGGGTTAATTTCACAACGCGTAAAACAGGTCGCTCAATTTTTGGAAAGCATGGCGGTACCTTTTGAAGTGGCTACTGATATGAACAAGCGGATCTGGGGCAAATTCATGCTCAATGTCGGTGTGAACCAAACGGTTGCGGTCTATGAGAGCAACTATGGTGAAATTCAAAAAAAGGGTGCGCCGAGAGATACGATGATTGCAGCAATGCGAGAGGTCATGATTCTGTCCGAACAGGAAGGCATCAATTTAACAGAGACGGATTTAGACTATTGGCTGAATGTTTTGGATCCTCTAAGTCCAGAAGGGAAGCCCTCCATGCGTCAGGATATGGAAGCCAAACGTTGGAGTGAGGTAGAATTATTTTCAGGTGCGGTATTGGAGTTAGGAAGAAAATACAATGTGGCGACACCTGTAAATGAAGAGCTGTATCGGCGGATTAAAGAAATTGAAGTTCAATACTAATTTAAATTCTGTGCCAGGCTGTCCTGAGAGGGTCAATTATTTCTAGGATTGGGTACGAACCTAGGGAGAAGTTTCTTGGATTTTAATTGGGAGGGAGTAATGATTTATGTTTATAACTGATGACCCGCAAGGCAAGGTTTATAAAGATTTATTAGATTTTGCTTTCAGTGTATGTGATCAATTCATAGTAGTTATGA
>JARLHV010000131.1 GCA_031292055.1 Desulfosporosinus sp.
CTTCGTTCGTCCTGTACACCAAAACTCTCTAAACCAAGCTCTAAATATATGTTCCTGCGCGCTTAGCTGGTCCTATTGAATCGTTAAACAATTTACGCCCCAACAGCTAGAACCTTTGCTACAAGCCACTTTCAGACTGTGCATTTTTCCATACTTACCACAGTCTCCACGTGCTGTGTCCAAGGAAACATATCCACCGGTTGTACGCTGTCAACCCTATACCCCCCTTGAGTGAGTACACCGAGATCTCTAGCTAAGGTTCCCTGATCACAGGACACATAGATTATGCGCTCAGGCTTCAGTTCAAGCAGACGGTTCACAACGAGAGGATGCATTCCTGTCCGTGGCGGGTCTAAGACGACCACATCCGGTTGTTCCTCTATCTTCATCATCCGCGACTCGACTTTTCCCTTAAGGAATTCGACATGGCCGATCGCGTTATTGTTGACGGCATTTTGAATAGCATCTTCAACTGCAGAAGGATTTTCTTCGATGCCTGTTACTTTTCTGGCCTTAAGGGCTAAAGCCAAGGCCAAGGTCCCAATCCCTGAATAAAGATCCCATACAATTTCTTCTCCAGTTAGAGCAGCTCCAGCCAATACCTGCGCGTAAAGAACATCCGTTTGCAGCGAATTGACTTGCAAAAACGACAAAGGAGACACCTCAAAGGGCATGTCGAGAACCGTTTGACTAAAAACTTCGTCTCCCCATATCAGCCCTAAGCTGCCCTCTGTGTCGGTCCCCCAAACAGAACAAATCCCTTCCTTTGAAAGAGCTGCAAAGAATTCCGGATTTTCTTCCGCAGAAAGCACTTTGCTCGGCGGCCCCTCTAAAAGCAAGAACCCTTCCCCTCTTGTATTTTCGCGAAAAGTTACGGTGTGTATTTCTGCAAACCCATCTGCCAAAAACTTCTCAGTCAGTCGAATCCAGCGATTCATGCGCTCACTTAACAGGAGACAATCTTGAAAATGAACAAGGGCCTTTGATTTTTCCTTGTAGTACCCTAATGCCCCGGTCGGTTCCCGGTGAAGACGCGCCTTATTGCGATAACGCCAAGGACTTGACATCCCCATGGTTGGTTTGACCTCCATACTTAGCTTTCCGATTCTAGAGAGTGCCTCCTCAACCCAGCGTTGCTTCCACAGCAGAGTCTCCTTATAGGTTGTGTGCTGTAACTGACATCCACCACACTCTTCAAAGACAGAGCAAGGAGCCGTAATACGTTCCGGAGAACGTTTGATAATCTTCTGAAGCCGAGCCCGTTGCCATTTTTTCTTAGCTTCGTACACCTCAACTTCCCCCGTTTCTCCTGGAAGAAGTCCCGGCACGAATGTGGCAATCCCATTCATATACCCTACCCCTGAGCCTTCTGAGATAAGACGAAGACATTCTAGGCTCGACTTCAAGCCCAAGCAATCACAATCTGACGTAATTTTCATACAAATCTCCTTCTTTAACACTTAAGAACGCTGCATCCACAGCGCAACTGCCATTAAAATATTCCAAGTTCCATGGGCCACAATGGCAGGCCAAATACTTGACGAGCGCTCGTACAACCAAGCAAGCACTACTCCACCGATAAATAACGGTAAGAACCGCACGATATCAAAATGCAGGGTCGCAAAAAACAATCCTGTCAGCAGCATTCCTTTGCCTTTGCCAAGAGACTGACGCAGCGGTGGGTACATTAAGCCCCGAAAAAGCATTTCTTCCTTGATTGGGGCTATTACTCCCCCCAAAATAATAAGGAGCACAAATTCCCATGTATGATCGCCCCCTTTTACCGCAACAGCAAAACTTTGCGGAGCTGGGGTTCCTAATAATTGCGTCAACAAGTTTCCTAACAGACCAACACTTATAAATAATAATATACCCACTAGAAATCCCAAGCAGACATAGCGTTTGAGCGGTTTAACCATCCCTAACTCAGAGAACGGTCGGCGTATAAGACGCAAAAAGATTCCAATGACTATGAAATAGAGCAGCGCATCCCCTATCCCAACCCCGATAAAGTAGAGAATCCCATGCAGCGAATTTAAATCTTGCGGAGTTTCTAACCATCCGAGAGGAAATTCAATCAGCGTCACAAGTGCAATTAGAAACAAGCCTTGCCAAATATTCCAGACTGGCTGTCTGGGCGGAAGCTGTTGGTCATTTTTTTTACCCATCTCATTCATCCTCTATCTTAAAACTGTTCTATAAACACGCGAATCATTCCCTTCCTTTACCAATTCTAACGGGTAAAGCAAAAAATGTCCATAACGATAAAAAAGAAGGGGCTCGATCATATCGAGACTCCCTTCTTACCTACTCACGCCGTGGCAGGTTTCTATGATTTTTTACGCCAAATCTTAAGGGCTTTCGCTTCCTCGATTAGTCCTTCCCTGAAATCAGGGTGGGCAATTGAAATCAAAGCTTCAGCACGCTGCCAAGATGACAAGCCTTTGAGATTGACTTTTCCATACTCTGTAACTACAAACTGAACAGTCGACCGGGTATCTGTGATCACAGAACCTAACGTCATAACTGCTTTGATGCGGGAGTGAACTTGTCCCTTTTTATCTGTAAAAGTGGAGGGCAAACAAATAAAGCTTTTACCCCCTTTGGAATTGTAAGATCCTTCCACGAAATCAAGTTGACCACCAGCACCACTGATAATATTAGGTCCAGCCGTTTCAGAACAAACCTGACCTGCCAAGTCAATTTCCAAAGCACTATTGATGGAAATCAGTTGGTCATTTTGGGAAGCAATAAAAGGATGATTCGTATAATCTACCGGGTAGGCTGCTAAAGAAGGGTTATCACGAATGAAATCATAGAGTTTCTGGGTCCCAGCCGCGAAAGCATAGACCATCCGGCCCCGGTCTAATTTTTTATTCAGCCCGGTAACCTTTCCTGCTTCCGCCATATCTACAAATCCATCAACCAACATTTCCGTATGAATCCCCAGGTCTTGGAGATCCGATTGAGCAATCATTTTTCCTAAAGCATTCGGCATCCCGCCAATTCCCAATTGAATACATGCCCCATCATGAATCTCGGGCAATACATACTCAGCGATTTGTTTATCGATTTCAGACGCAGGCGCTGACGGTAATACGGGAAGCCCTCGGTGCCCACCTTCAACGACATAATCCACCTTTGAAATATGAACTGTATTGTCATACCCGCCGTGAGCCTTAGGCATATCTTCATTGACCTCAACAATGACAGCTCGAGCTTTTTCAATCGCTGCTGCATAGTGAGACACTGAGACCCCAAAGCTAAAATACCCATGTTCGTCCATTGGAGCCACTTGAATAGCTACAACATCCGTCTGCAAATTCTCACGTAAGTACCGAGGCACCTCAGAATATTTAATAGGAATGTAATAGGCTAAACCTTTTTGGGCTAATCTCCGTTCGCCCCCGCCCATGTGCCAACTATTCCAAGTGAAATGTTCTCCCTCTGGATCACAATCCACAAAAGGCAGTGGTGTCAACATTACCCCTCCACGCAAATTCACATCGTGAAGTTCGTCTTTGCGCCGAGCCAAAGCTTCCCCTAATAAAATAGGACTGCTTGCAGCCCAGGCATATTCTACCCAATCTCCACTACGGATCACTTTTACAGCTACGTCAGCAGTTACACACTTTTTAAGATACTCATCCCTAATCATTTCTGCATCTCCTTTTTCTTATCTGTCTTCTTTTCTAGTATGCAAATATTATTCTTATTTACTCATATCGGTTCAGACATGACGACAACGTCAGCAGCCCCGTCATTAATCACTGAAACATTGCGGCAGTTACTGTCCCATTTTTTGTTATAAGAGGGCTTTAGCTTAATAAGGGCCTTATACTTAGACATTGCATTTATCCAAGCCCAATAAGCCTTGTTGCCTTCACACCCAAACCTCCTTTTTCTAGTGGGATTACAGGCCTTAATAAGTTTATGTGATTCCGAATCTCCTGAATTATCTTGCAATTACTATGCCAAATGACTATTTAGGAACTTGGAGATCTTGAATTCACGCTAATCCTAAGGCTTACAGGACTGTTTGTCCTCATAAATCCTTAGCTAGTCAGATTCCAGTTATGTATACGATAGTTTACACACGCAAGGGCTATAACTATCCTTTTTCCTTAGTTTCCTCGGCTTAAGAATCATGTCCACAATTAAATACATGTATCAATTAGTTTACATTTATGGTATAAAAACAAACAGGACCTTGGTTACAGTTCCAAAATCCTGCTTCTAGGTTAGACCCACTCTTCTTATACCTATCGTTCTATTTGTGCTGCTTTAACATATCTTCATAAATATAAACAAGTTCTTTGTCAAAAAGTGAACGCTTCATGTCAACGGCCAACGCCCTGACCCGTGACAACATTTCGACCGCCTCTTCGTCCTTCATTTCTTTTCCATATTCAAGCAAGAATTTCGCCTTAATGGACGCTGTCCCCGAGTGTTTTCCGATCACAATCTGCCGTTCGAGCCCGACATCTTCAGGACGGAAAGCCTCATACGTTCGAGGGTCCTTTAGTGCTCCATCGGCATGAATCCCAGATTCATGGGCAAACATATTACTTCCCACAATCGACTTCCAAGGAGGAAGCATTCGACCCGAGGCCCGAGCAACATATTCCGAGACCTCAACAAAACGTTCCGTCGCAAAGGAGAGATCCGTCTTAAGTAAGTATTTTAAGGCCATAACCACTTCCTCTAAGGCTGCATTACCGGCCCGTTCGCCTAAACCGTTTACCGTTACACCAACATGCGTCGCGCCTGCCTTTACTCCAGCTAAAGCATTGGCTGTGGCCATTCCAAAATCATCATGGGTATGCATTTCGACGTCTATGCCAGTTTTTTCAATCAGGGTTTTAATATTTTCATATGTTTTGAATGGATCCAGGATTCCTACGGTATCACAATAGCGCAAACGATTCGCGCCCGCTTTTTTGGCTTCTTTAGCAAATTCAACCAGATAATCCATATCCGATCGAGAAGCGTCTTCTGCATTAACAGAAATATACATCCCTTCACGTTTGGCAAAGGTTGTTGCTTTTACCATCCGTTCGAGCACATCGTCACGGGTGGTCATTAGTTTATGTTCAATATGGATATCTGAGGTAGAAATGGAGATCGCCACAGCATCCACACCACAGGCCAACGACGCCTCAATATCAGAAATTACAGCCCGATTCCAGCCCATAATACTCGCTTTTAAACCTAATTTTACAATATCACTAATGGCTTGCTTCTCATCGCCACCCATGACAGCAACACCCGCTTCAATCTGATGAACGCCTAGCTCATCAAGTAACCGAGCGATGCGCAATTTCTCTTGATTAGAAAAAACAACCCCTGCCGTTTGTTCCCCATCACGCAAGGTCGTATCCACGATCGTTAAATGTCTCACTCAGACTCACCCCTCTTTATTAACTGGAAGTTTAGTATAAAGCTTAAATTGCGCTTACTCTTTATACTAACATGATAGCCCTGAACTTTGAAGAATCTCCAATTCTTTATACTGTATACTTAGTGAAATGACCATAGCTTAAACTACTGGTATGATCTTCTTTTATCTATCCGTGACCGTTTTCTTTTCAGAATATCCGGGCATTAGCCCTTTTGGCGGGAAGTCGAACTAACCATCCCTAGCTTTGCCAAAACAGCAAAGAGCTTCTCTTCGCAGAAAAGCTCTAAGAAGTTCTAAAGTTTTAAAGCTTTAGGATAATTTTTCTTTAAGCAGTTGATTGACCAGACCCGGATTAGCCTGCCCTTTAGTTGCCTTCATAATTTGCCCGACAAGGAACCCGATGGCCCGATCTTTTCCTGCTCGGTAGTCCTCTACAGATTGGGGATTGGCGGCAATCACACTGTCGATAATCCCCAGCAGCGCACCTTCGTCACTGATTTGGGCAAGCCCTTTTTCCTTGACAATTATGCTGGGATCCTTGCCCGTGCTATACATTTCTTCCAAAACACTCTTGGCAATCTTACCGCTAAGAGTGCCTTTGTCTATGAGTGCCAGGAGTTCCGCCAATTGTTTAGCCGAAATCGGAGAATCAGCTACACGACACTGATTGGTGTTCAGTAAACGCGTAACGTCGCCCATGATCCAGTTCGCCAACGTCTTAGCATCTCCATAGCTAGCCAAAGCCTCATCAAAGAAGTCCGCCATAGCTTTTGCTTGCGTAATAACGGTGGCATCATAGGCTGACAAACCCAACGCTTGCAAACGGGTTCGGCGTGCGGCCGGAAGCTCAGGGAGAGTTTTGCGGATTTTCTCCACCCATTCCCGATCGATAATCAGAGGGGCAAGGTCTGGTTCGGGGAAATAGCGATAATCATGAGCTTCTTCTTTGGAACGCAGCGTCAACGTGATCCCCTGACCTTCATCCCAAGTGCGTGTCTCCTGAACTACGTTTTCACCCGCATCTAAAACTCGGGCTTGACGAGCTATTTCATATTCCATGCACCTTCGGACAGAGCTGAAGGAATTTAAGTTTTTGGTTTCCGTACGAGTTCCCAAACTTGTCGCACCGATGGGACGGAGCGAAACATTGACATCAAAGCGTACTGAGCCTTGCTCCAAACGGCAATCCGATACTTCCGTATATTCGAGAATCTGTACTAATTTTTCCAGGTAGGCCAAAACTTCCGGAATCGTGCGCATATCAGGTTCAGAAACGATTTCCAAAAGCGGAACCCCAGCTCGATTGTAGTCGACAGATGACTCATTGGATGTGGAGATAGTTTCTCCGCTGTGTACGAGCTTCCCGGCATCTTCCTCCATGTGGGCGCGAGTGATCCCAATCCATTTCTTTTCGCCCTCGGCCTCTATTTCCAAGCCACCCTTAATACAAATGGGTAAATCAAATTGGGAGGTCTGATAATTCTTGGACAAATCTGGGTAGAAGTAATTTTTACGATCAAACTTAGAAAATTGCGCAATCTCAGACTCCAACGCTAAACCGGCTTTAATCGCATAATTTACCACTTCCCGGTTGAGAACTGGGAGCGCTCCCGGCATGCCCAAACACACCGGGCAAACATGTGTATTTTGTTCTCCCCCAAACTCGGTTGTACATCCGCAAAAAATCTTCGTCTTTGTTTGGAGTTCTACATGAACCTCCAGCCCACAGACCATTTCATATTTATCAGCGACTGCCACAAGTCAGCACCTCCCCTGAAAGTTGCGGTTTTAAGGTGTGATAATAGGTGTTTTGTTCAAAGGTATAGGCCGCCCGATACAACGTCCCTTCATCCAACGCTTTCCCCATGAACTGCATACCAATTGGCAAACCATTCACAAATCCTGCCGGAATAGAAATGGCTGGAATACCTGCGAGATTAATCGGGACAGTTGTGATATCTGATAAGTACATGGCTAAAGGGTTCGCCGATTTTTCGCCAAACTTAAACGCCGCGGTCGGAGCCGTTGGAGAGAGCAATACATCGAACCTCTCAAAGGCTTTATCAAAATCTTGTTTTATCAAAGTTCTGACTTTTTGTGCTTTCAAATAATAAGCATCATAGTACCCTGAACTTAGGGCATAGGTCCCGAGCATAATCCTGCGTTTTACTTCTTGACCAAACCCTTCAGACCGAGTCTTTTTAAACATACCTAAGACATCCTCCGCCTCCGCTCGATACCCATAGCGCACACCATCATACCGAGCAAGGTTTGAGCTCGCTTCAGCAGTAGCAATCAGGTAATAAGCGGGTATAGCGTACTCTGTATGAGGTAGAGAACATTCAGCCACTTCAGCACCTAAATTAATGAGAGTTTGAATCCCAGCTTGAATTCCTTTTGCCACGTCCGGGTCGATTCCTTCGCCATAATACTCCTTGGGGATCCCAATCTTTAAACCTCTGATATTATTAACTAGGAACTCAGTATAATCCGGCTTCTCGAACGGAACGGACGTCGAGTCCAAGCGATCATATCCCGCGATGGCATTCATCACCAAGGCATTGTCCCGCACAGTTTTAGTCAACGGACCAATTTGATCGAGAGAGGATGCGAACGCAATCAGGCCATATCGAGAGACCGCTCCATAAGTTGGCTTCATTCCGACCACCCCACAAAAAGCAGCCGGTTGACGGATGGATCCTCCCGTATCTGACCCCAGGGCAAAAGCCGCCTCATCGGCTGCTACAGCTACCGCAGCACCTCCGGAAGACCCGCCGGGGACACATTCTAAATCCCAAGGATTCCGAGTCTTCGCGAAATAGGAATTTTCTGTCGAGGAACCCATCGCAAACTCATCCATATTGACTTTACCAAGTAGAATCGTTCCCGCTGTCCGTAAACGGTCTGTCACTGTCGCATTATAGGGTGGAATAAAGTTTTCCAACATCTTTGAAGCGCAGCTTGTGCGAACCCCTTCCGTGCACAGGTTATCCTTCAAGGCCATTGGAATTCCTTCTAAAGCGCCTAAGACTTCTCCCTGGGCAATTCTTCGATCAACCTCAGCCGCTTGGGCTAAAGCCTGATCCTCAAGAACTGTTAGATACGCTTTCAACTTCGGATCCACTGCCTGAATACGCTCTATGTAAGCTTTCGTCAACTCTGTAGAGCTCATGTCTTTATGAGCAAGGAGCTCATGCAGTTCACTGACTGATTTTTCTATACCCATTGTCCCATTAATCTCCTTTCTAAGTCAGACTTATTTTCGGCACCCTAAAGAACCCTTCATCGGCATCCGGGGCATTCTGAAGAGCTTTTTCTTGAGGAATTGATGGACTTACTTGATCCTCGCGCAATACATTGTGCAAAGGAACGGCATGAGCGGTAGGTACCACACCGTCCGTGTCTAAGCGCTCCAACATGGCCGCATAACCTAAAATAGAGTTAAGCTGTTCAGTATACTCTTGAGTTTCCTGTTCGGTCAACTCCAGGCGCGCCAATGCTGCCACGTATTCAACGTCTTCACGTGAAATTGTCACCTTATTCACCTTCCCTTTGGATAGTTTGTTGCTTTAACCTCTATCATAGCAAATCTGGAAGAAAGGGGCAATAAAAACGAAAAAAGCAATGCAAGTTGTGCAAGTTGGGGACGGTTCTTGACTTGCACTTTGACTTGCACTCTTACTATAGGGTACGTTCGCTTATGCCGGAGCTTAGGGATTTTGAGAAGCAACAAATTAGTGATAACGCAAACTACTATGCTTCAACATTTTTCCATAAAGAATGATATACTCTTACTATGGAGGTGAATCTTAATGGGAGGCAACCCGATAGCCTTTGATTACAATGTTCTAGCAATGTTACCAATGCTCTTTTTCTTTATATTTTTCTTGCTCGCTCTTTACTTAATGGTAAAGACTATACGGTTTTATAATCAGAAGCTTGCACTTGATAAAGAGTTATTACAGAAGTTCGATGAGCTAATCAAGGTACAAACCCAACAATCCACCAAATAACTCACGAGTAACATTAATATAGTATCCCGCAGTAAAAGCCGGTTTTCTTTGTAGAGAAACCGGCTTTCAGTAATTAATTAATTGATTTATTGTATCAACTGTTCAAATTCCTCTTCGGTTAAAACAGCGATGCCCAGCCCCTGTGCCTTCTCAAGCTTCGACCCTGCTTTCTCTCCCGCAACAACGAAGGCCGTTTTTTTACTGACAGTGCTTGCCGCTTTACCGCCGTACTCCCCAATGAGGTTCTCGATCTCGCGCCGCTCCCAGCGTTCTAAAGAACCAGTGACAACAATGCTTTTGCCAGCAAAAATCTGCGGCTTAGAGGATTTTTCTGCCTTCATCGATACACCTGCTTCACGCAACTTAGCAAGGAAACAGCGTGTACTTTCCAGACTAAAAAACTGCACCAGACTTTCCGCCATGGTCGGTCCGACATCCGAAATCGCTTGCAGTTCTTCCATCGTTGCACTCAGTAATTCATCCATTGAGCCGAACGTCTGAGCCAGAGTCTTCCCTGATTTTTCTCCGGTATGACGGATTCCCAAAGCAAAAATCAACGGGGCCAGCCCTCGCTGTTTGCTGTCTTCGATTGCCTTCAGTAAGTTTTCCGCGGATTTCTTGCCCATTCGTTCGATTGGAGTTAAATCATCGAACGTCAATGCATAGAGATCCGCAGCATCTTTGATCAACCCCGCATCGAGGAGTTGTTGAATGACGGCAGGACCAAGCCCATCAATCGCCATAGCATCCCGAGAGACGAAATGTATAATTCCCTCACGTTGCTGAGCAGGACAGGTGCTACTTTGACAGCGATACGCAACTTCCCCTTCGTCTTGTCGGACTGGGCTCTGACACTCCGGGCAGGTGTCCGGCATTTCAAAAAGCCTTTCCTTACCAGTGCGTTTTTCGGGTAAGACCCGGACAACCTCAGGAATCACATCCCCTGCTTTTTGCAAGAGCACATAATCTCCAATACGAATATCCTTCTCCCGGATGTTATCCAGATTATGAAGCGTCGCACGGCTCACGGTAGACCCTGCGATGGGAACTGCTTTGAGAACAGCGGTGGGCGTCAAAACTCCTGTACGCCCCACTCGGATGATAATATCTTCAACAACCGTTTCAACCTGCTCCGCCGGAAATTTATAAGCAATCGCCCAGCGGGGACTTTTGGCAGTAAAGCCAAGCTCCTGTTGAAGGTCAAATTCATTCACTTTAATCACGAGACCGTCGATATCATACGGAAAACGATGACGCTCTGCTGCCATTCCTGCACAATAATCTATGACCGCTTCAATGTCACTAAAAACCTTATATTCAGGATTTACGAAAAAACCCTGCTGTTGTAAATAGGCGAGGACCTCTGTTTGTTTATGTAATCCTAATTCGTTCGCCGCTAACACTTGGTACGCAAAGTATTCCAGCTTGCGCTGAGCCGTGATTTGGGAGTTGAGTTGACGTAAGGACCCAGCCGCTGCATTCCGGGGATTGGCAAAGGGAGGCTGCCCTTCTTCTTCACGTTCTTGATTCAAGCGGGCAAACGATGCTTTAGGCATGTAAGCTTCTCCCCGAACACTTAACTTGGCAACCACCTCGTTCAGACGTAGAGGGATGGATCCTACCGTTTTAACATTTGCGGTTATATCTTCGCCGACTGCTCCATCTCCACGGGTAGCTCCACCAACCATAAACCCCTCTTCATAGGTTAAGGCGACTGTTAAACCATCTATTTTGAGTTCGACCACATAGTCCAACACAGGGACTACCTGACGTACGCGTCGGTCAAACTCCCGCAAATCGCTCGCCGCAAAGGCATTATCCAAACTAAGGAGAGGTTCCAAATGCCGTACTTTAGCGTACTCTTTGGTCACCTCTCCACCTACACGTTGAGTCGGAGAATCCGGAGTAACCCAGTCAGGATGGTTTGCTTCCAAAGCCAGCAATTCCCTCAAAAGAGCATCAAATTCCGCATCGGTTATATGGGGCTGGTTAAGCTCGTAATATTGCTTGTTCGCGTCTTCAATTGCCTTGCGCAACCTTGCCACGCGCTCAAGTTCATCCTGCACTGAAATCCCTCCGTTCTCCGTCACATAGGCTTAGTTTGACATTAAGCTTGGAAATAGGTCGTCATTTGTGGGACAACTTGTTTTTTACGAGACAGGACACCTGGGAGATCAACGCTTCCATTGACGATTTCTTTTCCGAAAGCCTTAGCCACCTCTTCAGGGTTATCTCCACATACGATCAATTCGGTGCCGTCTGTCAAGATGTCTGTAATCATGAGACAGAGATAACGCATTTCCTGGGCAACACGATGTGCTTCGACGGCTGCTGTTAAGGCTGCCCGAACATCTTCAAAGCCTTCCAAACCCATCAGACTAACTTGGCCAACGCCGACTTTGTGAGGCCCCATGGTGAAGGCTTTAAGATCTTCTTCGATCATGCTTTGAGGAGTACGATCTGCGATGTTGGAAGATGCTTTGAACATATCAATGCCCCAAGTTTTAGGTTCAACACCAGCAATAGCAGCGAGTTCAGCAGCAATTGTCTTATCTAATTCCGTGCAGGTTGGGGATTTGAAGATAACGGTATCAGAAAGGATCGCTGCGAGTAGAATGCCCGCGATTGCTTTTTCAGGAACCAGGCCTTTTTCTTTGAATTCTTCTGCCACAATAGTACAGGTGGAACCAACAGGCTCAATACGTACATAAAGGGGTTCTGAAGTTTGAAATCCGCCCACTTTGTGGTGGTCAACAATTTGGACGAGTTGAGCTTGATCGGCACCAGCAACGGCTTGTCCATATTCATTGTGGTCAACGAGAATTAATTTTTGTTTAGGTTCTACAGACTCCAACACTTCAGGAATAGCAACTCCATAAAAATTAAGTACATATTCAGTCTCTTTGTTTAGTTTTCCGGCTGAGCAAGGAACAACATTAGTAGCCCCTGTTAATTCTTTCAAACGAGCTAAAGCAATCGCTGAGCAAACTGAATCTGTATCCGAGCTTTTATGGCCAACAATATAAATTTTATCTGACATAGTTACACCTAGACCTTTCTTTACTTTATTTTTGAAATTTCAAACAGCTATTAGGTTACAGCTTCGTCAACTTGGCATATTCCGCCATAAGTTTTTTAATTCCACCGTCGAAAACAATGGTCAGCTCCGCGTTGTCGCCTTCTCCCTTGATGGAGACAATAATCCCTCGACCAAACGTCGCATGTTCCACTTTTTCTCCTATATGATGTGCCTCACCCCCTTTAATAACCAAGGTACTCCCGAAATCCTTTTCCCACGAACCTGAACCCAGAGGAATTGTTCGATCTGACTTAGCATCCTTGCGTCGGGTCGGTTTGGTCGAAGTGCTGCGACGTTTGGGCGGATCAAGAGGATCAATATCCGTCATTAAGGCCGACGGAATTTCCTCTAAGAAGCGGGAGGGCTGATTGTATTGCGTTTTGCCATAGAGCATTCGCATTTCGGCATTACACAGGTAAAGTTTCTCCCTTGCCCGAGTAATAGCGACATAGCAGAGTCGCCTTTCTTCCTCTAAAACAGTTGGATCTACCATTGAGCGGCTGCTGGGAAAAATTCCTTCCTCCATGCCAACCACAAAAACTACCGGAAATTCCAACCCTTTCGCACTATGCATCGTCATTAAAGCCACGGCTTCTTCCGCTTGGTCCAGTTCATCAATATCTGCAACCAAAGAAACTTGTTCTAAAAATCCACTCAGACCGACAACCGCTTCCTCCGCATCGACACCTTCATTTTGAGCATTCTGCGCGGATTGAGCCGCTTTAGCATCATACTCAGCCGTTACGGAGAGAAACTCCAAAAGGTTTTCCAGCCGTGTTTCCGCTTCTGGTGTATTGTCCGCCTGCAAAATGGCCTTGTACCCCGTTTTGCTTAAAATTGCTTCCACCAAATTGGTAACGGACGCTTCCTTCGAATACGCTAATAACTCTTGCATCATGTGGGCAAAACCGACTAACGGTTTCTTAGCTCGTGTTGGCAAATCCGGAATATACTCTGCCTCCAAAATCGCGTCCAGCACGGGCATTCCCTGTTCATCCGCGTATTCCAGGATCTTCTCCAGGGCACTATCCCCAAGTCCACGTTTCGGTACGCCGAGGACACGGGTAAAACTCACTTGATCCGCTGGGTTATACAATACCCGCAAATACGCTAAAATATCTTTAATTTCCATACGCTGATAGAACTTTAAACCCGAGTAAACGCGATACGGCGTAGCCGTTTTCATGAGTCGCTCCTCAAGAGCACGCGACTGAGCATTTGTCCGGTAAAGAATGGTAAAATCGTTATAAGGACGGCCTTCCAATTCCCGCAAACGCTTAATGCGTTCTACGACATAGCTGGCCTCATCTCGCTCATCATTCCCTACATAACATACTAAAGGTTGCCCCTCCGCATTTTCGGTCCAAAGGGACTTTTCCTTACGAGTTTCGTTATTTTTCACCACAGCATTCGCGGCCTCTAAAATTTTTTGGGTTGAACGGTAATTTTGTTCGAGTTTTATGACCTTTGCTTCTGGGTAATCCCGCTCAAAGTCGAGGATGTTTTGGATATCCGCCCCGCGCCATCCATAGACTGATTGATCATCATCCCCCACCACGCAGAGATTCCGATATTGACTGGCCAAAAGTTTGATCAGCATATATTGGGCATGATTCGTATCTTGGTACTCATCGACCATAATATAGCGGAATTTATCTTGATAAAAGCGATAGACCTGGTCGCTTTTTTGAAAAAGCTGAACCGTAAGCATAATAATATCGTCAAAATCCAGGGCATTGTTGCTCTTGAGCTTTTTTTGGTAGGTTTTGTAGATGGCAACAACTTTTTCTTGAAAATAATCGGCGGTTTTATGGGAAAATTCTTCTGGATCTAACAGCTTGTTTTTGGCATCACTAATAACTGCCGCCACGCTGCGCACTGGAAATTTCTTTTCATCATAATTATGTTCCTTTAAGCTCGCTTTGAGTAAGGATTGTTGGTCCCCTGTATCATAAATAACAAAATTCCGGTTATACCCCGGCAAATTATCAATTTCACGTCGCAGAATACGAACACAGGCTGAGTGAAATGTGGTAACCCATATTCCATACCCCTCACTACCTACAAGGGTAGTCACCCGCTCCCGCATCTCTTTAGCCGCTTTATTCGTGAACGTAATAGCTAATATTGCACTGGGTTCTATCCCCTGAGCAATTAAATGAGCAATTCTATAGGTAAGCACACGGGTCTTTCCCGATCCAGCACCCGCAAGAATTAGAAGTGGCCCCTCTTTATGCTCAGCAGCTTCGCGTTGCACTGGATTCAAATCATCCAATCGATACATTAACCACTCCACCTCGCTTCTTGTCCATATTATAACATACCTGTAGGCTCCACTGTTGCTATGATTGGTATATGAAAAAATTATGGCTGGAATTCAAGTAGAGCGGCACAGGCCACTCTACTTGATTAGGTTACCAGACAAGATCCTTAAAATTGACAAGAATTGCCTCCACAAATCAAGATATCAACCGTAATCCGCATTGTTTAGTCCAGATTCCTTCATTCGGTTTTACAATACCTCAGGCGCTTTTCCTATCGGCTTCCCCTAAAAATTTCTCCGACCCCAGCAACCATAAAATCCGTGCTTATTACCCCATTATACTCTGTTTAGTAAAAATTCGTAAGTCGAATATCGTCTATCCCATCACCTTTCAGGTTAATCCACTCCCTTAAAATCGAGTCCTTTAATAAATTCTGCTTGGAATTCCTTCTTGGTAGAGAGCTCCATATGCTCTGTCCGCTTGACCAAAGAATCCGCCCGCGCTCTCTCTTCCGTTGAAAGCAGGGCCATCTTAGCCCCATCACCCGCAGCATTTCCAATCGTCTTGACCTTTTCAAGCGGTAAGGACGGAAGCAAGCCAATTCCTATGGCACTTTCTTTTCTGATATAATTTCCAAATGCTCCGGCCAGAAGGATTCGATCAATTTCCTGGAGAGTAATTCCCATTTCTCGAACGAGAATCATGATTCCCGCCATGATTGCTCCTTTGGCTAGTTGCATTTCTCGGATATCCTTTTGGGTGAGCACGATATCCTCGCCTGAAGCCGAATCCTTCCCCCACACCAGGACGAACTCACCAGCGCGTTCTGTTCTGCGCAAGCGTTCGCGAACTAAGGCAGGCAGCTTTGCTAGTTGATCTGGTCCGCCGGCGAACCGTCCCGTAGGACCAATAACCCCGACCTTAACCATTTCAGCAATCGCGTCAATCAGACCTGAGCCACAAATTCCCCGTGCCTTACCCCCTGCGATGACATCCAATTCGACATCCTCAGTGATCCGAACCCCTTCGATCGCCCCCTCTGCCGCCCGCATACCGTATTTAATCTCCGCTCCCTCAAAGGCAGGCCCAGCCGCTGCCGAGCAGGTAAGTATTCTCTCCCTGCCGCACAAAATAATTTCCCCATTCGTTCCAATATCCACAATCAGACTAACCCCTGCTAAGCGATCCGCTTCTGCTGCCAACATAACTCCCACCGTGTCCGCACCGACATAACCCGCTACATTGGGAAGCATGATCACAGTTCCTGTCTCTAAAATATCCAGCCCTAACTCGCTGGCCCTAACCTCTACAGATTCCCGATAGACTGGGATAAAGGGCGCTGGGGCTAAATAGGTTGGGTCAACTCCCAAGAATAGGTGGGTCATTGTCGTATTTCCCACTACTACGGCCTGATAGATTTCTGCTCTGGCTATCCCATGTTCTTGGCACAATTGAGCAACAATTCCATTTAGTCCACTGATCACTTTTGCTTGCAATTCTCTCAACTGATCCGGACTTCCCGCTGCGTAAGTAATCCGAGAAATCACATCCGCGCCGAAGACTTGCTGAGGATTGGTCACAGCCCCACTGGCTACAACCGTTCCTTTGTTCAAGTCCATCAGATACACAACAACCGTCGTTGTTCCAACATCGATTGCCACACCAAAGGAGCGCCCGGATGTATCTCCCGGCTCCACCGCTAGTAATCGATCCCCATCCAACACTGCCGTGATCTGAAAATTCCCCAAGCGAACTACCCGTGGCAATGAAACCGCCACTGTACGGTTAAACTGAATCCCCTCAACTGGCAAGGCGGCCATTAACCGCTCCCAATCCGGAGTCTGATCCTCGACATTTGGCTTTGACAATTGCAAGAAAAACTTCCGCACTCTCGGTGCAACCTTTATGTGCTGCACTCCAGCAAAGTCCGTCTTGCGTTCATAAACATCTTTCTGTTCCTGCGATCTTACAACCCTATCCTGAGTTAAGAGATGTTGGCATGCTAGAACCCAACCCGCAGCCAATTCAGAAGCACTGAGAAATTTCTTTTCTGTCTCTGTAATTTGAACAGGAATTTCAGTTGATAGTTGAACTTTACATTTACCACAGGATCCCTTACCACCACACGTACTTACAACTTGCACACCAGCCAACATAGCCGCTTGCAAAATTGAAGTCCCTACCGGAACCTGGATAACTATTTCCGCTGGCAAAAAAGTAATGTTAATCATCTCTAACACTCCTTTGGATATAGAAGCTGTCACATGGCCCTCCCTAAACGCTTGTCGCCTTAGCCGGAGTTACGCCCAAAAGGCAGTCAACTGTCTGCTCTTGTCTCTTACTGACTAGTAGTCACTGGATAATCAATATGTAGGGGTACTCCTGGCGGAGCAATGAGAAAATCCTCATCCCATTCTTCAAGCAATGCCTTAGTAATTAGTTTCAAGGTGCCAGGCACAATTCCCTGCTTAAGGTTTAATTTTTTAGCAAACGCCGCCGTCCTACCCATTACAGACTCTAAATCATAACTCCCTGTATCGATAAAATTGAGGTTAGAATAATGCGCAAACATAGCTCGGAAAATCCGCAAGGATTTGGCCTCACCATATTTCTCTAAACATTTTTCATACTCCCAGTAGATATTTTTCTCATACCTAAGCCAACCATCTGTCAAATAAAAGGCTGGAGTCTCCCGACTAAAAGCAAGGCGAATCTGATTGCCACCAAGTAGTAAGGATATACAGTCTTCAACCTTTGGCACCACTAAGCGGGCTTGCGCAGCAACAAGCCCTTCAATGCTATTGCCACAATAGCCAAATAACAGCAAAATATTCTCCACGCCACTAATTTTGTCGATTTCTTGTTGTATTCTTTCCTTCAATTGAGAAGGGAAATTATGTAGACCCGATTCAACCCACACGATCGGGAAAGGGGCCGGCAAGGTATTGTAGACAGCCTTAAGTTCATCTTCAATCGTCCGACAGGCTATGGCAACCGTTTTCAAGACAATCCCTCGCTTCTTTTCTAAAATAAAAGCATCCTCTGACCAGACTAAGATTTATCAAACTAAAACCTTCCGGACAAACTCTTTCTTGGAGATTCTACGCCAGAATACTAAACTCGCGAAAGCAAAAACCGTATACATAAGCCCCATGACCCAAACCAAGTTAGCCCAATCCAAGGAAATCATGACCATGCCCAAGCAACCGAAGATAGTAAAGGTAAAGGACATCAGAGACACCACTGCGCCAGTATCTCCCTTTTGTTGCTCCAACATTAAGTTAGCGCTTGGAGGGCGGGTAATACTGCCGGCCAGGGTCGCAGGTATTAAGGACAAGGTAAACACCCAGGGTCCGTGAATTCCGATGATACAGATAACTAACCCGCTTATACAGGCGATAACGTAACTGGCAGTGATCAACGCAATAGGTCTAAATAACCCAGCCAGCTTCATGTAAAGTAAAGGACCAATCACCATAAAAAAAGCATTGACGGCAAAATAATAACTATACACTTGTTCACTCAGACCAAATTGGTTCACATAGATATAGGATGAGGATGTAATGAACGACATCATCGGAATTCCCATTAAGGAAAACGTTATCAAAAGGGCCATGAATCCTGGATTTTTAGCAACAATCCCTAACCGCCCTATGGATTGGCGGATGCTCCCTGTCGAACGCTCACCAATGGTCTCTTCCATGAAAATCACCGCGCAGGTAACCAAAAGACCCATACCTGCCAAAACCAAAAATATCCCGCGCCAAGACGTAAACTTCAAAATTAAAGCACCCACAACCGGAGCCACGATCGGCGAAATCATCGTCATTGACGAAACCAGAGCCAAGACAGAGACGCGTTTTGGCCCGGAATAGCAGTCCTTTACAATCGCTTGGGCAACAGCAGTCGCTGCACCGCTGGCAATTGCTTGGATAATTCGGAACCCAATTAACTGGTACACATTTCCAGAGAAGGCACATAGAGCACTCACTGCCGTGTAAATAACTAACCCTATTAACAAAATTCGTTTTCGTCCATACTTATCACTGAGCGGTCCCCAAAATAAGGAACCCGCCGCATAGAAACTGAACGACCCTGCACTGAAGTACAGGGGTTCACGATTGCGACTGGAAGTCGCGATTACGGCTGAAGCCGTTTAAAAAGTGCGGACTGGAAGTCCTTATAAAGACTTAAGTCTTCTGAAAGACCTATTGCTGAAAG
>JARLHV010000132.1 GCA_031292055.1 Desulfosporosinus sp.
CAAGTCATGATGCCTTGGATAGTTTGCGTCAGACAAGGAGGCATGTGCCCCTCATAGCGGGGCTATTAGGGGCATATGCCGACGCAGTATGACACAAAATAGACTGGCAGACTGACTAGTTATTTTCTTGAATGTGCCTTAATTCATAGACTCAGTCTTTTCGCCCCGCAAATATGATGCAATTGCTGCAATGATTGACAATACCGCTGAAATATAAAAAGCAATTCGCAAACTGGACATAACGGCAGGCGCAATCAATTGAGGGAAAAATACCTTACCTAGAATTAATTGCTGACTAGCAGCTGGCAGCTGATGAAGGACAGTCGCCGGAAGTAATTGGGCCATGGGATTGTAGCCTAAGAAGGCGGCAAACAAAGCACCGGTTGGTGGTAAATTAGCAACCGTAAGGGATGCCGCAGCAGGTACTCCTGCATGAACTAGGCCTTGATACATAGTTGCCGGTAAATTTTGGCTTAGACCAATAATCAAAATAGTGAAATATAACGTCATACTCAAAGCTGAGCCTGTATTCTGGAGGGTTGCGCGCATCCCTGCTGATGCTCCACGGTGCTCCGCCGGGACAGAATTCATTATGGCTGTCGTATTAGGAGCCGCAAACATACCCATTCCCACACCTGACAGGAATAAAATAATGACAAAGGGCAGGTAGTTAAAGTTAGCTGGCAAACGGGTCAAAAGAATAAAAGCCAAAGTAGAGATCAGCATACCAACTGTAGAAAACCCCCGCGCACCGTAACGATCCGACAAATAACCGCTTATGGGGCCCATAAAAAAGAAACCGATCATCATGGGCAGCATATAAATTCCCGCCCACAAAGGAGTCTGTTCGAAACTATAACCGTGAAGAGGTAACCAAATCCCTTGTAGCCAAATGATCAGCATAAATTGAAGCCCACCTCGCGCTATTGAAGACAAAAACAAACTAAGATTCCCCGCCGCAAAGGCTCTGATCTTAAACATGTCTAAATTAAACATGGGCATCTTGGTGTGAAGCTCTATATAAACAAAAGCAACTAAGAGCACGATTCCTATGCTTAAACCAGCAATCACAAACGGATTGCCCCAGCCCATTTTCGCTTCTCCATAGGGCATGATTCCATAAGTGAGCGCCAAAAGCAGCGTCGTTAAACCAACGGCAAAGGTACCATTCCCCCACCAGTCAATTTTTTGCTTGCTCACTATCGTACTGGTTTCTTTGAGTTTAAGATAAGCCCAAACTGTGCCTATCAAACCAACAGGAACACTAACCAGAAAAATAAGGCGCCAGTGAATATCGGCTAAAACGCCGCCCACAAGTAAACCAATTAAAGACCCACCGATGCCGAATATCTGGTTGATCCCCATGGCCATCCCTCTTTTGGAGGGAGGGAATGCATCCGTTATGATCGCTGTACTGTTAGAAAACAAGAATCCGGAGCCTACCCCTTGCAAAAGACGAAACAAGATTAACTCTATCGCTCCAGTCGTTCCTTTTCCAGGAGTCAAAGACAACAAGATCGAGGCGAAAGTAAAAATAGCAAAACCTAAATTGTATAAACGCACTCGCCCAAAGATATCGGATAATCGCCCAAAAGAAACCAAGAGCGTAGCTGTAACCACGGTATAACCCATCAATAGCCAGAGCAGGTATGATGTGCTACCAGGAGCCATCGGATTGATCTGAATCCCTCTGAAAATAGCTGGTAGCGAAATTAAAACGATATTTCCATCAAGCATAGCCATAAAAATACCCAGCGTTGTGTTTGATAAGGCTATCCATTTATAACGTGAACTTTCCATGATCCATGCCCTTTCCTTGCAGGTTGCAGCTTTCATTCGTTTGAGACCATTATCTTCCAGAAAATAACCGTAGAGATGCATTCAAAACCTAGTTAAGTCCCGAAAAGATTAATTTAGAATAGATCCTCTAATAGGGCTAATGACTAAGAATGCATGTACGTACGAGTTAAAGGCCAAGTATTGTTAACCCCCTTAGTAAACAAGAACTGATGAAGATCGATATTACCGAAATGAAAAGAAGCAGCACAAGAGTTGAGATAGAGCCGCCACATTCGTATAAACGTTTCATCTTTTGTCTTCATGGTTAATGGGAGGGTATCCTCAAAATTCCTAGCCCAGTGTTCCAAGGTTCGGGTATAGTGTTCACGAAGGCTCTCTAAATCAAGGAGGTAGAAACCATTGGTGGCCATTAGCGAAACCAATTCTTGCACGGCCGGAATATATCCGCCAGGAAAAATGTACTTGTTGATCCAGCTATTTGTCCCCGACCCTTCATATCCTGTAATACAATGCAAGAGAGATGCTCCGCCTTCCTTCAATAGAGCTTTTACGGCGGAAAAGTAACCACTGAGATGTTCCTTCCCTACATGCTCAATCATCCCTACGCTTACCACTCTGTCAAAAGTTTTCCCCTTTAACTCTCGGTAGTCGATGAGCTGGACTTCAACCAAATCCTGCAAGCCCTCGTTTTCAATTCTTTCAACGGTCCTGGCATACTGCTCCGAACTGAGAGTAATACCGAGAGCTTTGACCTGATAATTCTTTGCTGCCGTAAGAATAAGTTCTCCCCACCCGCAGCCGATATCGAGTAGGGCCTGTCCGGGTTGTAAATTTAATTTACACAGGATATGTGCGACCTTGTTTTTTTGAGCCTGAAACAAGCTATCTTCGGGAGACTTAAAATAGGCACATGAATAGGTCATGGTTTTATCTAACCATAAACTATAGAAATCATTTCCGATGTCATAGTGAAATTGAACATTCTCTTTGCTTTTCCGAATACTACTTGAAAAAATTTTAAACAATTTGTCGCAGGTGTTATTCTGTCCAAGAAAACTGTTTTGATTCTTATAGATGGATTCAATAACTTTTTGGACACTTCCCACAATATCAATCTTCTTTGACATATACCCTTCGCCAAAGGCCAACGATGGATCACTAATAATCTCCGCTTTAGCAATTGGCTCGTTGAAGTCAATCTGGAACTGAGGCATCCCCTCTCCATATTTAACAACTTCCCCATCCCAAAACTTCACTTCACATGGATCAGCGAACATGTTTTTCATAAGATTTCGGTAAAACGCTTTGTCAATATCCACTCTTATACCCCCATTATAAAGGATTGCCAGTTCCCTTTCATTAGATACTCCGGTGGTAAATAATGCAGATTATGAGCGCTGCCATTCCTGCCTCGCTCATAATTTCAGCCCATCCATGCATCGATTGGTCAATGGATGACGATCCGACATGATAAACACGTTTAACAAGTTTTATAGAAAAATGTCTCCCTAGGGCTTTACTGAAAGAAAGAAAGAAAGAAAGAAAGGACGAATGACTGCTTCATAGAAAACAAGTTGTATTACGAAAGTATATAATCATATTATGGAAGTCCTCTTCGATCCTGTCAAGTCGACAATAGGTTGAATCCTCATAGACTATTCAAATACTGCTTTTACATTTTTTAATTCCTCACGAATCGAGATACCTTGCGGACAATGAGTTTCACATAAGCCACACTCCACACAATTAGATGCTTTTTGCTCAGGAGCAAGCCAAATATTATAGGCTTCTTCTTTACCAAACATATGATAATTGTTGTACATAGAGAAACAGGTGGGGATATTTACTCCCTCAGGACAGGGCATACAATAACCACAGGCTGTACAATCGACTTTTATTTTATCCTTGAAAATTGCTTTAGCTTGACCGATAACTTCTATCTCCTTAACCGTTAGAGAATTTGACTCAGCTTCATTAGCTGAGCTTAAGTTTTCTATAACTTGATCCATGGCGTTCATGCCACTTAATACTACTGACACTTCAGGATGATTCCAGACCCATCTTAAGGCCCAATCTGCTGATGCTCTCTTGACATTCGCTTGATCAAAAGCATTTTGCACATCCTCGGGAAGATTACCAGCAAGCTTGCCTCCTCTTAAGGGTTCCATAATAACAATGCCTAAGCCTTTTTGAGCTGCATATTCTAAGCCTTCAGTTCCCGCCTGAAACTTCTCATCTAAATAGTTATACTGGATCTGACAGAACGACCACTCATAATAATCAACTACTTCTTTAAACAAGCCGAGTTTGTCATGAAATGAAAATCCTGCGTATTTTATTCTTCCATCTTTTATAGCTTCATCTAAAAATTCAACAATGCCGGCCTCTTTTAACGTTGGCCATAGTTGTTCGTTAATAGCGTGTACTAAATAAAAATCTATGGACTTTGTCTCAAGTCGCTCTAACTGTTCATTTAAATAGTTATCCATATCTTCTCTTGTCTTTATGAGCCAGCTGGGAAGTTTTGTCGCTAATTTCACTTTTTCTCTGTAGCCATTTTTCAATGCTTTCGCCACAAAAGGCTCACTCTGTCCAGCTGAAGCCATGCCAGTCCCATGATAAGGGTAAGCCGTATCTATATAGTTCACCCCTTTATCAATAGCATAATGAACCAATTCTATTGCTAGTTTTTCATCGATCCTAGTAGGATCTCCACCCGGAAGAAGAGGAAGCCTCATACACCCAAACCCTAATACTGAAATCGTTTCATTGGTCTTGCCAAATTTCCTATAGAGCATGTTCTTACCTCCATTTACTATTTTACCATTTTACTAATGCCTTTCCGCGACGAAAACATTCCACATAATAGTACCCGTTACTAGCATTTCATTTAACCCCACCAGTATCCCCACCTACTTCATGCTTTATAAGCTAGTTTTATTGTACGACTTTGAGTGTACTCTAAGTCAATAGCAAAATAAAAAAATATCCCTCAAACTCAAAGTCTGAGGGATAACATAGTTTATACTGAGTTTTTTTCAATTCCAAGCCCTTAATTGAGCAGAAAAGTCAGCTATTTAAGCACGCTTTTACCCATCAGATATTTATCAACTTCCCTTGCAGCAAGCTTTCCTTCTTGGATAGCCCAAACAATGAGACTTTGTCCTCTTCTCATATCGCCTGCGGTGAACACTTTCTCCACATTGGTCTCGAAAATCTCGTAATCTGCTTGCACATTGCTCCTGGAATCTCTCTCCAGCTTAAGCTCATTCGGAATTGTATCTTCCGGACCTAAAAATCCCATGGCCAGTAACACAAGGTCAGCTTGCCATACTTTTTCACTGCCCGGAACTTCTTGAGGAACCATTCTTCCTGAGGAGTTCTTAACCCAAGTAATTTCCATAGTGTGGACCGCCTTGACTTCACCTTTCTCATTCCCCACAATCTTTTTCGTGGAGATGAGGTAATTTCTCGGGTCCTTACCATAGAGACTAATGGCCTCTTCCTGGCCGTAATCCACATTAAGCTTCAGCGGCCATTCCGGCCACGGATTAGACTCTTCGCTTCTCTTTGCAGGTGGTTTAGGCATAATTTCAAACTGGCAGACACTTTCGCAACCATGCCGTATCGAGGTGGCAACACAGTCCGTCCCGGTATCCCCTCCACCCAGTATAATAACCTTCTTGCCCTTGGCGCTTATATAGTTGCCATCCTTAAGATTGGAATCCAAGAGGCTTTTGGTATTGGCCTTTAGGAAATCGACCGCAAAGTGAACCCCCTCAAGTTCTTTTCCAACAACATCCAAGCCTCGCGCCTTAGTTGCACCTGCGCACAACACAACCGCATCATAGTGATCAACCAGTTCCTGAGCATGAATGTCCTGGCCTACCTCCGTATTGAGCAGAAAGTGGATTCCGGATGCCTTCATAAGTTCAAGGCGTCTTTCCACAAAACGTTTTTCGAGCTTCATGTTGGGAATGCCATACATCAACAACCCGCCAGCTCTGTCGTTTCTTTCGTAAACCGTCACATCATGTCCTACTGCATTTAAATAATAGGCTGCCGACATCCCTGCAGGACCTGAACCAACCACGGCAATCATCTTTCCAGTAGCTTTGGCTTTTTTCGGTATAACCCAGCCTTCGGCAAATGCTTTCTCAATAATTTCATATTCAAGACTGGTAATTGTAACCGACTCCATAATATAGCCTTCTGTACAGGAACCTTCACAGGGCGCAGGGCATACTCTTCCTGTAAATTCCGGGAATGGGTTCGTTCTAATCAGCCTTTTATAGGCGTCCTCCCATTGTCCCTTATAGACCAGCTCATTCCACTCAGGAATAAGATTGTGCACAGGACATCCTGCTGCCATGCCGTTTAACAGAACCCCGCCATTGCAAAAAGGAACTCCGCAGTTCATACATCTCGCACCCTGGGTTTTCACAACCTCAAGATCCTGGGGAAGCCTTAGTTCATTCCAATCTTTAATTCTTTCTTCTGGAGGTCGTTTCTTGGGATTGATTCTTTCATACTCTAAAAATCCAGTAGCTTTTCCCATTGTAAGTCCCACCTTAATTCTATAGTCCTAGGCAATCTTTGACTTGTTATTTCATGTGCCTTAATTTTTAAGACTCTCTTCGAATGCGGCCATCAACGCTTCTTCACCGCTGAAACCCGCCTTGTAAGCTTTATCAATGTTTTCAAGCATACGTTTATAATCTTTAGGAATGACCTTGCGGAATCTCAACGAATAGCTTTTCCAGTCATTAAGAACCTTCTTGCCCAGTGGACTGCCAGTATGCCCAACATGTTTTTCAATCATGACCTTGATTTCATTTAATTCTTCTTGAGATTCAATTTCTTCCAATAGCACCAAAGATTTGTTGCAGTATATTTCGTCAAAGTCCAGAATATAGGCTACGCCACCCGACATTCCTGCTGCGAAGTTTCTGCCTGTTTTACCCAGAATAACCGCTTTGCCACCTGTCATATACTCACAGCCATGGTCACCCACACCTTCAACAACCGCTTTAACTCCGCTATTCCTGACGCAAAACCGTTCCCCTGCGATACCGTTGATATAGGCTTCTCCTGAAGTTGCCCCGTAGAAGGCAACATTTCCGATCAAGATATTTTTCTCAGGTTCAAAGTCAGCCGTTTTCGGAGGATAAACCACAATTTTACCACCGGAAAGTCCTTTTCCTAAATAGTCGTTGGAATCCCCTTCCAGTTCAAGAGACATCCCTTGGGGAATAAATGCTCCAAAGCTTTGTCCGGCGGAGCCTACAAAAGTAAGTTTGATGGTATCCTCAGGAAGTCCATTTATGCCGTATCGCTTCGAAATTTCGCTTCCGACGATTGTCCCAACAACCCTGTCGACATTATTAATTTTCAGTTTAGCCCTTATGGGTTTCTGGTTTTCAAGCGCCGGCTGGCACATCCTTAGCAGCTTTTTCATATCCAGTGATTTTTCCAGCATATGGTTCTGTGACTGGGTGTTGAATCGACTGACATCGGCGCCCGCATACGGTTGATAGAGAATCTGAGACAAATCGAGAGTCTTTGCCTTCCAGTGCTCAATCTTCTCTTTAGGTTTAATTCTATCGGTTCGTCCAACCATTTCACTGATTGTCCTAAAGCCCAGTTTAGCCATGATTTCACGTATTTCCTGCGCGACAAAACGCATGAAATTCACAACATACTCAGGTTTACCTGTAAAGTTTTTTCTTAGCGTTTGATTTTGAGTGGCTATCCCTACAGGACAGGTGTTAAGGTTACAAACCCTCATCATAACACAGCCTATGGCTATGAGCGGCGTTGTCGAAAAACCGAATTCCTCTGCTCCAAGCATGGCTGCAACAACAACATCTCTGCCGGTGAGCAGCTTGCCATCAGTTTCAACAACCACCCTGTCTCTTAACTTATTGAGAACCAGAGTCTGATGCGTCTCGGCCAGCCCCAGCTCCCAGGGGAGGCCTGCATTCCTAATGCTTGTACTTGGGGACGCTCCTGTCCCTCCATCATAACCGCTGATCAGGATGACATCCGCTTTTCCTTTGGCTACCCCTGCTGCGATGGTCCCTACACCCACTTCGGAAACGAGCTTAACACTAATTCGCGCATTTTGGTTGGCATTTTTCAGGTCATGAATGAGTTCAGCCAAATCTTCAATCGAATAAATATCATGATGCGGCGGTGGCGAAATAAGATCAACGCCTGGAGTAGAATGCCTTACTTTGGCAATTTCCGGGTAAACCTTTCGCCCTGGAAGCTGGCCACCTTCACCGGGTTTTGCTCCCTGAGCCATTTTTATCTGGATCTCTTTAGCATTCACTAAGTAGTTGCTGGTCACACCGAAACGTCCTGAAGCAACCTGCTTGATAGCACTGTTTTTACTGTCCCCGCCCGGCATAATTGTGAATCGTTCGGTATCCTCGCCACCTTCACCGGTGTTGCTCTTGCCGCCCAGCCTATTCATCGCGATCGCCATACATTCATGAGCTTCCTTGCTGATTGAGCCATAGGACATTGCTCCGGTCTTAAATGTTCTGACGATGGAATCCACCGATTCTACTTCTTCAAGTGGAATCGTATCCCCGACATTGCATTTAAAATCGAGCAGATTCCTGAGGGTGCATAATTGTTCATTGACCTTTTTGGAGAACTTTTTATAGAGGGAGTAATCTCCTTCCCGACATGCTTTTTGAAGCATATAAATGGTCTCAGGATCGTAGAGATGGAGTTCTCCGTCATCTTTACACTGGAAGCATCCACCAACTTCCAAGGTGTCTGTGTAGGGAGAATTTTCAAGATAAGCACTTTCATGCCGCATCTGATTTTCTATGGCAATCTCTTCAAGTCCTATCCCTTCCACTCTTGAGGGAGTCTTGGTGAAATATTTGTCGATAAGATCCTTTTTAAGACCAACTGCCTCAAAAATTTGGGCTCCGTGGTAACTTCGCACGGTTGAAATACCCATTTTAGTGAGAACTTTAAGCATACCTTTTACCGAAGCCTTTATAAAGTTCTTTTTACCCTCTTCATAAGTTAGTCCGTCCAAGAATGCTTTTTCAGCAAGATCTTTAATGGTTTCATAGGCTAGATACGGGTTAATGGCTGTGACACCATACCCAATGAGGGCACAGAAATGGTGCACTTCCCTTGGTTCTCCTGATTCCAAAACAATTCCCAGGTTGGTCCTGATCTCTTTTCTAATCAGGTGTTGGTGAAGCCCTGAAGATGCCAAAAGTGCAGGGATGGCTGCAAGACTCTCATTGACGCCTCTGTCAGAAAGGATGATAATATTAGCCCCCGCGTTGATCGCTTGATCAGCTTCTCTGAAAATCCTCTCCAATACTTTTTCCATCGACTTTGCCCCTTCTGAGGCTTTATAAAGGATGGATAACGTCACTGTTTTAAACTTGTCATTATTGAGATGCTTGATCGTATTCAGCTGTTCATTAGTCAGGATCGGATGCTCTAAAAAGATGCTGGCTGAATTTCGTTGATCGGGATCCAACAGGTTTCCAGTATCCCCAAGGAGTATACTGCTGGATGTGATGAGCTCTTCTCTTATTCCATCGATCGGGGGGTTGGTGACTTGGGCAAAAAGCTGCTTGAAGTAAAGGTACAGCATCTGAGGTTTCTCAGACAATACGGCGAGCGGCGAATCCATACCCATAGCTCCGATAGGATCAACACCTTGGATCACCATCGGTTGAATTGTTTTCGTGATATCCTCAAACGTATAACCAAAGGCTTTCTGCTGCTTAATCAGATCCTCCGAAACTTTTTCTTCCTGCACTACTTTCCCAACCGGTATATCGTCAAGGTGAACAATATGCCGATCATTCCATTCTGCATAAGGATGTAGTATTGATACACTTTCCTTGAGCTCTTCATCCGAGATGATTCTACCCGCTTCAGTATCGATCAGCAACATTTTGCCCGGTTCCAGCCGACCTTTATATTTAACGTTTTCAGGCTTGATGTCCAAGACTCCAACTTCTGAAGCCATGACAACCTTGTCATCTTTTGTGACATAATACCGAGAGGGTCGAAGTCCGTTTCTATCCAGGACTCCACCGATGACTACACCGTCAGAGAAAGCCATGGCCGCAGGACCATCCCAAGGCTCCATTAAATAGTCATGGAATCGGTAGAAATCCTTTTTCTCCTTCGACATCAACTCATTTTTTTCCCAAGGTTCAGGAATCATCATCATCACAGCATGGGGAAGAGACCTTCCCGTGAGATGAAGGAATTCAAGACTATTGTCGAACATCGCGGAGTCACTGCCTGACTCGTCAACAATCGGATATACTTTGGAGAGATCCTCAAAAAGCGGTGAATCAATACATTTCTGTCTCGCCTTCATCCAGTTGACATTCCCTCTAATGGTATTGATTTCGCCGTTGTGAACGATATATCGGTTGGGATGAGCTCTCTCCCAGCTTGGGAAAGTGTTGGTGCTGAACCTTGAATGGACCATAGCTAGCGCCGATGTAAAATCAAGATCTGCTAGGTCAAGATAAAAATTTCTAAGCTGTTCCGCAGTAAGCATGCCTTTATAAACGATGGTCTTGGAGGAAAGGCTGGAGATATAGAATGTGCCTCCCTTGTCTTCACTCATCGGCACAATGACTTTTTCTGCTTTTTTTCTAATAATGTAAAGCTTTCTTTCAAAATCCATATCATCCGATATATCGGCATTCTTTTCGATAAAAACTTGAATGAATCTGGGCATGGCCGCTATTGCCGTTTCGCCGATGGTTGTCTTATCGATTGGGACTTCTCTCCAGCCTAGGACCCTCTGCCCTTCTTCCTGAACGATTTTTTCGAAGGTTTCCATCTGCGTTTTTCTGAACTCATCATATCGATGGGCAAATACCATACCAACGCCGTAGCTGCCTTTGATGGGCAAGTCAAAACCCAATACATCACATTCTCTTTTGAAGAAAGCGTGAGGTATCTGGATCAGTATCCCTGCACCGTCACCTGTGTTTTCATCGGCTCCGCTTGCTCCTCTGTGGCTTAAGTTTTCCAGTACAGTTAATGCTTCATCTATAATGTCATGAGACTTTTCCCCTTTGATATTAACAACAAATCCCATACCGCAAGCATCATGTTCTAAGGCTGGATCATAAAGACCCTGTTTCTTTGGTAAACCATAACTTTGCATAATACACAATACACACCCTTTAGTCTACAGTTTTCTATGATAAAAATTGTAACATAAATATTAAAATTGAATACCTTATTTATCAAAAATATAATGTATTATTTTTTACACCCCAAAAACCTAATTTCCCTCTTATTTATAATTCATTTATCGACTTCCGTCAAGATAATCGTTGTGCATGGACATCATACTCTCATCTTCCGTTCATTTAGAAGGCCGTTACTTTCTTAATTAAAGTAATGGCCTTCTAAATATACTTAGTCCGCTAATAGCTATTATTTTAGGTTCCTTAGCACCTACCCTCTGACAACAGTTTACTATGTGAACCAAGTATTGACAGAAATAGTTGAAAGAAGTAACATCATAAATAAATATTTATTCATTAATTACTTTGAAATATGGAGGTATGTTATGTCAAGAATTGCTGAACCCGAGAAAATGGAAAATATTAAAAGGGCAACGATGGAAGCTTTGATAGAGCATGGCTACGGGGGGATGGCTATTGAATCTATCAGCAAAAAAGCGGGAGTCTCTCCAGGTTATCTATACAGATACTATAAAAGTAAGGAAGAACTAGTGCAAGTATTGGTAGATTCAACAATGGATGAAATTATCGATAGCTTTATCTCGGACGTTGATTCTTCCAGTTCACTTTACGAAGCAGGGTATAAAACGATACATAAGCTCTTTATGAAAGCCAATCAAGAACCTCTGTTAGCTAAATTTTCTGCTGCAGTTGTGATGGATATTAAAATACCGTCCAAAGATAAGGCAGATAATTTTAAATCTGTCCTGGAATTGGCAGAGAGGTGCATTCAATTAGGAATAAAAACAGGTGAAATTAATGCCAGAATAACTGCGTTGGAGGTACTAGTAGTATCTTTTACGATACCATTTAGATATTTATCCGTATCGTTAGCAATGAACAACTACAAACAATTTACACTAGAAGAAGTAAAGAGAGTAGCAAAAATGTGTATTAACGCTTTGAAATAGTTATCTAATTTTAAATGTTTTGTATGTTTTACGGTAGATTGTTTTAGATTTTTAGATGACTAGCACTTTTTATGCTTTTGAGAGTAAAACACTTTACAAAACTAAAAAGGAGAAAATGCTATGCTAACACAACGCAAGAAATGGTTAATTCTCGTTATTGTCTCTTTAGGACTTTTCATGGATCTTCTCGACATGACCATTGTTAATGTAGCTATACCTAAAATTATGATCGACTTTGGAGCTAATATGAATTTAACTCAATATGTCATTACAGCCTATATGGTAACGATTGGGATCTTTGCACCTGTCACAGCCTATTTTGCCGACACCTTTGGTATAAAAAAAATCTTTATTATCAGCCTTGTCGTTTTTACTATCGGTTCGGCTTCCTGTGCACTGGCTTGGAATATTCATGCTCTGATTGGATTTCGAATCTTTCAAGCGATCGGCGGAGGTATTATTATGCCCCTGGCCTTATCAATTGTTAAGAAAATATTTTCCAAAGAAGAACTCCCCTTGGCTATGGGACTGATGGGGATTCCGTTAATCTTAGCGCCTGCTCTAGGGCCTACCATCGGTGGATATTTTGTAGGAATCCATGATAACTGGCGTTATATTTTCTGGGTCAATGTCCCAATCGGAATCCTGACGAGCTATTTGAGCTATTCAATAATTCAAGAATTTGAAAAAATCCAGAAAAAACTTGATATAATAGGTTTTATCCTGTCCTCAATCGGTTTTGCTACCCTTTTTCTCGCAATCACTAACGGTGCTGAAGATGGTTGGAGTTCTTTTGAGATTGTATCCCTCTTTGTTACCGCAGCTATTATGCTTCTGCTGTTTTTCACAATCGAACAAACCGTTCCGGAACCCCTGATTGATTTTCGAATTTTTCGAAATCGGGTTTATTCTGCAGCACTCTTTGTAACATTTTTCCTCATGATAATCTTATTTGGAACCTTGTATCTTCTCCCCTTGTTTATGCAGCAATTACGCAATCTGGGAGCCTTTCCTACCGGTTTAATCTTGATCCCAGAATTTGCCGGAGCACTTCTGACTATTCCGTTAAGCGCCATGCTGTTGCCGCGGATTGGTGCCGTTATTCCGACCATTACAGGCATGATTATTATGGTCTTTGGAACGTATCCTTTTATTCACCTTCAAATACTAACGGATCTTCACTCAGTCGAATTGTATCTTTTTGTAATTGGCAGTGGCATTGGTTTGGCAATTATGCCCTCAATCACATTGGCTTTCAGTGTCTTACCTGAAGAATTGGTAAACCAAGGGTCTGCTGCTCTCAATTTAGTAAGACAACTCGGAAGTGCCTTTGGGGTCTCTATTTTAACAAGTGTTATCGATCAACGTGCCCCTTACTATATGCAACGGATCGTCGATCAAGGCTCAACTGGATCCAACACGATACTTTTTTTCAACCACTACCAGTATTATTTCCAGTCGTTAGGATACAGCTTAACCCAAGCAAAACAGTTGGCAGTGACCTATGCCATAAGTTTTTTTCAACAGCAAGCTGCGGTTCAATCTTTCCACGACGCCTTTGGTGTTTCATTGGTCGCGGCAATCTTGGGAATAATTCCGGCTATCTTTTTATTTCAGAGAAATCCCAGGTAGAGCCCAACCAATGACTATTAAGGTAGACAGCACAAAGTTACAGTTATCAAAAATGACCTCCACTTAAGAAGCGCAGGTCATTTTTAATTGCTTATTATATGCTAGTATTCGAAAACATCAACTGGAACATCAAGAGCTGAGGTATCACCATCTATTACTATTTCCGCAACTGCCCATACATTAGGAACTACATTGCGCACGTAATACTTGGCGGTGGCCACTTTGCCCGTGTAGAACTTATAATCAAAGTGATCCGGTCCCACTTCTTTGGCTTTCTTATCAGCCAATACCGCTTGATCGAGAATCTGCCGACCACAGAACAGCTGGGAGGTGGCCGTCAAGACACGACGAGAATAGAGGGGAATCATGCTCATATTGGTCTTAGCATATCCAGCCAGAGCCTTGATCATATCTTTGTAGGCATCAAGAGCCTTGCCCAAGTTGGCAAATTCCTTACTTAAAGCAGCATTGCCTTGATTAGCTTCATAGAAATCCACCATTTCCTGGACCCAATCACCAAAAATAGAGCCTCCCTTCATATTCATTTTGCGACCAACCAGATCTAAGGACTGAATAAAGTTGGTGCCTTCCCAGATAGAGTAGATTTTCATGTCGCGAGCGATTTGGGATACAGGATATTCTTCGCAGTAGCCATAACCACCATAGGATTGGATCGCTTCGCCAATTAGCCACCAACCTTCATCAGAAGGATAGGCCTTGCAAAGCGGGGTGGTCATTTCAATCAGGTCGTTGGCAGCTTTTCTTACTGCCGGATCAGGATCACGATGCCTCTGGTCAAAAGCCAGATAAACCCTATACATCATGGCTCGCATGGCTTCAATGTGAGCTTTGCCCATCATCAAAGTACGTTTAATATCTTCATGGTTAATAATCGCCACCCGACCAGCCTTAGGATTAGTCATCAAGCGGCCTTGTACTCTTTCTTTAGCATTGTCGCGGGCATTGGCAAAGGCGTTGATAATGCACGATAGAGACATATGGCCAGTTTCCATGCGAGCCATGTTCATCATTTGGAACATCTGGGCCATACCTGCGCCCTTACCTTCGTTTTCACGTGGATCAATCCCCAGCAACCAACCGCGACAATTATCGTTTTCCCCGGCGGCCAAAGAGGCAGTGACAGAACCATGCTGGCCCATCTTATGCTCTACCCCAGTGTTCTCGAAATCATTGTCTTCAAAACTTCCATCTTCGTTAACCCATAACTTGGGAACTACGAACAGTGAGATGCCGCCCGTACCCGGTTTGGCACCTTCAATACGAGCTAGGTAGAGATGGATGATATTTTCCGTAAAATCATTATTTCCGCCAGTAATAAATATCTTATTGCCTTTAATTTTAAAAATGCGCGGATCATCCGTTGGATAGGCCTTAGAAAGAATATCCCCGACATCGGACCCGGCGCCGGGTTCGGTTAGACACATGGTTCCAGCCCAGGTTCCATCCATCATTTTCGGAAGGAACATGGCTTTTAATTTATCATCGCCAAAGCTTTGAATTAAATCGGCAGCCCCACTGGTCAGGAGAATATAGGGCATAAAGGCAGGATTCGCTGCACAAATCAGTTCCCAAACAGCAGCGTACAACATTTCTGGTAATACCATGGCATCAGGTGAATTGTCGATATTGCTCGTACCCCAGCCCTCTTCTTGCAACTTGTGGAAAAGAGGTCCAAAACTGGGTGGAGTAGTTACCTTGCCGTCAGCAAACGTAACGGGATGGGTCTCGTTTTCGTTGTTGGTCGCTTCAATTACTTCCTTGCACATTTTTAGAACGGGCTGCAAAACTGATTTAATGTCATCTCTGGAATAATAGTCAGCAAACTGCGGGTAGTTAAAAATGCCCTCAGTCGGAAGCCATTCTTGAATAATAAACTCAAAATCTCTAATATTGTTAACGGCAAAATTCGAAGCCATGTTTACATTTCCTCCAGTTCTAAGCTTATTCTCTACTTTGTTTTCTACATAGAATCCGATGCTGGCTTAAAGACCTTCACCCCCACTATTGATTATAGGAAGGAGACTCTAGATATCTCTAGTCCACAGGGAAGCCATCGCTGCTCCGCCACCTACGCAAAGGGAAGCTCCTCCTGTTGTTTTGCCGAGTCTTTCCAGCTCATAGTAGAGGCTGACAATTATGCGCAAGCCAGTAGCACCCACCGGATGACCCAGACCAATTCCTGAACCATTGCTATTAATATTGCCATCCTGTTCAAAGGTGCCTATATTCAACGTAATCCCTGCTTCGTCTTTGATTTTCCTGCCAACGCCAAGGACCTGGGCTGCAAAGGCTTCGTTGATTTCCCAGTAATCAACGTCTTCATACTTCATTCCTGCCTCTTTCAAACATTTGGTTATAGCAACTGCAGGGCCTAAGCCCATAACACGAGCTTCTACCCCTTCATCACAGACATTTATAAGTTTCATTAGAGGTTTAATGCCTAGTTCTTCAGCTTTTTTCTTCGTCATCAGAACTACAGCCGCCGCTGCGTCATTAAGACCGGAAGCATTGGCAGCAGTTACCACTCCATCTTTCTTAAATACGGGTTTTAGTTTTGCCATAGATTCTAGACTTGCATCCCGGATTGGATGCTCATCTTTACTGAATACATATTCTTTCCTGCCCTTTTTTACTGGAACAGGAACAATCTCTCTCTCAAAACGACCTTCATCACTGGCTCTTACCGCTCTCTGATGGCTGAGCAGTGCTAGGGTATCACATTCTTCTCTGGTAATTCCATAGAGTTCAGCAATATTTTCAGCAGTTCCGCCCATATGGGAACCGGCCAATTGGCATACCAGTCCATCGAGAAGCATAGCGTCCTGAAGTTTGACATCTCCCATTCTGGCACCCCATCGGGTAGTCGTAGAGATGTAAGGGATATTACTCATACTTTCTGTACCGGTTACTAGGGCAATATCGTATTTACCCAGTTGCAATTTCATGGCAGCAATTTCCAAAGCTCTCATGCCTGAAGCGCAGTTCTGATTGACCATGCAGGCACTTGAGGTGGGATCCATACCTATTTCCATAGCGACAATACGGGGTGGACAAGAGCCATTACCATGGCCTAAACACATACCTGCTACGATTTCATTGACCTGTTTGGGGTCAATTCCCGCCCTCTTAATAGCCTCAGTCGCAACAATCTTGGTCAATTCATTGGCCGCTACCGGTTGGAGTGAACCTCCATAAGCGCCAATCGGTGTCCTACAGGCACTAACTATTACAACTTCATTAAGTTCCATTGCCATAATCAAACTCTCCCTTTTATTAATTTTAATATTCCACTCAGGATTTGAGCAAACTATTTCCTTAGGATATCTTGTTACTCCTTACCCAAATTTTATTGACATCCGCTTCTTTGATTAGTTCATCACGCAAATCAGGATGAGCAATATTTATCAAGGCCTCAGCTCGTTCCCACGTACTCTTAGACTTAAGCATTGCTACGCCGTATTCAGTGATCAGATAATAATTCATACTCCTAGGAACGGTAACAATTGTTCCCGGAGTCAGAATAGGCTTGATACGTGATTGCAGCTTCCCCTCTTTATCAAGGAACGTAGAAGTAAGACAGATTAGCCCCTTACCTCCCTTGGATTTATAGGACCCATAAATAAAGTCTAACTGACCCCCAGTTCCTGAAATCTGTCTTATTCCTGAAGACTCTGATGCGACCTGGCCATAGAGGTCCACTTCTATAGCGTTGTTAATACATATCATGTTATCGTTTTGACAAATTATGTCAGGATCATTAGTGTAGTTAACCGGATAAATTGCACAACTCGGATTATTATCCAAGAAATCATAGAGCTTGTTGGTTCCCATGGCAAAGGTATAGACCATCTTCCCTTTGTCAAGCTGTTTGCGCAGACCAGTAATTCTTCCGGCTTCGTACATATCTACAAATGAATCTACCAACATTTCCGTATGAACTCCTAGGTCTTTTAAATCGGATTGGGCTATCATTGCGCCAACTGCATTGGGCATGGCTCCAATCCCTAACTGCAGGCAAGCACCATCCTCGATTTGTCCGAGCACAATTGTAGCGATTGTTCTATCCACATCTGAGATAGGGGTTTCGGGAAGCTGAATTAGGGGCCTATTGTCCCCCTGGACAAAATAATCAATTTCGGATACATGCAATGTCTCCCTTGCTCCACCCAAACATCTCGGTACAGACTCATTTACTTCGGCAATCACTATTTTAGCAGCATCACAGAAGGCATGCGTCATGGAATTAGCCGTACCCAAGTTTACAAAGCCGTGTTGATCGGGCGGAGTAACCTTGATCAAGGCTACGTCGACTGCTACCAAACCCCGTTCATAATAACTGGGACCCTCATGATAGTTCAGCGGAATGTAGTTGCACAGATTTTTATCATGTAGCTTTCTGCTCGCCCCACTAAAGTGCCAATCATTATAAATGAAATGTTTTCTTTCCGGATCACTTATTACTGTTTGCGGTGGAAATGGACAAGTAACCGTTCTAATGATTACCCCTGTTAATTCATCTTTTCGCTTGGCTAAAGCCGCATCTAAAATATGAGAATTCATCATAAATTCGCCATAATGAACGACATCGCCGGATTTTACAACCTTGACTGCCTCATCTGCAGAGACGAATTTGTGCTCGTATTCACTCTTATAATCCAAGTCAAGCTCTCCTTGTTATTTATTTCCCGAAAGTTTTGACTATATCTTCAACACTTTTAAGTTACTTACCCATAAATTGCGGTTTTCTCTTGTCAACAAAAGCACTCATTCCTTCAGACTTGTCAGTTGTAGCACAGCACATACCGAACATATCCGACTCAATGCCCATAGCTGTGTCAATATCTACCTGCAAACCTTTGTTGATGGCATGTTTGGCATAACCAACTGCCAGAGGAGCCTTACTGGCAATTTTCTTGGCAAGTTTCTTAGCTTCGTCCATCAGTTGCTCCAGGGGATAAACATGGTTTACCAGACCTATGCGGTAGGCTTCCTGAGCATTAATTACATCGGCCGTATAGGTAAGTTCTTTAGCACGGCCTTCACCAATCAAACGAGGCAGGCGTTGTGTTCCTCCAAAGCCTGGTATAACCCCCAGGCCTACTTCAGGTTGCGCAAAAATTGCAGTTTCCGATGCCAATCGTATGTCGCAGGACATGGCCAACTCACACCCCCCACCAAGAGCAAAGCCATTAACAGCGGCAATCACAGGTTTTTCCAGAAGCTCAAACTGTCGCATTACCCTTTCTCCTAGATCAGAGAAGAATCTCCCTTCAGATGGAGAAAGAGGAAGCATAAAATTGATGTCAGCCCCGGCCACAAATGATTTTTCGCCCGTTCCTGTCACGATCATAACCTTGATGTTGGGATCCGCTTTAACATTTTTAACCGCTACTTCCATTTCGCACAACGTCTCAAGATTGAGAGCATTCATGGCTTTAGGTCGGTTAATAGAGAGTATGGCTAAATAATCTTCTTTTTCCAAGCTGATGTTTTCGAATTCCAAGTTCTGACCACCTTTCCAATCTAATACTGCAATTATTCGCCCCCAGCTTGTAGGTTCAACCTACTTACTTACTGTAATCATAGAAACCTTTGCCACTTTTCTTGCCTAAGTGTCCAGCACGTACTTTTTGTCTGAATGCCAACGAAGGACGGTATTTGGAATCGGCAAATTCTTTGACGAAAAATTCACATACTGCCAAAACAATGTCTATCCCAACCAGATCAGCCAACGCCAAGGGACCCATTGGCATACCTGCCCCAAGTTTCATGGCTTTATCGATTTCTTCAGCTGAGGCGATGCCTTCTTGATACACGTTGGCCGCTTCATTGATATAGGGAATCAAGATGCGATTGACGATAAAGCCAGGACTTTCTTTTGCCACTACCGGTTCCTTGCCAATTTTCTTGGATAATTCAAGGACTGCCTGCACAGCATCATCGCTTGTTACAACGCCTGGGATGACTTCCACTAATTTCATAACGGGTACCGGATTAAAAAAATGCATTCCCACCACTTTATCAGGGCGATTGGTGGCTGCCGCAATCTCAGTAATACTTAGAGCTGAAGTATTAGTAGCCAAAATTGTATCGGGCTTACAAATTTCACCGAGTTGTTTTTGGACTTTCTTTTTGATATCAATGTTTTCTACAATCGCTTCGATTACAATGTCAACATCTTTAAAATCGTTAATATCAGTGCTGCTGATTAACAGAGCATTATAATTGCCCACGGTCTCAACGGTCACTTTACCTTTTTCCACCGCTCTGGCCCATGCTTTGTTTAAACCCTTAACTGCTTTAGCCAATATTTCTGGTACGACATCGATTAAAACAACACTATATCCTGCTTCAACGCTTACTTGAGCAATGCCTGCACCCATCGTACCAGCGCCTAACACGCCAATTTTTTTAATTTCCATATCAATTACCTCCTCTAATTCGTCATAATTCTCCAAACTACACCTCTCAACTTCCCTCCTTTTGTACAATCAATATGCAAGAATAAAACCAACTTTCTGATTTTTATGATTAATTCAGAGAATTAAATAAAAAAGGCCTGGGAAATTCCAGGCCTAAGCAATCATCGAATCTATGCTATTACTCAACTTTAGTTGATTTTTGCTGATATTCTAACAATACCGATCTTGCTCAGTGAGGATTGAAGCGCACGTTAAAAAATAGATTTGATAGTGAACAGACTCGACAAAAACCACTACAGCCCTACCAAAATCATGCCGATAGATGCATTTCATTGTCTTTGATTGGATACATTCTTCTCTAAGGGAGGACAATCTGTCTCAATTTAACTACATAGTAATCATTCATTCTGTTTGCAATTCCCGCGACAAAATCTCACCACCAAGCCCATGTTTAGTAAGTTTCTTATACAGAACCGATCTGTGAATTCCCAAGATTTTAGCAGCTTTTACCTTATTGCCTTTAGCGCGACGCAAGGCGTCGATCAATAACTCTTTTTCCGCAGAATTTAAGCCTTCCTCCAAGCTACTTTGTTCACCGCTCTGATTTTCATCCCCACCCATTTTGGGTTGCAATATTCGAGTCGGTAAATGTTCGGGAAAAATAAACGGTTCATCAAACATGTTCATCGTTTGTTCCAAAACACTCTCCAATTCACGAACATTGCCTGGCCAAGTATAGTTTTGTAATATTTGCATGGCTTCGTGAGAAATACCTTCTACATCGGTCTTCAATTTCTGATTTAATTTGGTCAACAAATAATTAGCGAGTAATTCGATATCATCACGCCGTTCGCGTAAGCAAGGTAACTCAAGGACCATAACATTTAACCGATAAAAAAGATCCTCCCGAAACGTCCGTTCCTGCACCATGACGTCTAATTTACGGTTAGTAGCCGTAATAATTCGCACATCGATTTTGCAAAGTTGCGTTCCGCCTATCCTATCAATTTCGCGTTCCTGAATGACACGTAAAAGCTTGGCCTGCATTGTCAGACTCATATCCCCGATCTCGTCCAAAAAAATTGTGCCAAGGTGAGCCAGTTCGAATTTACCTGGTTTCCCGCCTTTACGCGCTCCTGTAAAAGCCCCGTCAACATAGCCAAACAACTCAGATTCCAAAAGCGCTTCCGGAATCGCGGCACAATTGACTTTGATGAACGGTCCCAGTCGCCGCAGGCTATCATTATGAATAGCATGCGCGAACAACTCTTTTCCCGTTCCACTTTCCCCCATCAATAGAACGGTTGAGGCTGTACGAGCCACTCGTTGAGCTAAGCTAACAGCTGCTGTAATTTTCGGACCTTCCCCAATAATATCTTCAAAGGTATAGTCAGCGCTGTGGATTCTATGTAATTCTTCTTTGTAATACTTCAGGTCATCTTCCAATTGGGTCAGTTTACGCGCGAAAACACGAGCCAAACGCATATCTTTAAACAGCGTCTTGCCAAGTGCGCCAATTATCTTGCCATCTTTTATAATCGGTGCCCGGATAATCATAAATTCTTTGTCCCGAACTTTCCAGTGTTCGCCGAACTGAGCATTGCCTGTACGCACAATGTCTGGAAGTTCAGAATGTGGGGTTAGTTCGAAAATATGTCGTCCCATTGCTTGTTCCCTTGTAAAGCCAATGCTCTCGAGATAAAAGTTATTAATCATAATAACGCGGCTGTTTTCGTCAATGACCACAGTTCCTTCATACGAATTTTCTACAATCGTCTCTAAAGTAGCTGTCAGCCGCTTGGTTTCGTTAAGTTCTTGTTCAACCTTCCCCAACTTGCCTACCAGGTGCTCAAGCAGCGAACAAAGCTTCAGTACTCCAATCATCCGTCCCGCCTTGTCCGTAACCGGAACTTCGTTCATTTTATGTCTGAAGAAAAGAGCAATCGCCTCTTTAGCTGAACTACCAGAGGTTAGGCAGATCGGAATTTTACCCGCCAGATCCCCTACAAGTTTTCGTACGTTCTTATCTACTCCGACCTGTACCATAGTTGCCTGATTCAGAATACCTACTAAGAGACCGTCTTTGTTTACAACATAAACATATTCGTTTGAATGGCCGAATTCTTCATAAAACTTAGAAATCTGCCCATCTACACAAACTTTTGGGAAATCAAGTGTGATCATGCCATCCACCGTTTCTATCCCAGACCTAACGATCTTATCCGAGCAACTATCCACACCTCAGCCCCCTTTTCCCACTCCCTATTTGAGTAAGCAGATGTACTTATCCTCTCGCTGGTTGACAGCTGAAACTGGTTACCTATATCTATCATTTTTAGAGAGATCTGCGCCATTATATTTGAGCATACTCTGATCGTTCATTCTACTTGACCAAGAGCGCTTGGTCTAAAAAAATCTGTATCGCCTTATTGACACGTTCCGGCTGTTCCAGCATAGCCATATGCCCTGCATCGGCAATTAAAACGAAGGTCGATTGCGCTAGTTCTTTGGAAAGATAATTTGAATATTTCACCGGAGTCATTTGATCATCTTGCCCACAAAGAACTAAAGCGGGAAGATTGATATTTCCGACTCGGTCCATGATATTAAAGTTATCACACGCCCGAAAATCCGCTCGATAAACCTCACTCGGCACAGTTTTCAGCTCTTCAAGGGCCCGTTTCAAAACTACTGCGGTAGCTTTAAATGAATAGCTGTATTTGACAATTTCCAGAGGATATTCACCCCTAGCTAAAACTTCTAACACCATTGGGTTCACTCGCAGGCTTGCCCCGCTGTCAACAATAATCATTCCATCCAGTGCATTGGGATAAGCTAAAGCCAGCTCCATAGCAATTGCCCCGCCCATAGAATGCCCGGCGATGACAAATGACCCTAGCTCTAAAGCTTGTACAAACTGCCAAACAAACTCACTGTATTCATTTATGGTATCAACTGCTGTCCCTTCTGAGCGACCATGCCCGGGAAGATCCAGGGCAATTAGGTTATAACCTTTAATGCCTGATAATTGGCGAACCCACATTTTACTTGTTCCGCCCGCGCCATGCACAAATACCATTGATGGCCGATCCACCAAAATATCGTCATTTTGAAGATAATGTGTGTTTGTTCCTTGAACATTAATAAATGGCACTGTTTTCTTCCTCCTTTAGCGTTCAACCCTTTAAACAACGTGCTCTGATTATCTTCAACACTCTCTTGAGCGTCATATCCTACAAGTTGTCACAATCATAATCTGTATATACTCGTCCAAACATTCCTTCTAAAGCGACACTATGAGGACTAAAACAAAAAACCAGAGCGCTCCCATTAAACGTTCTGGCCATCATCTATTTGATCATCGTCGCCCTGCCTCAGCAGAACAATTATATAGATAAAACGTCCTCCGCGTCGAAATCAGCGTAGGAAGATAATTTACTTGTTCTGGGCAGCTATTTTCAGCAACTATTGCTTGTTCTCTCTTGCTGCCAATACTTTGCTAAGAACGTTCCCTCCTGTACCCCAGTTATCCATCTCGTTTTCTTTGATGAGCACCATAAAGGCCTCCTTAGGAATGCCAAGTGTTTCACTGGCAACCCTAGTAAATTCGATAATCAGTTTCTCTTTTTCCGCTTTGCTGATTTTACCACCTTCAAGTTTAATAAAAGGCATCCTTAAACCCTCCTTCATCTACAAACATCGTTGCGTTTCGATTAACTTTTTTCTAACAATTGAATTAATTCCAAAGGATAGTTCAACAAATACTTTGCATCGGCTGCGGTTAATTCTTCTTTCGGTCGGAAACCCCATAACGCCCCTACCGCATACGCTCCTGCACTATTTGCAGCTTGCATATCAACGCCAGTATCGCCCACATAAATTAAGTTCTCCGGATGAATTCCTAATTTTCGACTTATTAGCAGAGCTCCTAAAGGATTGGGTTTTCTGGGTATTTCAGCGCTGACTCCAATTACTACTTCAAAATTCCAATTTGGCAATAGCGTCATTACTACCTTCTTTGTTAAATCATCAACCTTATTGGAAAGTACCGCTAATTTCATCTTACGTGCAGTTAATTCATTTAGTAGCTCACCAATCCCATCATAAGGTTGTGTTTTATTAGTACAGTTATTACGATATTCCTCCTTCATCAAATCGAAGCACCTAGTAATTAACTCCTCCTCTCGATACGCTTCAGGTAAGACTTCATACACAAGATTGTTCATGCCATTCCCAATGAAATGCTTATAGGCTTGAAGCTCATGAGCTGGAAAGCCGTACTTTCGCAGAACATTATTCATAGAATCTGCAATATCTTCAAGTGAATTAACTAATGTCCCGTCTAAATCGAAAATAACTCCTTTAAACTTCATAATGCTTTCCTTTCATTATGCTTAAATGTAGCCCTTACTTAGGGGCGAATATATGCCCAACCTGCAGCTTGCCTTTTTACTAATTCCCCAACACCAGCGGAAACAACCGTCATGAAATCAAACAATTCATCTTTCTGAATTCCTAAATTGCGCATAGCATTGGCACATGCACAGAAGACAACCTGTTTTTGGGCCAACTCTTTGAACATTGCCTCAAATTTGTCAGTACTTCTTAGAAAGACTTTCACTGCATCGCTATTAGCCACCACTTCAATTTCTAAATTTTCTCCGCCAATGTCTTTAATTAAATTGCTAATATTATGATACAATAACTCTGCTTTATCCTGCTCATCGATATGAAACACGACTTTGTACTTATCCATAATTTCGCCTCCATCGCTCAATATTACATTTGAACGTACTAATATCCGTTGTTTTCTGTAGTAAACATTCCACGTCTGTCCTTCTATTCCTTCCGAGATTAGGGAAAAGATTCATTAAACTATGCGGGTTAATAAAATAATTCCGCCAACAAGCCAGCAATAGTAAGCAAAGGGCCGCATCGCACTAATCTCGTTTTTCTTAAACCAACGCATTAAAATCCATACACTTATATAGGCAAATATCCCCGCCAATAAACCACCAGCCAATGACATCTGTAATAAGCCATGAACTCCAGATTTAAATAATTTCGGAATTTCCAGAAGACTTGCACCTATTATAATTGGTGTTGCCAAAAGCATTGAAAATCGAGCCGCTTCTTCGTGCTTTAAACCCGCCATAAATCCTGCTGTCATGCTAGCCCCAGAACGCGAGAACCCCGGTACAAGGGCCAGAGATTGGAACAAGCCAATGACAAAATGCCTGGCGATATGATAAATTCTTTATGCTTCGGGTTCCATGCCTACGAATTTTTTCCCCAAAGAATAATAAACATCCATTAACTATTAGAAAAATTGAGGCGCTCGTTACATTTGAAAAAATATTAGTTAAGGGTTTCTCAAGTATGACTCCAATCAAACCTGCTGGGATAGACCCAATAATTATTAACTTTAGAAGTCTTCGAGAGTTTCTCTGTCTTGCATCAAAGACAGATTTAACAATATCAATCCATTCACGTCCGAAATAAGTAAATAAAGCCAAAGCTGTGCCTAAGTGAAGCATCACCATAAATGGTAAGAAATTCACTTTTAAAAACTCTGGGTCCAGATTCCAGTGAAAAATATATGGGGTCAGAACGCTATGAGCAACGCTACTGACAGGGAACAATTCGGTTATCCCTTGAACTATAGCAATTATAAAGGTCTGAAAAAATGACATTTTTATGGTCCTCCTAAATCCCTTTTCGATATGATTCACTCTATCTTACATTTTTTCTGAGAAACAGCTTAGAAATATTAAGGTCCGCAGCAATTCAGCAAGAATCGTATGGTTTAATGACGCGGAGCCCATAGCATTACAGAAACCCCCACTAGACAAATTGCAGCTCCTAGCCAATCGTAATTGTCTGGTACTTTCTTATCAATTCCCCATCCCCATAGAATTGCTAAAAATATAAAGACCCCTCCATAGGCTGCATAAGTCCTCCCAAAGTTCGGAAATTTTTGCAAGGTTGGTATAATGCCATAAAGAACAAGGATTATCCCCCCTAAAATTCCATACCAAAAAGGTCGTGCTTCCCTGAGCCAAAGCCAGACTAAATAACCACCTCCTATTTCGGCTAAGCCAGCAAGAATGAATAGAGAAATTGCATTAACCATGAATTTTTCTCCTTTTTTTTATTTTTTAAAGATTAGCTAATATTTTTTGTTATTTCCTTAAAATTGACAATAGTACCGGCATTTTATCAGTAGGAGCACTACTTCTAACGGCTGCATGAAGGATACTACAAAGCTTGTTAATAGTCAACATCAAGAAAATTATAGATCTTTTTACATCAGTATGTATATAAATAACAAATAATGGTAATAATCCTTGTAGGGATGAAAATACCTGTTTGTCGGGATCACGACCCACCGAGAAAATTTACTAGACGAAGCAAAAACTAATGCACGCAAAGAGGCTTCCGGTCAAGGATTTTTAGCTGGTAAATACATCATGACATTCTCCGTCAAGGATAGAGGCGGGTCTCTTAGATCCCAAACCTTTTCTTCTTGATATTATGGTACATTAAAACAGGACTTATCTACTCAACGACGAGAAGGTAAGTCCTGTTTTATAATATACAACCTGCGACCTCGCCGTTCATATACGGCTAGTAACTAGACCTTGATAACCACACCAGTTGTTTGTATAGAATATTATTTTTCTTGAACTTCTTGTATTTCAAGAGACTTCATGAGGATTGGAGTAGTTGGGGCGCTTACTTCACCTGAAGGGCTTGGCCCTACAGATACATTTGCGATCTTATTTACTACATCCATACCTGAATCTACTTGCCCGAAAATTGTATAATTTGGATTTTCATCTAAACTGGCTGAATCAACACCTGAACAAATGAAGAATTGACTACCATTTGTATTTGGACCGGCATTAGCCATAGCCACTATTCCCGGTGCATAGGTATGTGCTGAGGATAATTCATCTGCAAATTCATAGCCAGGGCCGCCTGTTCCGGTACCAGTTGGATCCCCAGTTTGAATCATAAAATCTTTTATTACTCTGTGAAATGGAACGTTCGTGTAGAAGTTGTTGGATGCTAAAAACACTAAGTTATTTACCGTTTTGGGCGCGTCTTTTGCAAATAAGTTAACACCTATATCACCCATGGTTGTGTGAATAGTTGCATGATATTGCTTCGTAATATCAATTTGCATTGCAGGTGGTGACGTCCACGTTTTTGGGCTATTCGGCTGCACAACTGGTGTAACAGTATTTGATGAAGCTGCCGAGGTAGGTACAGGTGCCATCGTTGTAATTGAAGAGCTAGCTCCTAATAAAGATTCAACGGTCTGTACGGTATTGTCCGAGATAGCCCCTGCGCCACCCAAAACATATGTGCTTGTTACAGAGCCTGCTTCGGAAGTTATGAAGTCTTTTGTTACTTGAGGTATATCATTATCTGCCAATATAAGAGGTGATCCTGTGGTTGCTGCTAACGCTGATCCTGCTAAAGCATCGGCAAAGGTTTTTCCGGTTGCCATATAAACCTTGGAGAAGTTTAGGTTGTTACTGAACAACTTGTTTATGTTTACATTTCTTTGGTATAGGTTATCACCAGTGATTCTTGTTGGATTTGGAAATGCTGAATTATCAGCTACTCCATCATCAGACGTTATGCCGTCTGCCTTACCGAGAACATAGGTTTGTGTGATAGTGTTTTGGCTTAAATAGTTCGTTATTTCAGACGGTACTGAATCACGTGCTGTTAAAAGGATAGGCATACCTAGTTTTGCTGCTATCGGTGAGATAGAGAGTGCATCGTAGGGGTTATATCCGTTTGTGATTACAATTGATCCAGTGTTGCCAACTACAGTGGCGATAGCGACTGAAGTAGCGTACCGATCTGCACCGCTTAAGCGTTGTACATCTGGTCCTAAGGCAGTAATCTGTGCCGCTACGTTATCGGAGACCGCACCAGTGCCGCCTACGATAAGTACATGTTTTACGGCGAGTTTTGTTAGTTCTGCTGAGGTATCTGCGCTCAAATTTGCAGTGTCAGTGAGCAGGATTGGCGCAGCATATTTATAGGCTAGCGGCGCTGCGCTTACAGCATCTGGAAAATCCCAGGCATAGGCAATTACTGCATAATCTGACTGAGTCCACCCTGCATCAGCCACAGCTACAGAAGTTTTAACTCTGTCAGCTCCAGCCAGCCTTGTGACTGCCATTTGCGAACTTTGAGTTGGAGTGACAGGCGGTACTAAGGTACTGGCCGCTAATGCACCAGTGGCCAAAGTCCCTAGGATAGTGATAGAACTCATTAGGCATAGAAAACTTTTTTTGATTTTTAACATTAAATATCCCCTTTTAGTTATTTAATACTTTAATACCAGTGCTAAAAATCTAAGCAATAGCACCCTTATGCTCACCACCATCTCTTCCTTTTACAAGCCTTGAATAATTACCTCGTTTGTAGAACCCGTTCTGCGAATTGATTCGTTAGACTCAGTATTTTCTCATAATCTAATAGTTTCTTCAGCCAATGAGCAGGAATGTTCGAAAACCCATAATAAACGCCAGCCATACTACCTGTAATTGCTCCCACTGTATCGGTATCCCAACCTAAGTTTACTGCTGTGAGCACTGCTTCCTTAAAGGACGATGTGGTGAGAAAACTCCAGAGAGCCGCTTCCAAGGTTTCAACCACATAGCCCCCAGATTTTATTTCACTCTCAGCAAGATTAGGAAGTTCGCCGCTAATAATACGCTTAAAATGACTTAATTGCTTATTTAATTTAGGGTCTACAAACACGGTTTGAGATTTCAGTCTCATAGTGTCATAGGCTTTCTGGGGACTACTCCCTGTTAGCAATTCCTTCACAAACAGAGAATACAAACTACACGCTAATTGACTACGAGGATGCCCGTGCGTTATCTTGGAAACTTCACAGATCCTTTGAATCATAATGTAATCGGATTCATGAGCAAAAAATAGAGTTGCTGGGAGAATTCTCATCAAGCTTCCATTCCCATTATTCTCTGCACTATTAGGACCCGCTTTAAATGGAGCAACCCCATGGATTAATCTCTTCATAGCTATTGCTGTAGTACTGCCTATATCAAAGGACTCACCCAACGGGGTCATATAACCATCACGATACCACTTCACAAATCGCCGTGCAATATCAGCAGGATAATAACCCATCTCATACAAACTTTCAACTAGGCAGAGTGTCAGAGAACTATCATCCGACCACGCACCCGGTTCAAGATCGAAAATACCTCCTCCCGTCATATCCGTGATTGGGTTTTTCCTTATTTCTGTTTTCGTCATGAACTGGACAGGCAATCCTAAAGCATCACCTATAACAACTCCCATGACTCCACCTATTATTGCATCTTGTTTCAAATAAAAACCTCCCCTTGATTGCTAAGAGACCCTAACTATATTTGTGAACCTAAATTTCCTCTCACACTAAAAATCTTTCATGTAAAAAGCCAGAGCGTCCAAACGTTCTGGCTATCTATTGTCAATTTCTTAGGTAAATTGCAGCGTTGCGTTGCGTTGCGTTGCGTTGAGCTGAGCCACCTTCAGGCAAGATGAGCCCCTCATCCATATTACTAGTTAGAAATACCTTCCTGTTGTATATACTTTACCACAGAAAGAATAATACTGCAGCAAAAACAACAGAGATTTAAGAGGACAGAACGGCTAATAATCCTGAATGAATTATTAGCCGTTCTGTCCTCTTGGATATAAAAAGCAGCCTCTAAAGACCACCAAGAAGAGCCAATTGTATCACAAAATTCGTGAAAGCAGGTCTTATGCTATTGCTCATAAGAAGACCTCCGCGTCCGGAGGCCTATTGCACAATGTCCCATAGGCTAAGTCTAATCTGGGATATATGGGACAAGATTTTCAAAAAGGGTCCTTCCGTCCATAAAGCGGAAGGACGAGTAACCACATGATAAAAGAAAGATAAGAACATTTGTATTATACTACACTATGTGGTATTTCTATTCAGTTAAGATGTTTGCAATTTATTACAATTAGTCCTTAAGCTAGGTCTTTACTTATTTCCAAACGAAAAGCTCTCTTTTTGGCCGTTATGAGAATAAATAAGTTTATGCCTAAAATATGTCCCCATTACCTAGTTTTATACGACCCCTATATAAAAGGAAAAATCCCGCCAACAATTACAGTACCAATCCTTGGTAGCTACCTCTAATCAACAAGTGGTAAAGCAGAGCAATTAAGCCCTAGCCATTTTTAGCTCGTACATTGGTCAATCCAATGACCAAGTGATGTCCCAAGTAAGGAACTAAGGCAAGGACCAATCTTGATCTGACCAAAGGTCTAAATATAACTTATTAATTTACAAAAAAAAGCCCCCTCGCTAGGAGGGGTAGTAAGAGGAGAGTACGAGACGAGAAGACGGTCTATATTTCAACCGTAGATTTACGAGTGTTTACCTACTGTATTTATCATAAACAATATTTGTCACCATTCCGTGAAGTCTATGTGAATATAATAATAAGTTAACCACATATTAGAGAATCTAAACACTACGAAAGTAACGGGTCTGCGCAAAACCATCAAAAATGTTGGGAAGCAGAAGCAGGTGAAATCAGTAAGGGTATCCGCAATTTACGGATACCCTTTGTCTTTAATGCCCTTCTGCCGTACTGAGTATTACATGAGTAGGATTTTTTCTTCAGCATCCATTTTATGGCAGGAAATTCCGCCAATTTGTAGAAACTTATTAATAATTACCAAATATATACATAAGCCTTGGAGGTGTAAAAATGGGCTTTCGATACCGTAAAAGCATCAAAATTGGTCCTTTCCAGCTGGATTTTAGCAAAAAAGGCGTAAGGGTTAGCGTAGGGGGCAAAAAGACCAGAGTTGGTGGAGGCCCCCGCGGAGTTAAGAACACTCTTTCTGTACCTGATACCGGGATAAGTTATGTGAAAGAAAGTCGATTGAAGGGTACCCCTACTATTTCAAAAGCGTCACGTGGGCAATCAGCGCGACAGAAAACCCAACGTAGGCAAATAGTCCGAACTAAGATTTTGAGGCCATATAAAGGCACTCGTTGGCTGGTGGGTGCTTTCGCTGGGGTGGTAATGCTTACAGGAACGAGCCCCGGACTAGGAATTTTGGTCGCCATTATTTGTGGGTGTAGATATTACATGATTAGGGAAAGACTTAAACAACAGTCAGTGGTTTCCAAGGTAAAAGTAATTTAACCACCTTCAATTTGTAGTTAATCCTTTATAGAAAGAAAGGATTAACTACAACTATCTCTACACCAGGACTATTATTAATAATAACAATGCAATAAGTGCAATCAGCAAAAGGTCAATCGCTACGATATCTTTACCATGATCGCGATCGCTTACGAAATCACCCCCTCTCATTACAAAAGATTAAGAAGGGAGCTTGTTTTATAAAATATGCAGTTTGTCCCAAAAACGTGAGTGGAAGCGAGGCAGAACGGCTTCTTACTCTTGCTGTCCAAAAGTAATACTAAATCCAAGCATATTAGAGTTCGATTAAACTATTTGTTTAACTGTTAAGATATTTAAGCAATTCATCTGGAGATTTTAACGGGCCTAACGGTCCTTTTTGAAGTGGTAAAAAAATCATATATTGATTCCAATCACCGCTCAAAGGAAAAAACAAAGAATTATATACAAATTTATATTGAAAGTCCTCATTTGCTCTAGGTTTATAATTTAATTCAATATTATTTGTATAAACAAATTCTATTGCACCTTTTTGTTTTCGTGCCACAATTTCAGATTCTTTCATCACTGTCAAAGCCATATAAAGAGTCGTACCTAGTCTACTTTTGGTCATTTTTATAATATTATCAAATTTAAGATCAGCTTTATTAAAGACAGTTTCTTTTCTTCGGTGATAGTATATTACTTTATCAGGTATTTCAATTAAATCCACGACATTATTAGAAATAATATTTCATTCCTCCTTATTTTGTGTATTAGTGCTAGGATTCGTCTGATCAATATTTGTGACTAACTAATTGTCATTGATAACATTATCGATTATACGTATTATAACTCGGGCTAACCCATTTGCTTCAAGTACCATAGCTCTAGGTAACTCATTATCTTCATTGGCTTTAATCTTCTTAGCTTTGGCTAACTCAACAATATTAGCAGAAGATATCAGAATAATTGCTATATTCTCAGCTTTTATTATACGTGCTATTATTCTTTGTAAGAAGCAAAAATGCGTACTTGGATTTTTGATTTCACTCGCGATTATCTCAACATTTTCAATACAGTTTATTGTGTATATTACTTCAAATTTAGGTTTTTGGCGCCTTGATCCGTTGTCGTTACCACTAATCTCTTATGGAGGGCGATCCCTTGTTACAAATATGTTTCTTATCGGGCTTTTACTTTCAGTATTCTGCACAGGCAATTTGGTGAGAGATAAAGTTGGGGTATTCACTCCATCAGAGTAATCTTCCTTCCGCGTCTGCCTGACTAGTTATTTTTAGACAATAACGATTTTAGAATTATATCGAAATGTGGAGATTCTAGACCAAAAACACAATCATATCCATCCTTTGCAAAAAACTCACCATTACTTTCCATCGGCTAATGAGCTGCGGACTGACCCCATAATTAGTAGCTATCTCATTCAAAGTACTTTCCTCTCTGAGAACCTCCAAGACGCGATCTTCGCTTTTTCTGCTGGGCTGTAGGTTTTTCTTTTCTTACTCATATCATTATTATCTTATTTTTTCAGTTCCGTGTCCAACCCCCTGGGTACATTATAGAATGGCCCGGCGTTAATGAAACGTGCCAACTTTGAGAATTTGCCATCAAAAACACGAAATTCGTCAGCTCGTCGCGCAGCAGTGTATACTCACAACGATAAAAAAAAGATAGCAGAGAACCGCTATCATCCCACCAAAAAAAGCACTTAAGTTATGCCCAAAAGGCTAGTTTTTGTTAAAAAATAACCCTTGCAATACATCAAATATGATTTATAATGAGATTAAGACTAAAACATCAAACATGATGTATGATATTCAAAACAAGGGGCCAAAATATGAATGTTTACCGTTACACCACGATGGGAGGAAAAGACTTAATCGCAGATTACTTAAAGAGTCTTCCAAAAGATGAACAAGCAGAAGGTCAACTTATTATGACGGAACTCGAACAAAAGGGACTTGATTATTTAAAAGAGACCCTCGATACACGTCAGATTGAAAAAAAGCTCTGGGAACTGAACGACCCTGCACTGAAGTACAGGGGTTCACGATTGCGACTGGAAGTCGCGATTACGGCTGAAGCCGTTTAAAAAGTGCGGACTGGAAGTCCTTATAAAGACTTAAGTCTTCTGAAAGACCTATTGCTGAAAGC
>JARLHV010000133.1 GCA_031292055.1 Desulfosporosinus sp.
AGTTCCTGCATTGCTTCAGCCGTCTTCGGATTAGCTTCCATCACATCTTTTAATTTCATATCTAATGTAAAACGCATACGGATCGCATCTCCTAACCATGTATGAGCATTGGTAAACAATGCGTACATACATGGTTCTCTTCACCTTGATGGACATAAGTCAATACAGGGGTTAATTCACTGGTTGTTCCACAATGAGCACACTCCAATTCAGGAGCCGGCTTTTTTACGTCTGCCATTTATATGACCTCCTTCTTTATGGAATTAGTATAACACTGGCGACACTCACGAAGTGTGACACAAAACACATCTCCACGTATTTTTAGGCACGTAATTATGAAAAAGTCATATCAGCCTCAGTTTATACGGTTAGACCCGAAACTATACAATAGCAGCGATTTAGCCTTTGTATCTTTTAACAGACCCTTATCATTAATTTCAATTATTTTATGATTTATCCATAACTTAAGATAATTTCCCCGTATTACAATTTGCCCGAAGGGAACTAATAACTTAATGGGATGTTGAGCAACTAAAGGGGTCGACTGTAATGTTCAATTCTCCGATTGAGGCCTTAACAGGAACCATAAAAATGATCGTTAAGGGGGCTTTGAAAGTGTGGAAGAAGATTATATTAGGAATTGGAATTTTTGTGATCGGTTTTTATGTTTTATTTCAAATCGGTTATGTTGCGACATCGGGTCCTTCGTTTTGTGGTAAATGTCATGAGATAAATAAATATGTAACATCATGGAAAACCTCTATACATAAAACTATCAATTGCCTTGAATGCCATCAGCCTCGTGGTGAACTAGGCAAGTTTCATGCTAAGGCTAGAGGATTAAATTATGTGTTTCAACATTTTTATGGAGATTATACGATTCCTACTAGCGCAGTTATGTCTGACAATAATTGTATTGAATGTCATTTGGGTGATAACAAGTCTTTTCCCAATACTATCAGGTTAAGTAATACGCCTAAAGTAAATCATTATGAAACAATTAAAAAGACACAATCTTGTTTGGAATGCCATAGGGACACAGGACATGCTGTTGACATTTATTTAACTCCGGAATTAAAGAGTGCTAAGTAATGGTGAACTACTAATCTTTTCAGCAAAGAATTAATACTGACTATAATTTAAGTTTGTTATTTAATAACTCCTCAACTTTCACAGAGCGAAAATTGAGGAGTTATTTTAAATGACTGTTACCGATCTGTTACCGTAGTAATTTTGGAAACAGCAATATTTTCAACTAAGCTAGATAAACATCTTTTAAAGCATGTAGAGAAGCGTAAAATTCTTCATGTTTATTCGGACCAATTTCAATTTCCTCAATTTCAGTAAATGCTTTAAAAATTTCAGCCATTTTGTCAGCAGATAATACGCGCTCAGCCATCACTTAGAGGACATTATTTTCTTTGTCAATGTGCTTAGCTAGAAGTCGACCATAGTTTTGGGCATTATCAGTGATTTCGGCAATTGCATTTTCCTTACCGGCTCGATAGCCTTCAACTCCACGTCTTAAGCCTTGAACAAAACTGCGTCCCTGTTCGTGTTCATAGTATATTACACCGATTGGACCACCCTGCCGTGGAATACCAGCCTCTTCCATGGCGGGAAAAAGAACTTTTTCCTCCTTACCATGGTGGCATTTGTCGATAAAAACCTGAAGGAATTCAAGAATTTGGTCCAAGTGACTTAAATCGATAGCTTGGCCGGTTCGCAGTTTGCTCGTGATTTGGTCCGAAATGCTAATCGTCAAAAGGACAGCTTGGTGTTCTGCTTTTAGTTCTTCGATCGCTGTCATTCTGATTTCACCTCCCTTTTCATGACTTGCAAACAAGGTGATCACATCTTAAACCTCTATTTTCACACTGAATATTAAGCCAAAAACATTTTAAGATCGTCTTCTACGTTGCTGATACCATCAATGCCGAAGTTATCAGCCAAAACTTTGACAACATTAGGGGACAAGAACCCTGGAAGCGTGGGGCCTAAGTGAATATTTTTCACTCCCAGATAGAGTAAGGCCAGTAAGACGATTACCGCTTTTTGCTCGTACCAAGCGATATTGTAAGAGATCGGAAGTTGATTGATGTCGTCGAGGCCAAAAACTTCTTTTAATTTCAAAGCGATCACTGCTAAGGAATAAGAGTCGTTGCATTGTCCGGCATCTAGGACTCTCGGGATTCCGCCGATGTCCCCTAGGTTAAGTTTATTATACTGATATTTGGCGCACCCTGCTGTTAGGATGACGGTGTCTTGCGGCAGTGCTTTCGCGAAGTTGGCATAATACTCACGGCTCTTCATCCGTCCGTCACAACCAGCCATGACGAAGAAACGCTTAATCGCTCCGGTTTTTACAGCATCGATGACTTTATCCGCTAGGGCCATGACTTGATTGTGAGCAAATCCTCCGACAATCTCACCCTTCTCGATTTCCGTCGGTGCAGGGCAGCTCTTGGCATGGGCGATGAGCTCGGAGAAATCCTTCACTTTGCCGTCTACGCGGTCAGTGATGTGCTTTAACCCTTCAAAGCCGACTACACCGGTGGTGTAGACGCGATCCTTGTAGGAATCTTTCGGTGGAACAAGGCAGTTCGTCGTTAAGAAGATCGGACCGTTAAAGGACTCAAATTCTTGGAGTTGTTTATGCCAAGCGTTGCCGTAGTTCCCGACGAAATTGGGATATTTCTTAAAAGCAGGTTAGTAGTGAGCTGGGAGCATTTCTCCATGAGTATAGACATCTACACCAGTCCCCTGCGTTTGGATGAGTAATTCTTCAAGGTCCTTCAGATCGTGACCGCTGATCAGGATGGCGGGGTTCGTTCTGACACCGAGGTTTACTTTACTAAGTTCCGGGTTACCGTAGGTTGTGGTGTTGGCCTTATCCAGAAGGGCCATCACATCAACCCCGAATTTTCCGGCTTCTAAAACTAAGGCAACGAGGTCCGCTGCGGCGAGTGTGTCATCGAGTGTGGCAGCCAAAGCTTTTTCTATGAAAGCGAAAATACCTGCTTCTTTATATTCAAGTGTATAAGCATGCTCAGCCTAAGCAGCAATCCCCTTGAGACCATAGATGAGTAACTCTCTGAGTGACCGTACATCTTCATTTTCTGTCGCTAAGACGCCTACGAGTGCGCCTTTTACTTCAAACTCAGCAACCGGAGTTGTAAAATTTGCTGCATCGTGGAGGTTGGCGGGAATCGTGCCGCCCGCATTGAGGACGTCTTGTTTGAGCTCTTCACGTAAAGAAAGGCCTGTTTGGATTCGTTCTACAAACCGTTTTTTATCAAAATTAGCATTTGTAATTGTACTAAAGAGACTTTTCATGATGAATTTATCGATCGCCGGACGGACAATACTCAGTTCGTGAGCTTGAACCGCAAAAACGGAAATCCCTTTTAAGGTGTAGATCAAAAGGTCCTGCAAATGGGCAACATTTTCGGTTTTCCCGCATACCCCTTTAATCGTGCATCCGGTCCCTTTGGCGGTTTCTTGACATTGATAACAAAACATACTCATTAATGTTTCCCCCTAAATGTTTTTCTTCGCTCAAGTTGATTTAGCTTAGTTGACATTAAATCTGAGTGTAATACTGTGATTAGAATCACACTATAATGCTTGAAATGTTTTGGACGATCTTTAGTTGCCCAACATCTATATGAGGTGAGTAATTTGTTCCAATACTGCATGAGTCGTATCAAGTCGAGCTAATGACCATAGTTTCTTCTCGTTGATTCTCTTCAATCATAACAGCCGCATCGGGCAATATACTTAATCCACCCAAAAGAGAAAGATTACAAAAGAGAAGGGGCCCAAGCAAGGGATTGCGATACAAAAATCTAGCCCAGTTGATGCTCTGAGTTCCAGCTAAATCACCCAAGACATGAAATCCAAATCCCAATATACCCACCAATAGGTTAAGTAACAGAATGGATAGGTAAATATTAGTTTCCATGCGGTCGGCTTGATTATTTAAATAGAAACAGGACATTATGGCAAGCGTGCCCGAAACTATAGGAATTAGAGTGTAGCTTGGTATAAAACCAAGGCGGGCATGGTCTAAAAATGCTGCCACAACCGCGCCCAAGAAACCAAGACCGACCAAGGTCAGTAATTTAGAACGTCGGGTTGTTCCTCTGTAATGCTCACTAACCAAGGCAAAGCTGGAGATCCCCGCAAAGGCAATCGGAGCAGCGACGGGAGAACCCTCAATCAGGAGGCGATAATAACTTTCCGAGCTGGAGGTGGCGTTTCCAGTTAAGTGGAAAAAAGTACCTGCCACGCCAACCAAAACACCTAACCACATCACGGTCTGAAAGGATCTTTTTACCACGGTATTGGTTGGGAAGATGAGACGAGCAAGAATCGCCAAAACCGCCAGGGGGCTAAAAATCAAGGGAATCAGTTCCCAACGAAAGAAGTTGTTTTGAGAGTGCGCCATCAAGACATCGACTCCGGTCAGGAGGAAATTAAAGCCCATCGTTCCTAGCAAAAACGACGTTTTATAGGTCGTGGTTAATTTGTTGAGCCGATCGATCATATCTAAAATCCTCCTAGTGCTTTGCTTTCAAAGCATCGGCTTGAGACTGCATTTCTACTAGAGCCTTTTGTTGCTCATAAATTCCATTCCAGTTCACATAGTCTGCGCCTCCCATGACGGCTCCGAACCGTGCTCTGCGGCCTTCGTGGTGCCAGAGTTCGAAGTAGAGGAAATCTAAGGGAGTTCCGAACGGTTTGGTCCCAAGTAAGCCTGTATCTCGTAGGTCTTGAACAATCGCTTTTCCCTTTTTGACGTTTTGATTCGTTAAGTCAATCGTTTTGTCCGCTTTACTCATCACATCATCGATAAACGGTTGGGCGTGACAATTGAGGCAGACTGCATTCATCGTTTGCTGATGAGATGCTCCATCGTTACGCACCGAGGCGGTTTCAGGAGTTAGGTTCCAGTTAAGACGTAGGCCTACATCGTGGGTTCCTTGAACACTGCCAAATGCTGACATATGACAGGTGGCGCAAGTCGGGGCTGGGAAATCCTTGACTGTCAAGGTCCCGGCTG
>JARLHV010000134.1 GCA_031292055.1 Desulfosporosinus sp.
AAGGGCTGCTAATCCAGCAGCAAGTCCTGCACCTAACGCAGCTGCAGCAGATACGTCCATTAGGATTTCCTCCTTTCTTATTTGCACTAGATTGTAAGTATTATTCCCTCAGCGAGCATCAAGCATCACTGAAAACTAACTTGTGTAACGAAGTATCAATGGTCTGATGAGACGGCTTGTGATATATAAGCCGTTGTTAACACCGTGAACACATAGGATTGGATAGCTCCGATAAAAATACTAAAGGCCAGCCAAACTACCATGGGAGGAATTCCAGCCAGAACCGATTTTCCCGGAAGCATAAGAATAACTTTGATGAGAATTTCACCAGCAAAAATATTCCCAAATAAACGAAAGGCCAGTGTCATTGGCTTCGAAAGCATGTCAATGACGTGAATGATTGCAAACACCTTAAAAGGCTCAACGAAATGATGGAAATAATGGAGTCCTTTATGCTTAACCCCTAAGCCGATGACCATAATAATAGTTAAAATCGCCAAAGCCATTGTAACATTGATATCCGCTGTAGGTGACGACAAAACCGGCCCTTCGAAAACCTTGTTTAACTGGGCAAAGTCTATGTGGAAAATTTCAAACAAATTAAACGTAAAGTTTGGGATAAGACCGAGCATATTGGAAAAGAACACAAACACGATCAGCGTGAGCAAATACCCTAAAATTGGGCGCCCCTTTTCCAGGCCCATATTGTCGCCCACAAGGTTCGTAACGAAATCGACGATCCATTCCATAACGTTCTGCATTTTACCAGGTTTGCCAGTCGTTAAATTACGAACCCCATTTAAGCAGAACACGATAACCAAGAACATTGTAATCCAAGTCATCATCAAGGTTCTTGCATGAAAGGTCATGCTCCCAAAATGCCATAAAACTAGTTCTTCATGCACTTCTTTTATCACCCCTTTCTCCATGAAGTCTATGTATTGCAACGGTGATGAAAGATACAATCACCCCTGTAGCAATCCCTAAAGCTAAACTAAAAAGCCAATACGTGTGAAAGCGAGCCACTGCGACTACAACGAGGGTAACCATGCCCAACCGGGCCATAAGACTGCGACGCATCCGTCTGAGTGCCAAATAAATATCAAGTTCAGTGCAACGCTGTGTCTCATGATAAATCCATACTGTGTAAGCGAACCCTACCCAGTATCCAACTAAACTGCCAAGATAAGCCTGATGACCCGTTAAAGCCACCACGAACAATATGCAGGCGGTTCCACCGAACAAGACTATAAAGCTGCTTCTAATCATCGGATGCCCCAAGATTTTTTAGAGTGATCACTAAGTAACTCCCTCCGAGTACTAAACCACTTAATATTAAACTTATGGTCAACCAAGGTTGAGTTCCCCATAGTTCATCCAAATAACGACCCAATAGGAATCCCCCTCCGACTAACCCTGCTAGCGATGTCGAAATACTGGAACCGACCGCAAACGCTTTTTGCCATCCTTTTTGCTGCCTTGCCATCATCATTTAGTCCTTTTCTCTATGTACTAATGGTTAATGTATTCGCTAAGCAACTCAAAACTCCTGCTCTTGCCATCATTAAAACTGACAATTCTGGATTTATATTTTTTTACAACAATTTAACATTCTAAACGCATGTTTATCAGATTAACACATTGCATATTTTCATGCATATTTGATATTTTAACACACTATATCATACCTTTGTACACTCTAGTAGAGCATTATTTAATTTTATCTCCACGCTTATTTTCCTTCTATAATCTTCGCAATTCGCTCAGCTGCGCATCCATCTCCATAGGGATTGGAAGCCATTGACATTTTTTGATAGGCGTTTTGATCACTAAGCAGGCACTTCAATTTCGAAAATACACTTTCGTACTCGGTCCCCACGAGCGAGACCGTCCCTGCCAGCACAGCTTCCGGGCGTTCCGTAGTATCCCGCACAACTAACACCGGTATTCCCAGGGAAGGAGCTTCCTCCTGAATTCCTCCCGAGTCTGTCAAGATCAAATGCGACCGTGCCATCAAATTTACAAATGGTTCATAGTCCATTGGCTCGACAAGATTGACCCTGGGATGGGATCCAAGAACTTCAGTAACTACTTTCCGAACCTTAGGATTTTTATGTACTGGAAAAATAATGTATGTATCCGGGAATAGCTCCAGCGTACTTTGCAACGCTTGGTAAATTTGACGCATCGGTTCGCCAAGATTTTCCCGGCGATGCGTCGTGACCAGAATCATGCGTGATTTTTCTCCCTGTTTGAGGATTGTTTGGATGTGAGGATCAAGAAAACTGTACTCTGGTTTCACCGTAGCTAACAAGGCATCGATCACTGTATTGCCGGTTATAAAGATCTTCTCTGCTGCAATCCCTTCCAACAGAAGATTTCTCTCAGCAGTTTCCGTAGGGGCGAAATGAAAATCCGTTAGGACGGTTGCCAGTTTGCGATTCATCTCTTCAGGAAAGGGCGAATACTTATTTCCTGTGCGCAGCCCAGCTTCCACATGTCCAACCGGAATCTGCGCATAAAAAGCGGCAAGTGCAGCCACAAACGTGGTTGTTGTGTCCCCGTGTACTAGTATGAGATCAGGAAGTTCACGTTGGAAAACTTCTTTGAGGCCGTTGAGTGCTCGGGTTGTGATTTCTGTTAACGTTTGTCCCTGCCTCATGAGGTTTAAATCAAAATCAGGTATTATTTTAAATAACTTCAAAACCTGATCTAGCATCTCACGGTGCTGCGCTGTCACTGCAACCTGACAGAGGATTGAATCTTTCTGTCGAAGCGCTCGAATCACTGGAGCCATTTTTATAGCCTCCGGGCGTGTGCCAAACACAACCATCACTTTTTTCCGATTAATCACCTTTTCGCTCCCTTCAATTGAATGTCAATTGTTTGATAGGAAGGGCAAAATCGAGGCTCGAGGCTCAAAAGTTTATGTATCGCACTTCGCGCATCGAGCCTCACACTTCGCTAATTATGGCTTCTCTTCCGCAAGTTGTACCAACTCTAATCCTGCTTCTCTTGCCATTGCCACAGCCAGCTGATCAGGATAGGAATGCCTATAGACCACACGCCTTATCCCAGCGTTAATCATCAATTTAACACACAGTACACAGGGCTGATGGGTCGAATAAAGATCCGCACCGTCAATCATTACCCCATGCTTCGCCGCCTGTACCAGTGCGTTCTGCTCGGCATGAACTGCACGGCAGATCTCATGACGTTCCCCTGAAGGGACGTTTAAGCTCTGCCGTAAACAACCGACTACATCACAATGCAGGAGTCCAGAAGGACTCCCATTGTACCCTGTAGTTAAAATTTGCTTATCCTTGACCATTACAGCTCCAACCTGCCGACGCAGACAAGTTGATCGTCCGGCTACCACTTGTGCCATTTGCATAAAATAATTATCCCAACTTGGACGTTTTCCCTGTGTCATCATTTTGTCCCAAACAGTCGGTCACCTGCGTCACCGAGTCCCGGTACAATATATCCGTGCTCGTTTAAGCGCTCATCCACTGCTGCGACAAATATATCAACATCAGTATGTGCGTTTTGCACAGTTTTAATTCCTTCTGGAGCTGCAATCAGACACATTAGTTTAATGTTTTTAGCGCCACGATCTTTTAAGAACGTAATAGCTGCAGATGCTGAGCCACCCGTTGCCAACATGGGGTCAATAACAATAAGATCACGTTCTTTAACATCATTGGGCAGCTTACAATAATACTCCACGGGTAATAAGGTCTCGGGATCCCGATAAAGACCAACATGTCCAACTTTTGCCGCCGGAATCAAGCGGAGCATTCCATCCACCATTCCTAACCCGGCACGTAAAATCGGAACCAAACCGACTTTTCGCCCGGCAAGCACATGGGCTTTTGCCAGTGCTACTGGTGTTTTAACTTCAATTTCCTGAAGAGGAAAATCACGGGTTACCTCATAGGCCATCAACATCGCGACTTCCTCTACTAGTTCTCTAAATTCCTTGGAGCCAGTCTGTTCATCGCGAATAAGAGACAACTTGTGTTGAATCAGAGGGTGATCAAGAACTTGAAGCTTTGCCATGGTTCAGGACTCAACTCCTAATCTAAATTTGCATATAGGGGATACTGAGCACATAGTGCTCTGACAATTTCCCGTGCTTTCGCCAGTTTATCAGCTGCATGATGTGAGGTCAAGGCAAGGTCCATCGCCTCCGCGATCTGCTGCATCTCCTTTTGATTCATGCCGCGTGTCGTGACAGCCGGTGTCCCCACGCGAATTCCACTCGTAATATAAGGGCTTGCCGTATCAAAGGGAATGGTGTTCTTGTTTACAGTTATGCCCACTTCGTCCAGGATTATTTCCGCTTCTTTCCCGGTTACCTCTTTGCTCCGTACATCCACAAGAATAAGGTGGTTGTCCGTTCCTCCCGATACAAGTCGGAATCCTCGGTCTACCAGTGCCTGAGCCAAAGCTTTAGCATTTTCAACAATTCGCATTTGGTACATCTTAAAATCCGGCTGAAGGGCTTCACCAAAAGCAATTGCTTTCGCTGCAATAACATGCATCAGCGGTCCCCCCTGAATTCCCGGAAAAATAGCCTTGTCAATCGCCTGTGCGTGCTCAGCTTTACAGAGAATTAAGCCGCCACGTGGCCCTCTTAATGTCTTGTGGGTAGTGGTGGTTACGAAGTGTGCATGCGGGACAGGCGAGGGGTGCAATCCTGCGGCCACAAGCCCAGCGATGTGTGCCATATCTACCATCAGATAAGCATTCACTTCATCCGCAATTTCACGTAATTTAGCAAAGTCGATAATCCTGGGATAAGCACTTGCCCCAGCAACAATCATCTTAGGCTGATGTTGAAGCGCTAACTGCCGAACCTGCTCATAGTCAAGGCATTCTGTTTCTGAGTCGACACCGTAAGAAACAAAGTTAAAATAAACTCCGGAAATATTCACCGGACTCCCATGGGTCAAGTGACCCCCGTGGGATAGATTCATCCCAAGCACCGTGTCCCCTGGTTTTAACATCGCAAAATAGACTGCCATATTGGCCTGAGAGCCGGAATGGGGTTGGACATTGGCATGTTCAGCGCCAAAAAGTTTTATAATTCTCTTACGAGCCAAGTCTTCAACGACATCGACATACTCGCATCCGCCATAATAACGTTTGCCCGGATACCCTTCGGCATACTTATTGGTCAAAACAGATCCTTGCGCTGCCATCACTGCCCGGCTAACAAAGTTCTCAGAGGCAATCAGCTCAATAGTATTTCTCTGACGGTTCTCTTCTTGTTCAATGGCTTTCGCGACCTCTGGGTCCTGGAGTTTTACCCATTGCTCAATATAATCCATTTCATTCCACTCCTTTAAGGAGAGCACGAAGCATTGTGCCTCTCCCCGTTGTATTGTTGGGCACGGTCATGCCCTTTCCCCGTCGTACATAGCCCGAGGCCCGCCAATAAGGCGTGGACGGGTGTAGGCCAGAGTCATGTGGGCTTCCCCTAATTCTTTCACATGTAAGCGTATTGGTATTGCAACTGGCCGAAGATGCATGCCTATAAATGTATCACCGATATCAATTCCAGCATGCGCTTGAATTCTCTCTACCATGATCGGAGCTGCAAAATTCTGCCACGCCTTGACGGACATCGCACCTCCGGCATGGAGCGCTGGCAGCACCGTGACTTCCTCTAATCCATAATGATCTGCGCAAGCTTTTTCCACAACCAACGCCCGATTGATATGTTCACATCCTTGCACTGCTAAAAAGATTCCTTGCTGATGAACCCGTTCCAGCAAAGGTGGCAGCAACATCTCGGCAACTTCAATACTACTTCCCTGCCCAATCTGTTGACCAATAACCTCGCTGGTGCTACACCCCAAAACTAGGATCTGCCGCGAGTGCAAATTAGACTTCATGAAAAAAGCATTGAGTACATCGTCCCAAACTTTGGCCATCTCCAGCAATTTATCTGCAAACATTTTATCCACGAGAAGTATTCCGCCTCTCCGTCGATACTTTTTCGCCGCATTCAATCTCAGAAATTAAATTCACGCGGCGGGCATGCCTGCCCCCGGCAAACTCCGTTTTCAAAAAGATGTCCACAATGTCGAGAGCAAGCCCAACCCCAGTCACTCGACCGCCCAAAGTTAAAACATTGGCATTATTATGTTCTCTCGCCATCCGTGCCGAAAATGTCTCTGTGCAGAGCGCAGCACGGATGCCTCGGATCTTATTCGCGGCCATGGCTATCCCCTGCCCTGTGCCACAGATAGCGATCCCCAAGTCAGCTTCACCTCTTACGACTGCATTACCTACTGCAAAACCATACTCGGGATAATCCACTGAGTTGGTCGAGTGAGTCCCTAAATCTTGGACTTCAACTCCCTGTTCTTCTAAGTGCGTACGAATAGCTTCCTTGAGCTCGTAACCACCGTGATCGGATCCCAACACAATTCTCACGTTTATCCCTCCATCATTTCTCTATATTCAAGTTCTACAGATAGTAACAAAATTCCTGCACAAATACAAAATAGAGCGACGTTTTACGCCGCTAGTGTAGACACCTTTCACCAATCTTATACTTTTCCCTCAGGGATTGTACCTCCAACGACTTATCTCTGAACGTAGTCAACGAGCTTTTCTTCTGACTTCTGTTATAACAGGTGAGTTTTTACCGCGCTGAGCAATTCGCCAATTTCCTGAGCGGTCTGACGATAAACTTCCAGCGAACCGCTCCAAGGGTCATGAACATCACGCTTTTGTTCTCCCCAGTCACCTAAACATCTCGTTTTATGTACATATTGAGGGAAATTTTCACTCAAAATTTTTGCTTGTGCTTGGGTCATCGGGATAATCCAATCCGCTTCTGCTAATAGCTCGGCCCTGATCTTTCTGGAACGGTGCCGAGATAAGTCCACGTTTTGCTCTTTTAGAACCTCTAGCGCATAGGAACTGGCTTCCGCCCCTTCCCACGCTTCCATCCCCGCCGAACTAACTTGAACTGCATCCCCGAACATCACCCGGGCCAACCCCTCTGCCATTGGACTGCGACATGTGTTCCCTGTGCAAATGAACAAAATTTTTAAACCCATCTTATCCCCTCACCTTAACCACTCAGAATAGCAATCTAACTCCGATCAATAACAACGCCAGCCCACCAAGCAGTTCAGCCCTATCTCCTAACCAGGTTCCCAACACCCGTCCCAAAACCAAGCCCAGCGCGGTCATTAGCCCAGCGGTCGCGCCTATGATCGTAACTGTTATAAAAATATCGGTCTTGATCGTTCCCAGTGAGAATCCGACACTTAAGGCATCTAAACTTACACTGAGCGCAAACGCATAAATTCCGAAACCATTGAGGGAACTATCGGTCGATAGTTTTTTATGCATAAGGGCATCCTTGGCTCCACTAAAAGGAAAATGTTCAGTACTAGGCCGATAAAGCTTGTAAAGCATCCTTCCGCCCAATCCAATCAAGACCACAGCCCCGATCAGACTTGCAAAACGGCCGAGAATTGATCCTAGTGCCTCCCCTAGTATCATCCCACCCAGTGGCATAATCACATGAAAAACAGCCACCACCAATGACAAACGCACCATCATCCGCTTCTTAATTCCCGCCAGGCCAATCGCCAGGGACAAGGAAAAAGCGTCTGCTCCCAGGGCAATTGCAACTGCCACAAGCCATGCAAAATTCAATACCCTTCCCTCCGTTCTAATTATAGTATATGCACAGGAAAGGATTTATTCGTAAGGGCCCAATCATTGTGCCCCTAAAGGACGTATTGAATCCTCTGCCCAGCTGCTTTCTGCAAACGATTCATGATCGCTGTCCCTAAACCGCCTTCTTTAACCCCTTCAGCCAAGATTACATCCATTCCGCGCTCATCGCACAGCCGTAAGCCCTCAAACAAATTACTTGCGACTTCTTCCAGATGTTCTTTGGAGCCCAGAACAAATAAGAGGTCAGGAAGTCGATTATGCAAAAAAGGCGCACTCTCCAGCGTACACAGAACCCCAACCTTTTTTAAGCGGGAATGTCCTCTATGAATTTCGTTACCCATCCGCTGTACAATGCGTTCAGTCGAACCGATCATCAGAATCAACTCTCCACGTGGAGCATAATGCCTATACTTCATGCCGGGTGCTTTAGGAACCTGACACTCCGAAGGGTTGTCCACTTGAATCTCACCTAAGATTGACTCCAACTGTTCCTTGGAAATTCCACCTGGTCGTAGGATGGTGGGAACTCCTCCGCTTACATCAAGCACCGTCGATTCCACTCCAACTTGACAAGCTCCGGCGTCAAGGATCAGTGGGATCTTGCCTTTCATATCACGCCATACATGACTTCCGCTTGTCGGACTAGGTTTCCCTGAGAGGTTAGCGCTTGGTGCGGCAATCGGAAGTCCCGCTGCTTCGATAAGGCGGAGGGCAACGGGATGACTGGGCATGCGAATTGCCACGTTAGGCAGTCCAGCTGTGACAACATTGGAAACAATGGCTGTTTTCGGCAGGACCAAAGTCAACGGACCAGGCCAGAAATGTTGAACGCAAAGCTCTGCTACCGGCGTCCAAGCCTCAACTAGACGGTTTGCCATAGCACGGTTGCAAACATGGACAATTAAGGGATTATCCTGAGGCCGGCCTTTTACTTCAAAAATTTTGGCACAAGCTAAATCATTCAGGGCGTTGGCTCCTAACCCATAGACTGTTTCGGTTGGAAAGGCCACTAACTCCCCTGCTCGCAGCCACTCAGCGCCTTCTTTTAGTAGTTCAGCTTCCGGTTGGACCCCATCAATATAACTTCTTTTTGTCTGCATCTCTGCTCACCTCGCTAAGATCACCCGGTCTCGCCCCGCTAAATCCGGGAAAACCTGGGTTTTAAAACCTTTGCGTTGGAAAATTTCACAGACCGCTTCAGCCTGATTCCAACCAATTTCCATAAGTACGTTCCCCTGAGGCTTTAGTAACGGTCGTATTTCTTCGGACAGACGACGATAGAAGTCTAAACCGTCTTGTCCTCCTAAAAATGCCAGAGCGGGTTCACGGAAAATCTCCGGAGCACACTGACTATAGTCCTCAGTGGAAACATAAGGGGGATTCGTGACGATAAAGTCCCAAGCTTCACTCAGGATAGGCGTTATAAAGTCTCCTTGACGCCACTGCACGGAGACACCTAAACGTACGGCATTTTGTCTTGCAACCTCTAAGGCGTCGAGCGAAAGGTCGGTTCCAACCACCTCCGCCTTAGGATAATGATACGCCATTGCAATTGCCAGAGCACCACTTCCGGTACAAAGATCGGCGACTTTGACTGACTGGTCCCGTCCTTGTCTTTCTGCCTGTCTTACTATCTCCAACCATTTCTCGACCAAAATCTCGCTGTCCGCGCGTGGAATAAGCACCCGCTCATCAATGTTGAAGGAAAGGCCCATAAACTCCTGGCGCTTTAAAATATATTGGAGAGGCTCATGATTGGCACGACGAAGAATTACCCTCTGATAGTCCAGCTCCTCTTGCCTGGACAAATTACGATCAAGATCAAGATAGAGGCGGTCTCGATGCGTCACACCAAGAACTTCGGTCAGTAACAAGTCTGCGTCGAAGCGGGCATTATCTATACCCTTTGCCAAGAGCTGCGCCTCGCCGTAACGCATTCCTTCTAGCACCTTCAAATCACTTAGACCCCCTAACTCGATATTCAAAACTCGTAGTTAGGGGGTTGAATATCGAATATCGCTTTGGCATCTGGACAGAATCATCCTTTCAGAAGGAGTACTTTTCCACTGCTTAATTTTCTTTTACTCAATCTCAGCCTTTAGTCTTTCTGCCTGGTCTGAAGTTATCAGGGCTTGGATGATCTCTTCTAAGTCTCCTGCCAGGATCATCTCCAGGCGATGTAAGGTTAAGCCTATACGATGATCGGTAACTCGACCCTGAGGAAAGTTAAAAGTTCTAATCCGCTCACTCCGATCACCGGTACCCACTTGGCTTCGACGTTCTGATGCTTGCTCGCCACTTGCTTCATCTTGAGCTTTCTCCAGTATGCGAGCACGCAAAACACGCAAGGCTTTTTCTTTGTTCTTAAGCTGAGATTTTTCATCTTGACAAGACGCTATTATTCCCGTGGGCAGATGGGTAATTCGCACCGCCGATTGAGTGGTATTTACACACTGTCCGCCCGGTCCACTGGAACAATAGACATCAATGCGCAAGTCATTAGGATTTATAGAGACTTCTACTTCTTCCGCTTCAGGAAGGACAGCAACCGTGGCCGTAGATGTATGAATCCTCCCGCCTGACTCAGTTGATGGAATTCGTTGTACTCGGTGGACACCGCTTTCAAACTTAAGTTTGCTATAGGCTCCATATCCTTCCACCAGAAAGATAACTTCCTTATAACCGCCAATATCTGTATAACTGGCACTGAGAATTTCTGTTTTCCACCCTTGCCCTTCCGCATAGCGAGTATACATCTTATAAAGATCTCCAGCAAACAGAGCCGCTTCGTCACCACCTGCTCCAGCTCGAATTTCCATAATGACATTTTTCTCGTCATTGGCATCCTTGGGCAGGAGAAAGACACGCATCTTTGCTTCCAATTCCAGAGAAGCGTTCCGCAATTCATCTCGCTCCTGCTCCGCCATCTCCTGCATGTCCAAATCGAGTTTTTCCTTGAGTAGGTTCTCTGTATCCTCCAGGCCATGGAGTACCTCCTGATACTCCCTAAACGCCGTGACAAGGTTCGTCATACCGGCCTGAGCTTTGGCATATTTCTGCCATTCCGTCTGATTGGCTAGAATCTCCGGGTCACTAAGAAGTTCTGTAAATTCATCATATTTTCGTTCAATTTCGTAAAGTTTCTCTAACATTTTTCACACCTCAAAATTTACGTTAGTTCCTGACCGGAATCGATTACTCCTTTTAAGGCAGCCAGTGCAACCTCTAATTGATCATCGTCGGGTTCCCGTGTGGTTAATTTCTGTAATAATAAGCCAGGGACAATCAGCCAACGAAGCCAAGGCGATTCCAAATGCCGTGAAGAAAATTTAAGAATTTCATAAGCAATTCCTGCCACGAAAGGCATAAGCAACATTCGAGAAAGTAAGCGCCACCACAAGGGATGCAAACCTACAAAAGCGAACACAAAGATGCTCACAACGACCACAATCAGGAGGAAACTTGTTCCGCAGCGCGGATGCAACCTAGGAAAAGGACGCGCATTTTCTACGGTGAGTTCTTTCCCTGCTTCATAGGTGAAAATTGCTTTATGCTCGGCACCATGATATTGAAAGACTCGCTGGATGTCTTTGAGCTTGGAAATGAGCAAAATATACAGGAAAAAAACAACGAGCCGGATTGCCCCCTCCAAAAGATTCTGCCACATAACTCCAGTGACCTTTCCTCTAAGTAAGTGAGCCATTCCAGTTGGCAATCCGACAAAAAGCAGTAGACCCAAGGCAAAGGCAAACCCGATAGTTAATGCTAATTCCCAAAACCCAAGTTCTTCTTCTTCGCCATCTTCCTCTCCCATCGAGCGATTGGCCGAAAAGGTTAAGGCGCGCGTTCCTACAATCAGTGAATCCACAAGCGCTACAAACCCACGAATCAAAGGCAACTTAAAAATAGGTTTTTTCGCCCAGGAATGAAGTTCTAAACACGTGACCTCAATCCTGCCTTCAGGTAGTCTGACCGCAATAGCACTCTCACGAGGTCCTCGCATCATGACCCCTTCTATAACCGCTTGCCCGCCATATTGGACTGGTCTACCCATACTACTTCCTCCTCTATTATAGCGAGGCTCGCACCGCGATGTTCTGGGTTCGAGGCACGATGGTTAAATTTCGCACCTCGAACCTAGAACATCGCGCTTCGCTACTGCCTTTTACGCAAAAAGCAGAGCTTGCGCTCTGCTTTTCCACCAGCAACGACCGCAGGCCGTTGTTTACATCCCATATTTCTTTTTAAACCGATCAACTCGTCCGCCGACGTCGACAAACCGCTGTACCCCGGTATAGAAGGGATGGCATTTCGAACAAATTTCCACTTTGATGTCTTTTCTTGTACTTGCTGTTGAAATGATTTCTCCGCAAGCACATGTCACTGTGGTTTGTTCGTATTTCGGGTGAATTTTTTCTTTCATGTCTTCACCTTCTTTCCCATTTGGATCGAGGCGCTCTTTTGCCGCACCCGTTCGAGACACAATTTCAGTCAACTCTTATTATTTTAGCACAAATCTTAGCGACTAGTCAAGATCTAATTTTCAAAAATTTGGCTTGCGATAGTAATAAAGATTTTATCCAAGCTTTGGATACATTATGCAAGTGGGGAATCGAAACAGCCCTTCATGGCATATTTCGGTTTTTTATCAAAACAATGACGTGCTTCAATAAAGCGAACCGTCCCTGTTTTTCCTCGAATAACCACGGTATGGGTCAATGCCCCTTTGGCGGTAAAGGTAACCCCGCGCAGCAACGGCCCTTCTGTAATCCCGGTCGCGGCAAAAAAGACATCATCACTGCTGACCAAATCGTCCATCATTAATAATTTTTGAACATCCTCAATCCCCAGGGCTTTAGCGCGGGCAACATCCTCTTCATTTTCTGGCCAAAGACGACCTTGCATTTCTCCCCCCATGCAACGTAAAGCTGCCGCGGCAAGTACACCTTCCGGCGCTCCGCCAACTCCCATCATCATATCCACTCCGGTATCTTCAAACGCACAGGCCACCGCCGGAGAAACATCCCCATCGGTTATAAGACGAATCCGAGCTCCGCAAGCGCGCACATCTTGAATCAATTGCTGATGGCGTGGGCGATCTAAAATCACAACCGTCATGTCTTCCATACTTTTCCCTAACGCTTTAGCCACCTTTGAGACGTTTTCAAACACTGTGGCATCCAAACTAATCTGTCCAGCAGCAGCAGGACCTACCGCAATCTTATCCATATACATATCGGGAGCATGAAGCAGGCAGCCTTTTTGGGCAATCGCGACAACGGCAATCGCCCCCGCCACCCCTTTGGCAACACTATTCGTTCCTTCGAGCGGATCAACGGCAACGTCCAATTCTGGCTTTTCTCCATTTCCAACCCGTTCTCCAATGTAAAGCATCGGAGCCTCATCCATTTCTCCTTCTCCGATCACCACGGTGCCATCCATATGAATTGTATCAAAAACTGCTCGCATTGCTTCAACGGCAGCATTATCAGCCGCATCTTTATTCCCTAGCCCCACCCACCGCGCTGATGCCAAGGCTGCAGCCTCTGTCACTCTGGCAAATTCCATCGTGAGTTCTCTTTCCAATTTTAAGCCCCCTAAATTTTTTCATCCCTTATTATCCATCGTATCGTCTTCATTCTCATAAGAGACAAAAACATCATTATTGCAACATATTTCGAATTACGCTATCACATTCACTGTTAATACTCTTAGTGTGACATACTTCTAAAATGATTTCAAGCATATTAAATGTTTAAATTCACAAAAAGTTGGCATCAGCTTATCTGTAATTCAGACAGGCAGATGCCAAAATCAAGGTTACATAACTATTTAAAGTTTCTTCCAATCCGCCAAAAACTTCTCAATCCCCGCATCTGTCAAAGGGTGACGGAATAGCTGCCTTAAGACGCCAAACGGGACCGTTGCATAATCTGTCCCTAATTTGGCAGCTTCTGTGACATGCACTGGGTTTCTAATACTAGCCGCAATAATTTCTGTTTCGATATCATTCACTTGGAAAATTTCACACATATCTGCCAACAAATTTAGCCCATTTTCGCCGATATCATCCAGTCGCCCCAAAAATGGGCTGACATAGGTTGCCCCCGCCCGTGCAGCAAGCAACGCTTGGTTTGCTGTAAACACGAGAGTAACGTTCGTCTTGATTTTCTCGGCATTTAATGTTTTTACTGTTTTGAGGCCAGCTTCAGTCATCGGAATTTTGATCACGATATTCGTATGAATTGCGGCTAACACATGCGCTTCCTGCAACATTCCTTCATGATCGAGGGCGATAACCTCCGCACTGATAGGGCCATCAACAATCCCTGTCACCGTCTTAAGAAGTTCGTGGAAGTCCTTTCCTTCCTTGGCCACTAAACTGGGGTTCGTCGTTAGTCCGGCAATTACTCCCATATCCCAGGCTTGTTTAATTTCTTCAATATTTGCAGAGTCAAGAAAAAACTGCATGACGTCGCCTTCTTTCTAAAAGTTTACGCCTTCCCATTGCTACCAAAAACTCGAATTTTCTCACGGATTATCGCGGTCGCAGCTTCCCGCGCAGGGCCTAACATTTTACGAGGGTCAATTTCTTTGAGGTTTTCCTCAAGTACAAGCCGGGCAGCCCTCACAAACGCTTCGCGGATATTGGTGTCAATGTTAACTTTACAAACACCCCGTGAAATCGCTTCCCGAAGCGCTTCATCCGGCACTCCAGACGATCCGTGCAAAACAATCGGCGTTGAAATACGTTCCCGAATTTGTGTTAAGCGTTCAAAATCAAGTTTGGGGATCCCTATGTATTGACCGTGAGCCGTCCCGATGGCGATGGCTAACGCATCCACCTTTGTCGCTTGAACAAAACGCTCTGCATCAGCCGGATCGGTAAACAACGCTTCACGGTCACTGACAGTAATATCATCTTCTGTCCCACCGATTTTACCCAACTCACCCTCGACAGAAATACCTAAAGGCCGAACTGCTTCAATTACTTTGTTAGTCAAGGCGATATTATCTTCCAATGAGTGTTTCGATCCGTCAATCATCACCGAAGAAAACCCGTTGCGCGCGCACTGCATAACTTGGGCAAAACTTGTCCCATGGTCAAGATGCAGGGCGATCGGTACGCAGGCTTTTTCGGCAGCTAGTTTCGTCAGAGTAGAAATGTATTCAATTCCTGCATATTTTATTGCACCTTGACTGGCTTGAATAATAACTGGTGCCTTTTCAGCCTCTGCTGCAGCCACAATTGCCTGGACAATCTCCATATTGTTGCAGTTAAAAGCCCCTACCGCATAATGTTCTTTCTGTGCCTTGGCTAATAACTCAACCATTGAAACTAACGCCATTTTGTTTCCTCCTCGTTTGTCTTTGAAATATGCTGGCCCCGAAGCGGACTATTGATAAGCCAAGTTTTATTTTCTTCCAAATACATCGAATCTATACCTTCAATCTGACGGACATTATCCGCACAGTCCGCGTAAATGACTCCCACTGCTTCACAGCATTCACAATATAGTTCGATATGATCCGGCAACAATTCAAAGGATAGCTGATGATTTCCACAGGCACATCCTAAATCTCCTTGCTTGGCCAGAAAGTGAAGATGTTCCAAAACGCGCAGCATCACTTCAGGATTTTCGAACTCTTCTTCATAACCAAGCTCTACTGCCAATTCCCCAATGGATTTTTCACGCTCATGACAGGCTTGAGTGACTTTCTGCTTAGGCCCGATATACCCCACCGAAGCTTCCACGGCCGGGCAAACAAGTGGAAATACCTCTTTCCCCCAAATGGCACGGCGGTTTAATCTCAAATAATGGGTATCCCCACAGTAAGCGCATGCATAAGTAACATTAAACTGCTGACGGTTCCGACTGGTTACCGACATAAGCTCAAGACCGCAACCACAAAGCAGTTTCTTCCGTTCTCGCTGAGAAAATGCAAAGAGAGAGAGGGCATGAAATTCTAGTTCCCCGCATTGAGAACACTGAATGGCGATCGTTGTATTTGTCGTTAGAATCATAATTCCCACCTCTTCCTACAGCATATACTTCGTCATGCAAGAAGATTTTCCTGCCTTTCTGCCAACAAAAAAAGTTTACTAGTGTGTATGACTGATACAGCAGCGGGCAATTTATCCGACAAAACTGTCTACCCAGAAAAAAAGATTATCCAGGGTCAGAGGTATGTACTGAATAGGTAACCCGAACCCATAAAATAAATGTATTACAAGTATTAATGCCCTCTGCCTATCTCCTCGTCAATATCTCCCTCACCCTTTCTCTTAACTCAAATAAATCAAAAGGTTTTCCCAAGTAATAGAGAATACCGAGATCCTTGGCTTGTTCCATATTTTGAGTATCACCGTAGGCCGTCATCATAATCACGTCGACGCTCCGGTTTAAGGCACGAATTTGCCCCAAGGTTTCTAGACCATTCATTCCGGGCATTTTCATATCCATCAAGATGAGATCTGGCCCAAACGTGTTAAGTAACTCAAGTGCTTCTACCCCGTTCGCAGCCATTTCAACCTCATGGCGATCCTCCTTGAAGGTCTCAAAGAGCAGGCGACGGACTCCAAGTTGATCATCTACTACAAGAATTTTAGCCATTCCTACATCCCTTTCACTCAAGTTTCTCCCTGAAGTGAACATTCTGTATAAGCGGCTAAAACTCCTTCTTTCATAATCCGTTCTGATACCATTTGTCCAGCTTGTTTATATTGCCTGGGAATTCGAGGATTTGCCCCAGTCCGACGCAAAGGAATCCGAACCTCATCCCCCAAAGCGCACTCCTGCATGCCTACTTCGATTACGGTCAGCTGCATACCAATTTTCCCGGCAACACGAACCCTCCGACCGTTCAATTCTACTTGTTCTTGCCCAAGGTAAATTCCAAACAAAGCCGCCAAGTTTTTAAACACAATCTTCAGGAAATCAATCCATCCCTGGGGCATAAAATGCGGTGCTAAGCCAAACCCATCCGCATACCCCACAGGGAGCACCGCCAGCTGTGTTATGGCCTTAGTGCGATAAATACTTTGATACCCAACATTCGTCCCTTTGGGAACCTCGCGCAGATGAACAATTTGGCTCTTAGCAACCCAAGGGTCGCTTAACGTCAATTTCTCTCTAAAACCAGGCCCAGGATAATGCCCAATCAGCAATGTCCCAATCCGCACGAAATCATGATGCCATTCAGGGTAATCAAGGAACGCCGCACTATTACAAACATGTTTCCAGGTCGGGCGAATTCCCAGCTCTTCAAGCTGAGCCGTTAAGGTCGTAAAACGTTCATATTGCCCGGATGTATAGTTCCTATCTCTTTGAGCTGCCCGAGCAAAATGAGTATAGACTCCTACAACCTGAAGATGGGGAGCTTTGGCCAAAGCCACTGCCAGCACTTCCATTTCAGAAAACTGGAACCCGGTTCGTCCCATGCCCGTCTCTAATTTAAGATGCACCTGGACCTGCTGTGGAAGGTGCTGTTCTTTTTCTGCACAAACCTCATTCAGCTCCGCAATCGAGGACAATTCCGAAAGTGTCAGCTGTAACTGTGCAGCGATAGCCCCAGGCCATTCTTCCTGCGAGGTAGGCCCTAACACTAGAATAAGACCTTTGATTCCATGCTCTCTTAAGATTAGTCCTTCTTCGACCCTAGTGACTGCAAACGCTTCACATCCGTCCCTTTCTAAGGCGCGCGCAACCTCGATGGCGCCGAGTCCATAGGCATCTGCTTTTACCACCGCCATACATCGGGCGCCCGGGCGGAGACGCTTTATAACTTCATGATAGTTCCCTATGATTGCATCCAGGTCAACTTCAATCCAGGTTCCGGCCATACGTTATCCCCTCCGAGCTCGCCGTATCTTGCCAATGATTCCCTTTACAACCTCTGAATAGATCGGCTCTAAATGGTTCCAAAGAAAATAAATCATGGGACGATACACTACATCCCACTCACCGATAAACTCTGTATACTCTCCGTTGAACCCCTTTTTAAAACGATAAAGCCCATAAAGCGGGTTATCTTCCGTCAAGTGCCCTGGGACCCCTCGGAAGTCATAGAGCGTGCAGCCCAGTGACTTGGCCCAACGGATCATTTCCCACTGGATTAAGTAGTTGGGCATGACATTGCGATGAGCATTCGACGAAGCGCCATAGATATACCAGGCTTTATCTCCCAAGACAAATGCCAAAGTTCCAGCGATGATTTTGTCTTCATATTCGGCAATAAATAATTCTCCTAAGCCCACCGGAACCAGGGAATCATAAAGGTCTTCATAATAAGAATAGGCTCGCACCAAGAAGTGGTCGCGCTCTGTCGTTTCTGTTAGGACACGATAAAATTCCGGCAAATCATCCCGCGTCCCACGCCGGATCTGAACCCCTTTTTTCTGCGCAAGGCGAATATTGTAGCGTGTTTTTTGTTGCATATTAGCTAGTAACGACTTCTCATCCGGAGAGATATCCAAACGAAATACATACTTTGGTTGAACCCCTTCAAAGCCCTTCCCACTCTCGGCAGAACTAAATCCTTTGGTAAGTAAATAGGGTTCTACTTCTTTTTCTGAAGACGGCACATCCGGGTCAATTTTGAGAAAAATGGCACCTCGGACTTTCGCCAACTTGCGAATCTCTGCCAAGACCAGATCTGCCAGCGCGACATTTTTCCAATCGACAATAGGTCCGCGTGAAGCGTAAAAAATTGGTATTCCTACAACCGGAATTTTGCGTTCAAGAATAGAGGCCGCCGCCACAATTTCTTCGTTTTCTTCAATAATTAACCGCCAGGGCACCCATCCTGTCCGACTCTTAATTTCTCCCCACTCCCACGACTGGAGCACATGCCCTTTGGAATCCTTGGCCAAAAAAGCATTAAAGCGTGTATGTTCACTTTTGTCGATCCACCTTGCAACATAGGCCACCGGTTCAATCCCCTTTCTTTTTGCATTCTTTCCAAGGTTTTGCTCCTCTAATCAATCACTCATTGATATAACATAAGAGTTCGTGCCATAACCCTTCATCCCAGGTTTAGCAGAACTCTCCTTAGACACCCTATACGCGAGGTTCGTACCGCGCACATTTCCCCCGCTCTAAGCTCCAAGACGCAATGTCACACAAGCGTGATGTCTCTACGTAAGCAGAAACTGCCCTCTCCACAAAAGCAACCCAAGCGGTAAGACGGTACGCCTGGAAGTGCAAGTCAAGAACCGTCCCTGACTTGCGCCCCAACTTGCGCTATAAAACCTTCAAGTCCGCTTGATACTTCAGTGCCGCTCTAATGAACTCTCTGAAGAGCGGATGGGCCCGATTGGGACGAGATTTAAATTCCGGATGGAACTGGGAAGCCACAAACCAAGGATGATCCGGGTATTCTGCTATTTCCACCAGCCGTCCATCCAATGATGCTCCGGAGAACTTCAACCCTGCTGCCTCGAGCTCAGCGCGGAACTGGTTATTGACCTCATAGCGATGACGATGGCGTTCGTAAACAACTTGGTCTTGATACGCTTGATAGGCCAGACTTCCCTCCACCAACTTGGCCGGTGAGATACCTAAGCGCATGGTACCGCCTTTTTCTTCAATGTCTTTTTGTTCTGGGAGGATATCGATGACCGGATAGGATGTGTCCGCATCAAATTCCGTGCTGTTGGCACGTTCCATACCACAGACATGACGGGCAAATTCTATGATAGCGGTTTGCATCCCTAAGCAGATCCCCAAGAATGGTATTTTTTGTTCCCGCGCATAACGAATCGCTTCGATCTTTCCCTCAATCCCGCGGTTGCCAAACCCTCCTGGGACTAAGATTCCGTCGACGCCTGTCAGGTACTTTTCAACGCCTTCTTCTTCAATGTGCTCTGAATTTACCCAACGCACGTTCACTTTTGCCCCATGCTCTGTTCCTGCTGATCGTAAAGCTTCCGCAACACTCAGGTAAGCGTCCGGGAGTTCGACATATTTTCCGACAATCGCAATCTCGGTCTCCCGGGTCGGTGATTTAATCCTCTCCACCATAGCTCTCCACTCTGTCATATCAGCCGGCGGAGCCTCAATGCCTGAGCGGCGCAGGACAATATCATCAAGTCCCTCTTCTTGAAGCTTCAAAGGGACTTCGTAAATGCTTGACGCATCCAAGCACTGAATGACGGCTTCAAGTTCAACGTCACAGAGCAAGGCCAACTTCTCCTTCATATCACCGGAAAGCTCTTTCTCTGAGCGACAGACAATAATCGTGGGCTGAATGCCGATTCCCCGTAATTCTTTCACAGAGTGCTGCGTAGGCTTAGTTTTCAGTTCTCCGGACATGGGTAAATAAGGAACTAAAGTGACATGGATGTAGATGACATTCTCTCGCCCTATATCATTTTTCATCTGACGGATTGCTTCGAGAAAGGGCAGAGATTCAATATCTCCGACAGTTCCACCGATCTCAGTAATTACGAAGTCCGGATGAGTCTCCCGCGCCACGCGGTAAATTCGTTCTTTAATTTCATTGGTTATATGGGGAATGACTTGCACCGTTCCTCCCAGATAATCCCCTTTACGTTCTTTACGAATGACTGACCAGTAAATCGTCCCTGTCGTTACATTACTATTTTTCGAAACCGGCACATCAATAAAGCGCTCATAGTGACCCAAATCCAAGTCCGTCTCTGCCCCGTCATCTGTAACGAACACTTCACCATGTTGATAGGGGCTCATCGTCCCAGGATCAATATTGATATAGGGATCAAATTTTTGGATCGCCACTTTAAGACCCCTATTTTTCAGAAGACAACCAAGGGAAGCCGCCGTGATTCCTTTTCCGAGAGAAGACACAACGCCGCCCGTTACGAAAATAAATTTTGTCATGCGCTTTACCATTCCTTTCAGACCTAAATGTATACCGAGCGAGTTCCTCTATTCTCAAGCAGTAGATAACTATCCCCAGGACTATCCTCTGCAAAAAAACACGTAAATAAAGCTAGTCCGTGAGCCGCACTAGCTTTATATTCCCAATCAGTAAGACTATGTTTTCGTGGATCTTTCTCGCCATGAGACATAATTACAATTAAGGCTTGTACCTACGCCTGATGGCTTGGCACAAGCCAAGTTTTCTATACCCCACTTGCTCTATTTTAGCCACACTTAGAAAGGATGTCAAGACTAAGAACTTCCTTTACCATTTTTCTCCGCGCCTACCTTCATCCGCCTCATCAAAAATTTCGTCTGTTTCTGAGGCATCATCATCCAACACCTCGTCATCTAACTCTTCTAAATCGGACTTGTCTTCTTCGTCAGAAGACGCTTTATTCATCAAGGAGATGGACGGCAATTTCTTGGGAGTTTTCGCAGCCTCCCAAACTTTCAGGCCCCATTCACCCCGTCCGAGAAAAGTAAACCGTGTGTCTAGATTGATCTGAGTAAGTGCCGCCGCAATCCGGATGGCCTCCTGAGTAATCCCTAAGCGCTTTAGTACTTCTTCAATTAAGTTATGATAATGCATAGGATTACCTTGAGCTTTTAGAACCTCATAAGCTATATCCGCTTCCGTTGGCTTGTCTTTTTTGCTTAAAGAGTGGGTCAAAACTCCACCGCCCTTCGTCGTTTTGAATATCAATATATTCGGCCCACCCCTAAATATTTCCTGCTTGTGGTTTGTTTAAACATAAATTTAAATTTCCACAGCCTACATTCTTTCTGGAGCTGACACACCTAATATACCTAATACATTGCTAATAATTTGTTTCACGGCTTTTACTAGGCTCAAACGAGCCCGTCGCAAGCCCACATCGTCAACAAGCACGCGCTGGCTGTTATAGAAGGTATGGAAGAGACCTGCCAGATCGAGCACATAACGAGCTAAGCGATGAGGCTCCATAAGACGTGCCGCGACGATGATCTCGCTTGGCAAATCCGCCATTTTCTTGAGCAGATCTCGTTCTTCCGAGCTATCCAGGCGGTTTAAGTCCTCTTCAAGTGGGGGTACCCCAGCATCGCCAAGTTCCTCGGCTTGTCGCAAAATACTACACAAACGGGCATGCGCATATTGCACATAATAAACAGGGTTATCCGACGATTGAGCTCTTGCTAAATCCATGTCAAAATCTACTGTAGAGTCAGGGTCCCGCAGATTAAAGAAAAACCGCGCTGCATCCTTGCCAACTTCATCCATCAACTCACGCAAGGTGATATATTGCCCAGAACGTTTAGACATTTTCACCACTTCACCGTTTTGGATAAGCCTCACGAGCTGCATCAGAATAATTTGAAGATTATCCGGATCATACCCTAAGGCGGACATCGCCCCTTTTAACCGAGCCACATGTCCATGGTGGTCGGAACCCCAAATATTGATTACCCGATTAAAACCGCGCTCAAATTTGTTGCGGTGGTAGGCAATATCTGCCGCAAAATAGGTTGGCGTTCCATTACTTCTAACCACCACTTCGTCTTTTTCATCTCCAAGCAAAGTGGATTTAAGCCAAAGCGCACCTTCCTTTTCGTAAATATAGCCTTTTTTTTCGAGTTCCTCCATCGTCGAGCGAACGGCCCCCGAATCATGCAGGGATTGTTCGTTAAACCAAACATCATATTCGACCCCAAAATCTTGAAGAGTTTCTCGAATATCTCGCATTTTCTCGTCCAAGGCATACCGCACCAAAAATTCACGTCGAAGTTCCGGTTCAACTGCAAGATATTTGTCTCCGACTTTGACGATAAGACCTTTTACCGTATCGATTAAGTCCTCGCCATGATAGCCTCCTTCTGGGAAAGGGGCTTCCTGGCCCAGTTGTTGTAAATACCTTGCTTCCAAGGACAATGCGAAATTATGAATTTGGTTCCCTGTATCATTAATATAAAATTCACGGGAGACTTCATACCCTGCCGCTGAAAGTAAGGAAGCAAGGCTGTCGCCAAGTGCCGCTCCACGTGCATTGCCCATGTGTAATAGCCCCGTAGGGTTTGCGCTCACAAATTCGACCTGAATCTTTTGACCCTTGCCAATATCAACTTGGCCGTAAAGTCCTCCGGCATTTATCACTTCGCCGATGACATTCGTAAGCCATAACGGATTTAAGCGGAAGTTAATAAAACCCGCTCCAGCAATTTCAGAAGATTCTATCCAAGTCCCGGTCGTGTCCAAGTGTTTAATAAGCGTGGTGGCTATCTCCCGGGGTGAACGTTTCGCTTGTTTGGCCAACACCATAGCGAGATTTGTTGCCAAATCTCCATGTTGTCTTTCTCTTGGTTCTTCCAAAACAAAATACGGCAATTCCTCAAACTTTAATTCTCCAGCCGCTTGCGCAGAATTTGCAGCTTCTACCAACTGATTTGTAACTCGTGTTTTTATGTTCTCATAGAGACTCATTGGGGAAGATCCTCCTTTATGTTTAGCAACAGCAAATTATAACTGACCAACTTATCATCGATAAAAAGGTTATATTCTAGACTAATACGTCCCCCGTGGACTGTCAAGTCACACTCTACCCGCCGGGGCATAACGCTCAGCCAAATTTTTCCATAACAAGTGGTGTAAATACTCCTATTGAGCACACCCTCTTTAAACTCTTGAGACAGATCGATTGCGCCCTTGCGGTTTAAGACAACCGCCCCTTCTTTTATGCTTAAAAATGTTGTTACCTCTTCAAGCCCTGTACTTTCACTGCCGGCTTCTTTGTATACCACATAGAAAACACCATTTCGTTCGTAATACGTTCCCTCAATGATTAATTCTTGTTGGTCTTCATGCCCTTCTGGATACGTCTGTTTGCCATTGATATGAATGGTCACTTTTTTCTGCAATAGTTTACTCCTTTCAGGAGGCGTCTAAACTCTTCGAAAGAATTCTCTCATTATAACCCAAGGCCTGCGCAAAGACTAGGCCTGAATTGCATTAACTGCGAGATGATATGCTATGATATGCTTAATGAGCCTATTCTCGTTAACTCTGGAGAAATCCTTTTTTACCCTTAATTAATTTTATACACCAAACTAACCGTCCTTAATGGTGGTTTGTGATTGGAATATCGAAGTAAGTCCCTGGCAAGTTCAGTTAACGTTCCGATGAAGTAACTTTGCTTTATTCTCTAAAAAAAAGCACTGTGGATAGTTAACAGCGAGAGGGACCTATCCCTCTCGCTAATTTTTGTTTGACTCTATTTTACTGGAGAAATTCTCCGCGCGGGGTCTTGATAATCCGTTGGATCTTCTCCTCTGCTCCTGTTGAAGCATTTAGGTAGAGAAGATATTCCTCCCCCTGATATTGACCGCGAAACTCATAACAATAGACCTCTTGATTTCCGCTTTTAGCAATGACTGCCAAGCGACTTTCTAGAATCTTGAAATTTGGACGCAAATTTTTTACTACTTGGGTCATCGTTAGTTTCGCTGGGAAAGTACGCGAATGATGGAATGAATAATACGGTGCCGCATCCAACCCAACAAGCTGCCCATTGTCCAAAGCAATCATCAGTCGTACTTTATCCGGGTAAATCCTGACTCCGTCTTTTTCAACAACGGCATCAAACTGAATATACGAGCCGTAGTCCTCACTTGAAGTTAACACCAAGTGCCAGCCTAACGCTTGCAAAATCGCCTGGGCTTTGCTTGCGGCTTCTTCCTTACTCAGTGCCTGAGGTTCAATTGAACGCTGATCCCGATAGAAGGTTACAACTCCGCCCTGGTGACTAACTTCTATATCGGCTTCTTTATACTTCCACATATATCCGCCTAAAGCGCCCTGCGACTCACCTGTAAATTCCGGCGTTATCGATGGATAGCCCACCTTACTCAGAAACTCCCGCGCCACACCTTGGGCCTGATCACGAGTTACATCACCTGAGGGGAGTCCCAATGGTTTGGGCACAACGCGCGTGGCGTATTCTCCGGTATATGAAAATGGCGGTAGCTTTTGTAAACTCGCATCCAACTGGTCCAACCCGGACCGTACAGATTTGAAGGGAACTTCGGTTCCATCCGCAGCCGCTTCTGCAATTTTTGTTCTGCCAAACCCTAGCCGTTGCCCTAGCGACGGGGTAGGGTCCGTCCAAACCAAATTTTCCGTGTCCATTCTCATCATTATATCTTGAACCTTTTGATTAACTGGCATGAGCCGTTCATGCATGTCATTGAGCGTTTTCTCCTCTTCTGTCGATATTTTTCCTCCACCAGCGAGTTTTTGGGTCAATGTTCTGGTGAAATCACCCGATTGTGTTAAAAACTCACTTACATAACTAAGGCCCACCTGATCGGCTGGGATTTGAGCAAAATCCTTGAGCGCAGCCTCACTTTTACTTGAGACTTGACTCAAATAGAGAATCTTTTGGTTGGGGCTACTCGCTACATTTCCTTTGGCCATATCGCTCTCCATCTGGTCAAGATAACTGGCAAAGTCGGTCAAAGCCCGGTGACTATTATTTTCTGCGACGAGATGATACTTTCCCTCCAGACGATATTCATTAACCCCCCACCCCAGAGAAATCAACAAAGCCGCCACTAAAGTTCCGATCCAAAATTTTCTATGCATACCTGTCCCCCTATTTCGTAAAGATATGATTTCCGATTCGTTTAATCTCTGGTCGTGACCAAATGTATCTATTTCTGGTTTTGGCAGGATTAAAATAGAATAGTGCTCCTCCCGTAGGGTCTGATCCGCTTAACGCTTCTTGGACCGCACGCAGAGAAGATGCTGAAGGCGGTAAATTTATTTGACCATCATCTACACTGGAAAAAGCTTCAGGCTGATAGATGATATCCGCAACTGTTTTGGGGAAGGCTGGATCGGTAATCCGATTCATGATCACGGCAGCCACCGCAACTTGCCCTCGGAAAGGTTCTCCACGAGCCTCTGCATTGACACAGCGGGCTAAAAGTCTTGTGTCAATGTTTTTATAGCCCACAGCCTTTCCTGACGCATTCGTGCTTTGACTCGTTAGACGCTTTAATTCATTGATAGTGTGCGTTCCAGCTAATCCGTCGACTCTTAAACCGTGGTCCTGTTGAAATTTCCGTATTGCTGCCTCAGTTTTCGACCTGAACTTGCCATCAATCGTTCCCACACTATAGCCCAACTGTGCCAGTTTACTCTGTAGCTGTCTGACTTCCGGACCGTTGCTCCCTCGGCCAAGCAAACGATCCCCTAAAGCTGCATACGCCATACCGGACAAGGCGATGCTGAGAATAAGTCCAATAGTTAGAGTAATCCCCCAGTGTCTAATTTGTAATCTCATACCCTCACCTCACTTTGTTTGTTGAATCTTAGTGTGGCAAAAGTTGATCGAAATTATCCGACATTATCCTCCTATAACAAATAATAAAATACCACGGGGTATTCCCGTGGTATTTTATTATTTGTTATGCTGATGATCGAGGTCCGCTGAAGGGGCGCAACCCGTGTGGTTTTCCCAAAATTTCTGCCCATATAACCCCTTGGACGAGTTTTCTTTCCGTCAGAGCAAGCTGAACACCTCTTGAATCACAGGAATTACTACTAGTTATTTCTTCACCTGGATTCCCTTCAGTAGTCTTATCTGCCTCTAGTCCAAGTGTTGCAATATATTCATTTCTTCCTTGGATTCCTTGGGACACTTGGGTTGCTGGGATTCCCTTGATTTCTGGAGCTACTTCAGTTTCAACATATGAATCCTTGATTTCTTCAAAATCTTCAAGTTTTGTCGCTGCCAAGGCCCCCGCTTGATAAGGACCATTTTCCATGGCCTTTTTTAGCTGTTCTCGCCATGTTCCACGGGATATTCCTTGGATTACATCTTTTACCGAGCGACCATCCGGCAGTTTAAAGGCATCAGAGCGCTTCGCTGGCGTTTGGAGCATGCCCTGCTTTTTTATAACTGAAGCTATCACCTGAAAAATAACCCAAACGATAATTACAACTGTGAAAACTGACATGATCTCACCTACTTCTTCGTTAAGCTATCATTGCCTGATTCCATTTTACCCGTCTGAGCAATGTTGCCTCTCATCTGAGTGTCAGCTATAATATTTTGCATGTTGTAATAGTCCATAACGCCCAGTTTTCCTTCCCGCAAAGCCTGAGCCATTGCTCTTGGGACTTCTGCCTCCGCTTCGACGACCTTGGCCCGCATCTCCTGGACCGATGCTTTCATTTCTTGTTCTTTGGCAACGGCCATTGCGCGCCGTTCTTCTGCTTTAGCTTGGGCAATGCGTTTATCCGCTTCGGCTTGATCCATCTGAAGCTGAGCTCCGATGTTTTTACCTACATCGACATCTGCCATATCAATGGATAAGATTTCAAACGCTGTCCCCGCATCCAATCCTTTAGCTAAGACCGTATGCGATATAAACTCAGGTTTTTCCAAGACATCTTTATGGGATGCCGAAGATCCAATACTAGTGACAATTCCTTCCCCAACGCGGGCAATAATTGTTTCTTCACCGGCACCACCGACCAATCGATCAATATTGGCCCGCACGGTTACCTTGGCCTTGACTCTAAGTTCGATCCCATTTTGCGCCACAGCTGAAACAACCGGAGTTTCAATCACTTTTGGATTAACCGACATTTGTACGGCTTGAAGGACATCTCGGCCAGCCAGATCAATAGCGGCTGCCCGTTCAAACGGAAGCGGAATGGCTGCGCGTTCTGCGGCAATCAAAGCATTAACGACTCTGTCAACGTTTCCACCTGCCAAATAGTGCGCTTCCAGCTGATCTGTAGTAATTGCCAAACCTGCTTTATGAGCTTTAATCAAAGGATTCACAATTTTGGACGGAACCACTCGGCGTAACCGCATACCAACCAAGTTAAAGATCCCAACATTAACCCCCGCGGCTAAAGCTGAAATCCAAAGCCCGACAGGAATAAAGCTAAGCAGCACACTCAAAAGTACAAACGCCAGAAAGATTATGAAAACCGTTAAAACTAATGTATTCATTCATTGCTCGGCCGTAACCGAGCTCCACCTCCTTCGAATGTTTTTTCCTCCCTGACAATAATCCGAGTCCCTTCAACCAGAATCACTCTAATCTCAGTCCCAGGTCCTATAAAACCCCCTTCGGTAACAACATCTAAATGCACGCCGGCAAAATCGCCGGTGCCAGCCGGACGCAACTGCGTCAGTGCTTTCCCAACTTGTCCTACGTACGCTTCATATTGAGGTTTAGGAGCAACATAACCTCCCTTAGATGTTTGGCGTGTGCTTAAAGAAAACTTCTGCCAAAAGCGCCGCGTCCGTGGTGAGCGAAAACTTAAGTAGACGATAATCCCTAAAACAATCAGCGCCCCCAAGGTAAAGAGCGCCCCTTCCAGTAATGAGTCTGTCGCCAAAAAGATTCCTGTAATTAAGGCAGCAATTCCGAGAATTCCACTCACCCCGAAACCGGGAATAACGAATATCTCAATTGCTAACAAAACAATCCCCATCACAAACAGTGTAGTAATAATACCCTGCGGCACCGCCCTCTTCTCCTTTCTGCCTGCGAACTTACTCTTACTCTCTTACTCTCACTTTCTATTTTTCTATTTTTAGTCCGATGTGTCCAAAGTTTTTAACCACCGCTTGGCAATCTGTTTATATAAATTGGCTCTTGCCAATAAATTTAGAATAACAAGTGTTGTTGCAACTTTTTCCCGATCTTCCTCTGGCATATCCTCTCCAGCCAGCGTTTCCTCGACTTCCTTTTCTAACCCCTGAAGGGATATCTGCCAGTCTATCTGAGACCGATCAAAAATTTCGCTGTAATACCGATAAAGTTTGGTGGGATTAATCCGGTCATCTGACGTGTCCAAAAGACTTTCATTAACATAACCCAGCAAACGAGAAACCTCTTCCAGTCCTAAGATATCGCGTAAATCATTAATCAGTAAAACGTTAGCGACTTGTTCACGATTATATTTTTTCTTCTGCGGATTGGGAAGATACTTGCGCCTTACCCAGTTCTGAATGTGGGTAGGATTAATGTCGTTCTGACTAACTCGCTTAGCGACTTCAACCACCTGCGCGAGCATCATCGAGTCTAATTCCAGATAGGGAAGTGCTTTCTGCTTGGGTTCCAAATCATTCAGCACATCGCGAATCGCTTGCATATGCTTGGCATTCATACTCTCACCTGCTTATATTTTTAACGTTGCATTAAGTACCGTTCGGTAATGCGGTATATTTGATCTTATTATATGATCAACGTGATCACGTGTCAATAGCTAAACTTAATTTTAAGGGGGATACTACTATCTTCATTCACGCTTATTCCTTAATCTTGAATTTTGGCAAAACTTCCAAACGTGCAGGTACTCCCCTCCTCCTTGTAGAAAAGAGCTAAAGAGCTATTGAATACCAATAAAAAGCGACTAGGAGATGTTAGTGTGTTTTACGAAGGAAAAATTTACCGACCGCCCAGTGAAGCTAAAAGCATCATCTTACAAATCACGGTAGGATGCCAGCACAATGCCTGTACCTTCTGCACCATGTATAAGGATAAATCTTTTCGGATTAAATCTCGCACTGAAATCAACAATATTATTGAAACAGCCATTGCCCAGGACTCCGATGCCGAACGAATTTTTCTGGCGGACGGAGATGCTATAGCAGTTGACACCTTTTTGCTCATCGAAATTCTTGATCGACTTTACGCCAAATTCCCTCACCTTAAACGAATTGGGATCTATGGTGGCCCTAAAGATATTCTCGCTAAGAGTCCACAAGAATTAGCTGATTTAAAGGCGCATGGGCTAACTATGGTTTATTTAGGGGTTGAAAGTGGCAACGAAGAAATTTTAACCTCCGTTTGTAAAGGCGTCACAGCCGAGCAGATGATAGCTGCCGGGCAAAAAGTTATAGCAAGCGGTTTAATTCTCTCCTGCACTGTCATTATTGGCCTGGGCGGAAAAGCTCTTTCGCATGAACATGCCCTTGATACTGCACGAGTCATCAGTTCTATAGATCCTCACTATTTAGGAGCCCTGACCTTAATGGTGGAGCCGCTTGCGCCCTTGACCAAAGCTATAGAGCGCGGTGCCTTTCAACTTCTCACCCCCTTCGAAGCCCTAGGCGAAATTCGCACCTTGCTTGAACAACTTCAGGTGACGCACTGTATTTTTCGGAGTAATCATGCCTCCAATTATTTGCCCCTCCGGGCAACGCTACCTGATGACCGAGACGAACTGTTGAAGACCCTCGACAAAGTTATCGAGAATCGGGCTCTTGAACAGCTTCGCCCAGAAGGTTGGCGAGGACTTTAAGTTCCGGTACTACGGAAAGCAAATGGAGCAAAAGTTGGCTCAGCCAATTTTTTGCTCCATTCTCAAATCCATCACTAATTTTAAAATATCTGCCACGGCCCGTTCTGTGGAGTGACCTGCCAAAGCGACGGCCGCTTTTATCCGCATTTTCTCAATCTCTTCCGGGTGCCTTAAGAAGCGGTTTAGAAGCTGTTCCAATTCTTCCTCATTACCTGCTACGCATCCTGCCCCTTTACTTTGCACAAAATGGGAATTTTCTTCTTCCTGACCGGGAATCGGCTTATATATAAGCAGGGGCAGATGTTTCGTTAATGCTTCAGAAACGGTTAACCCGCCCGCCTTTGTGATAATCAAATCCGCAACCGACATTAATTCCTCGACATTATCAATAAACTCAAACCGTATCATAGGGTTTCGGCCCTGCGCAATGACCTCTTCTAACGACAGATACAACTGTTTGTTTTTCCCACAAACTATAATTGCCTGGACCGGAACCAGCGAATCGGCGAGTTTTTTGCAGATTCTTTTCGCACTTTTTAAAACTCCCGCTGATCCCCCCATCACTAGAAACGTCGGGAGATCCGACTTTAAACCTAACTTGGTAATAATCTGCCCTCGATCCATTTCCCTTTCGAATTTTTCGCTTACCGGGATGCCCGTCACATGAATGCGTTGCGCTCTAATTCCCCAAGACTCTAAATTTTCCTTCACCTCTGTACAGGCCACTATGTAGCAATCAACACCCGGATGGACCCAATGACTGTGAACCGTATAATCCGTTATTACGGTAATAACTGGAACTTGGAGAATCTGTTCCGATCTGAGTTGCGCTAGAATTGACGATACTGTGGGATAAGTACAGACGATGAAATCCGGTTTGAATACTTGAATGTATTTATGGAAATCTCTTCGTCCTAATCGGTTCAGGTTCAAGAAACGTTGACTTATCGATTGAGGTTGTACTTTAGATGTTTTATAATATAATTTTCCCCACAACTTTGGGACATGTTTAATCATCTCACTATAAATAATTTTAATTATAGTGTTAACCCTTTTATTCAGAAAATCGCCAAAATCCAAGTGAATAATTTTTGCGGAAGGTTCCTTACTTCGTATTCCTTCAATAACAGCTTCAGCCGCTCGCAAGTGTCCGTTGCCAAACGTTGCAGAGAATACGAGAACCTTTAACTGTTTCAAAGACTGGCCTCCCTCTCATCAACAACAGCCTTTTGTTGACTATCCTCTAGTTCAACGGCCTTACTCTATTTCTATGAGATGTTTAGTTATATTATAAGGATAACCTTATAAAAAGAAAAGGCCATAATCAGCCGTTACTTTGCACGTTAACAATGAGACGTTCCATGGTTTTAACAACTATTGACTCGCTATTAGTACAGAAGGTGAGCACCGCTTCAGGAAAGGTGAATCAGAATATGACGCATAAAACGAACGCAGCCCGTATTCTCGATCAGAGCAAGATCTCTTATGAGTTAAAAGACTATATTGTCGATGAATCCGATTTATCGGCCGTTGCCGTTGCCCATAAAGTGGGCCTACCCATCGAACAAGTCTATAAAACCTTGGTGGCTCGCGGCGATAAAACTGGAGTGATCATCGCTTGTATTCAGGGCAATCATGAACTCCATCTCAAAGGCTTGGCAACACTGAGTGGAAATAAAAAAGTAGAGGTTGTCCCTCTTAAAGAAGTCCAACCTCTAACCGGTTATATACGAGGTGGGGTTTCCCCCATCGGAATGAAAAAAAACTATCCCACCTTCATCGACTTGACAATAAAAAACCACGCGCAGATTGCTGTTAGTGCCGGGTTACGTGGGCTTCAGCTCTTCTTAAGTCCAATAGATTTAATTTCAGTGACCAAGGCCCACTTAGGGGGGATCTCAATAGAACAAAATTTATTTACTCTCTAAAAAACCCGCCGGGCCCCCACATAATACGATTTCCAGTACGGTCCAATCACGTAGTCCGTAACTCCATTAGACGTCGAACCATTAATAAATTCTCCCCCACCAAGATAAATCCCGACGTGATTTACAACACCGTCACCGGTAAACGAGAAAAAAACCAAATCTCCGGGTTGAAGGTCCGCATAAGCAACCGGGGTCCCTACCGTATATTGGTCAACTGAAACCCGTGGCAAGGTGATCCCATTTTGTCCAAAAACATAAGCAACGAATCCCGAGCAATCAAAACCAGTTTGAGGTGTGGACCCTCCCCATTGATACTTCACGCCAAGATATTGGTTTGCTGTGGCGAGGATGGAATTTATTTTCGTCTGACGTTGGCTCACTAATGAGATCCCATTGTTGTAGGCCTCATTAAGCGACTTTACGGTCAGGGGGCCAACAATCCCATCCCCCACCAAACTATGTGCCAGTTGAAACGTTATCACGCCCTGTTTTGTCGCGTTCCCAAAGATGCCATCCACTTTGCCAACGTTAATCCCCACAGCAGTGAGTTGTGTTTGAAGTTCGATAACATCCGCCCCTGTAGACCCTGACTTAAGTAAAACACTCCCTAACGATGCTTGAGCAGGCGCTGACAATGACAATGAAAAAATTATTATTAAAATTTGCACAAGGATTAGTTTATGGATTCGTCTGTTTTTCATTTTTCGATTCACCCTTTCATTTAGTAAAAATTTCACACTTTTCTCCCCCTCAGATCAAACGCGCTCAACTAGCATCCCTTTTTTTTTACCAAGTTGGGAGATAAAGTTATAGCTTATTATCGCCAAGTTAGGAAAAAGAGTCCATATATAAAATGTTACATTTCTTCAATCCACTTACATCTCTCCCCGGGAGCTTCCCAGCCCACTTTAAGGGACAGCAAAAGAGCATACAACGTTTAACTCTTGGCCCTCTCACGCTCCTTACTGATTCCACTTTGCACGCTTCCCATCGTAATCGGCTTGACAGTCTAACTCTATGTACTATAATTATCATAAAAACGCGACGCTTGTTATTCTTGCTATAGAAAAGAGACGGAGCACATCCTTCTCATTATTTCAGAGCGCCGAATAAAGAGGAGGAATCATTTTGCGTAGTGATATCGTTAAGAAGGGTTCAACCAAAGCAGCTCATCGTGCCCTCTTTTATGCCATGGGCTTTACCCCTGAAGATTTGGAGAAACCCCTGGTTGGGATTGTTAACGCTTTTAATGAAATTATTCCCGGTCACGGTCATCTGAAAGATCTGGCTCAAGCAGCGAAATTAGGGGTATCGGCCGGGGGCGGAACACCCATCGAAATCCCTGCCATTGGAATTTGCGATGGCATTGCCATGGGCCATAAAGGCATGAACTTTTCTCTGCCCAGTCGTGAGCTTATCGCCGATTCAATAGAAGCACTCGCCGAAGCGCATGCTTTAGATGGACTAGTCTTAATCCCTAACTGTGATAAAATTGTTCCTGGCATGCTCATGGCTGCCGCTCGCCTCAACATTCCCTGTGTCGTTGTCAGTGGCGGTCCCATGTTAGCTGGTCGCTATCAGGGTAAAAACATCAGTGTCAGCCAGATATTTGAAGCGGCTGGTCTTTACGAAAGTGGCAAAATCAATGCCCAGGAGCTTGACATGATGGAGCAATCAGCCTGCCCTGGCTATGGCTCCTGTGCTGGCTTATTTACGGCAAATTCCATGAATTGTTTGACTGAAGCACTTGGTATGGCGCTCCCAGGAAATGGAACTATTCCCGCTGCCAATTCTGGCGCTCGGAAAATGTTGGCGAAACGATCCGGTTCCTTAATTGTTGAACTCATCCAAAAGGATCTCAAGCCGCGGGACATCCTTACGCAAAAAGCTTTTGAAAATGCCATCAGCGTTGATATGGGAATCGGTGGCTCCTCAAACACAGTTTTGCATCTCACTGCGATTGCGTATGCAGCAGGGCTTGAAGTCCCCCTCTCTCTTTTTGATTCCATCAGCGCTAAAACTCCTTATATTACTAAGCTGAGCCCGGCCGGCACGCACCACCTTCAAGATCTTAATGAAGCTGGTGGGATTAGTGCCGTTATGTATGAACTTAATAAAGCCGGTGTCCTTCATACTGATGCTTTAACGGTTACCGGACCCCTTGAGGACCGTTTGAAAAACGCCCAGACAACCTGCCCGGATGTCATTCATTCGGTTGAAAATCCTTACCGCAAAACCGGAGGCATCGCGGTGCTTTCCGGGAACCTGGCACCAGATAACGCCATCGTTAAAGAAAGCGCCGTTCAAGACGACATGCTTGTGTTTAAAGGTCCAGCTCGCGTTTTCAACTCTGAAGAAGAGGTGCTCGAAGCTTTGTTAGCTAAACAGGTTCATGACGGAGAAGTCGTAGTCATCCGCTATGAAGGGCCTAAAGGCGGTCCCGGTATGAAAGAAATGCTTAATCCGACCGCCATCATTACTGGCATGGGATTACGTGTCGCTCTACTTACCGACGGTCGTTTCAGCGGAGCGACACGTGGCGCATGTATTGGGCATATCTCTCCGGAGGCCATGGAAGGCGGGCCTATTGCTCTAGTTGAAAACGGCGACCTCATCGCAATCGATATTCCCAACCGTTCCCTCCAACTCCTTATCTCGGCTGAAGAATTTGAAAAACGTCGCCAAGCTTGGGTAAGACCAGCACCTAAGGTCACATCGGGTTATTTGGCAAGATATGCCAAATTAGTAACGTCTGCCAGTAAGGGTGCCGTTTTAATCTAATAACAATAAGCGTAGAGGCCGGGATTAATTTCCCGGCCTCTACGCTTAACTATAATCGCTCTTGTTAACAAGACTATAAATTTATTGCTTTGGTAATTCAAAGGAACTCTTTAAAGACACGATCCTATTAAAGACCAAATGACCTTGTCTTGAATTTTTCGGATCCACATTGAAATATCCATGTCGGAAGAATTGGAATTTATCTTGCGGCTTTGAGTCTTTAATGTTTGGCTCCACGAAACCAGGCACGATCTCCAGAGAGTTAGGATTAATGTGATCCAAAAAAGACGCTTCATCCGTCATATCTTCAGCCAAGATCAAAGCTTCATATAATCTGAACTCAGCGGGTACAGCTCGGGAAGCCTCCACCCAGTGGATCGTTCCTTTAACTTTTCTGCCCGTGAAGCCTGATCCACTCTTGGTCTCCGGATCATAGGTGCAGTGCAGTTCGATGACTTTGCCAGTCTCGTCCTTGACTATATCATTACAGCGAATAAAATAAGCGTTTTTTAATCGAACTTCATTGCCAGGGAAAAGCCTATGATACTTCGCTGGTGGATTCTCCATAAAGTCCTCTTGTTCGATATAGACTTCACGCGAAAAAGGAATTTGCCGAGTACCCATTTCTGGATTTTCCGGATTGTTCTCAGCCTCTAACATCTCCACCTGATCTGCTGGGTAATTTGTGATAACCACTTTTAGTGGCTCTAACACAGCCATCGTTCTCGGTACTTTAAGTTTCAAATCTTCGCGAATAAAATGTTCGAGCATCTTGGTATCGACAATACTATCTGCTTTAGCTACGCCGATTTCGCGGGCGAAGTTGCGAATCGCCTCCGCCGTATATCCTCTGCGCCGAAGTCCCGAGATCGTTGGCATACGAGGATCATCCCAGCCGTCCACAACCTTGTCATCAACCAATTGCTTAAGCTTCCGCTTGCTCATGACCGTATTGGTAAGATTTAAACGTGCAAATTCATATTGGTGAGGAACTTTCTCCATTTCACATTCTCTAATAACCCAATCATACAAGGGCCGATGGTCCTCAAATTCTAATGTACAAATCGAGTGAGTAACTCCTTCAATAGCATCTTCCAGTGGATGGGCAAAATCATACATGGGGTAGATACACCACTCATCTCCTGTATTATGGTGGGTGGCATGAGCAATCCTGTAAAGGACAGGATCCCGCATATTTATGTTTGGTGAGGCCATATCTATCTTAGCGCGCAATACCTTTTGACCGTCTTTGAATTCCCCTTTACGCATGCGCTCAAACAACTCCAAGTTTTCTTCAACTGACCGATCACGGTAGGGACTTCTTTGTCCTACCTCAGTTAAGGAGCCACGCATTTGCCGAATTTCCTCTGCTGTAGAATCACAAGCGTAGGCTTTCCCCTTCTTAATCAGCACCACTGCTCGCTTGTACATCTCCGCAAAATAATCCGAGGCAAAGAACAAGTTGTCCCATTCATACCCCAACCAAGTTACATCTTCCTTAATGGATTCCACATATTCCGTGTCTTCTTTGGTCGGATTCGTATCATCAAAACGCAGATGGGTTTTACCCTTGAATTCATCGGCCAGTTCAAAATTTAAAATAATAGATTTAGCATGTCCTATATGTAAATAGCCGTTAGGCTCCGGTGGGAACCTTGTGATAATATGATTGACCTTACCCGATTTTAGATCCTCCGTAATGATGTTCTTTAAAAAATTTGAAGTGGGCTTGTTTTCCATCTGTTATCAACCTTTCTCCATTATGCTAATCCTACTTCTGCCAATTTTACCCTTGCTCTAAATAATACTGCATACACAGAAAAAGTTCAACTTTACGCCCGAAATACTAAAGGGAAAGCCTACATCGTCGATCATTTGCTGATCTTCGATACTGGCTTTCCCTTTACAACCCGCTCCCCCTGTACGCTTACAACGCTCTCTCCGAATTATATTTGTAATATGATTTCGCTGCAGAAACCCCTTGTTATGCTATTAAAATATCACGTTTTATTGTCATCCTGAGCGAAGCGAAGGATCTTTTGTCCCCAGATCCTTCGCTCTCGCTCAGGATGACACAAAAATAATTGCAGTGACTTGATATTTTATAACGTTTTTAGACTTGTCGAACAGGGGAATTATAATATCCGTTACGAGGTTTTCCTTATTGCGGCTTAATTTCCGCAAGCGTCACTGACACATCCTGTGTCTTGTTATTGCGGAAAATCGTGACGCTAACCTTGTCACCTGGGTTATATTTGAACAACTCATGGGTTAGCTCCAGCGAACTCTTAACTTCTTTGCTATTAATCTTCGTCACTATGTCACCGGCCAGGATTCCTGCGCGTGCAGCGGGGCCTCCAAGCGTGACCTTGGAAACATAGGCCCCAGATGGCCATCCCCGTTGACTAGCATACTCAGCTGTATACCTGGGATCTATTTGGACATTGAGCCCGGGATGGCTGGCATACCCTTTTTCTATTAGCTGTTTAATCGTTGGCAATGCGTCTGAAATTGGGATGGCAAAACCCATTCCTTCGAATCCTGTTTCCTGATTCTTAGCCGAATTAATCCCAATAACCTGACCTTGGTAATTTACAAGCGGCCCGCCGCTGTTGCCTGGATTAATAGCGGCATCCGTCTGGATGAGGTTAAAACTTGCTTCCCCTGGGATATCTAAGATCCGATTCGTTGCCGAAACAACCCCCGTCGTTACGGAGCGCGCAAATTCTTGTCCACCAGGATTTCCAATCGCAACTACTGGTTCACCAACTTGAAGTATTGTCGAATCTCCCAGTTGCGTGGCTATGAGGTTTTTTGTATCTGCAATCTGCACCACCGCCAGGTCTGTTCGATCGTCGGAACCCACCAATTTGGCATTAAGATTGCGGCCATCAGCCAGACTCACAACGATCTTTTCAGCATCAGCAACCACATGGTTATTCGTAACAATGTAACCATGGTCTGCATCAATAATAAAACCAGAGCCACTCCCCACTTCAGTAGGACCGCCCCCACCGAATAACGTCCCTTTCGATTGAAAATTAGCAATCCCAACCACCGCTGGACCCGTTGCCTTGGCAATCTGAGCGACCGGGAAATTAGTGGCCCCCTCTGTTTTGACGATAGGGGTTGTTGTGCCACTATTTAAGACCAATTGACTTGTGGGTGCTGGTTGTTTATTCCCGTAGATCGATGGAATCAGCGCCACTGCTATAATTCCGCCGAGTAAGGCGCTAATTAAGGCAAGAAAAATCGTAAAAAAAACCCGGGGCCTTTCCTTTGAATAATCATTTTTCTCGTTATAATAGCTCATGACTAACCCTCCTCTGTCTATTATTCCTTTAAAACAATCAGTTCATGCGGCGTATGCCGCGGAGCAACCTGCACCTGAATATCAGGACACTTTTCAGATATATTTAACTCTTTCAGGATCCGCAGAACCGTAGACAAGGCAATTTTGGGCGTATTATTTTCTTCACTTAGATGGGCTAACACAACCCGTTGAGTATTTGCTTCGATCCATTCTGAAAGCCCTACGGCCAACTGCTTATTTTCCAGATGCCCATAGTGACCACTGATCCTTTTTTTCAGATACGCGGGATATGAACCCAGTCTTAATCGTTCTTCATCATAGTTAGCCTCCACAACAAAGCCATCACAACCTTTTAAATGCTGATGCATCTCTGCTGTGATTCTACCACTGTCTGTAGCAATTCCGATCGACTGGCCCCCCTTAGCTTGTCGTTTCGGTCGCGAGACCTTCAATCCGTAACTTTCCCGACTGTCGTGAGAGGTAGGATAAAGCAAGACCTCGAGCCCGGCACAAAAAAATGAATCCCGAACCTCAATGCACTGATTTTCTGCGATCTTTCCTAAGGAAGGGCCCATTGCTTCCCACAAGCCAGTAGTAGCATAGACTGGTATCTTTAATTTACGAGCCAGCACACCCACACCCCGGATATGATCCACATGTTCATGAGTAACTACAATCCCTTCGATTTCTGAGCATTGTATGTTTAACTGCGAGAGGTTATGTAATAGACTCTTACCACTGATCCCACAATCCACAAGGAGATGTCTGTTGTCCTCTCCGACAAGAATTGCATTTCCAGAGCTCCCGCTCGCCAAGGTCGTAAAGTGCAATTTGTGGTCCCTCCCTTCCAGTTAATAAATTATAACAAGAAAAATAACCAGCAAATATGAAGTTTTTGTGAACATCTTATTAAAAGTAACACTACCGCTACACCGTGCCCTTACTTGCCAGGCGTTGCTGGATTTGAGGTCCCCTTGTTTATCGGAGCTTGAAGTTGACTTTGAGCCTGACTTATCATCGTCGCCAGCTGCGCTTTTGCCGAACTATCTGGGGCGAACTTCTGAGCCTTCTGCCACTGGGTGATAGCTCCTGCCAAATCTTGCTTTGCATTGGCTAGAAAAACCCCATAATTAACCAACCCGTTATAGAAATCTGGTTTAAGAGTTAACGCCTCTTGAAAACTCTTTTCCGCCAGATCATTATTCCCACTTTTAAAGGCAGCTGTTGCCATATCCACCATAACATTGGGGTCTTTATTTGTTTTTAATACATTCTGGTAAGCCTCAACAGCCTGCCTGAAATTCCCTTGTGCCTCTGTTGGCGCCACACTTTGAGCTGCCACTCCCGCATCATAATATTCGTTTCCTAAATCATTTTGGAGCGGTATATTACCAGGGTCTGCCTTGGCTTGCTCAGCAATTGCTGCGATACGAACTTTTTGGGCCTGGTAATCTGCCACAGAATTAGGAGCATTCGTCGAAGTATTCGAGTTGGTAGAGGGCAGACCACTGCCACTAAAAAACATTGAGCCTCCTGACACAACCATAGCGATACATATAATAGCTACAAGAATCACTGCAAATCTACGGTGCCATTTTCCATTCATAGGATTCGCCCCCTTGCCCAATTAATTCCAAATTCCATTGTAACATACCTTCTCAAACCATCCAACCATCTCAGCATCAAGTATTCAGCTGATCTATCTTCCGAAGTTCCTCATGATGCCCTCCTACTAAACGAGCGTTTTAGTTTGAATTTCGCGAATTTTTAAATAAAGTGCTACTTCTAAGCGTTTCTTTTGCAGCTCGCACCCTAAAGTATAAACCTCTGTAAGTTTTCCGGTAAAGGCCACGTTAGCCGCATGACACCCCCCGCTACAAGCAAAGCGTGCCCAGCATTCCCGACAAGCGGACTTTGCATAGACATTTGCTGAGCGGAAATCCTTAACCAGCTCGGCTTTAAGTTGATGAGGGTTCTCATCATAAAGTGAACCTAGTTTGTAAGCAGCTTGCCCCACAAACTGATGGCATGGATAAAGATCCCCTTCCGGAGAAATTGCCACATACTCGTGACCGGCTCCGCATCCTGACAACCGCTTAATCAAGCAGGGTCCCTGATCCAACGCGACATTAAAATGAAAAAAGTTGAAAGCTCGATCTTGAGCACGACGTATTAAGAGCTCTTCGCCAAGGCGATCATACGCTGCTCGGATTTTATCTAAATCCCCTGCTTGAAAGGCATAAGCATCCTCCGGACCTGCTACGACCGGTTCCATTGAAATCTGTTTTATCCCTAAATCCGCAATATGCAAAACATCACGATCAAAATCCAAATTAAAATGTGTATACGTCCCTCGGACATAGTAATAGGTCCCTACCGCATAGGATGAGCTTTCCGGGCGCCTGGTTGCAAATTGTTTAATAAGAGGAGTAATTTTTGCGTAACTTCCCTGGCCATTCGCGTAAGGCCGCATCCGATCATGTACTTCCGGGCGTCCATCCAGGCTTAAGACCACACTGATCTCCTCTTGTTCAAGATAATTTTGAATTTCCTCATTAAGTAGTACGCCGTTCGTAGTCAACGTAAATTTGATGGTTTTACCTAAAGCTGCCCCAGCTTTTCTGCCGTATTCGACCAAAGCTTTAACCACTCCAAAATTAAGCAGTGGTTCTCCTCCAAAAAAGTCAACTTCGCAATGGTTCCTATGCCCTGATGATTCTAATACAAAGTCAATGCCCTTTTTACCCGTCTCCAAATTCATTAATGTTCTGCTGCCGCCAAAAGCTCCCGTCCCAGCAAAACAATATTCGCAACGCAAATTACAGTCATGCGCCACATGTAGGCAAATTGCTTTGACAATTGGCTTTTCCGGATAATTCAGCGTTACTTTCTCCGCTTCCTCGGAAAAAAGCGTCCCTGCCTGGCGGAGTTCCTCCATTTCCGCGAAGATCTCTGCCAATTCTGCTTCGGAAAGAGCTGGTTTTCCTACCTGTCCAAAGATCTGGTTAATCCCTGCCAAGGTAATCTTTTCCTCCACCTCTTGCAAATCCTCAAAAGCCTTTAGGACATTAAAGGTTCGCTCATCCAGCAAATGCAACGAACCAGAATTGACGTCATGAGCTATATAGAGATCTCCTTGCCGATAACTATGAACATTGGCCTTAATGCGATACCCCTCAAAATTTGACAAATCCAACATCTTGATCCTCTCTTTCTTGCCTAACCTATCTTCAAACTTGTTTTTGGCCTAACCGGATAAATAGAACAGAACCCAGCCCGTATGCGGGATGGGTTCTGAATCCTATGTTCTACCCTTAATATTTAGCCAAGGCTTTATTTAACACACACTTGGTTACCAACTGTACACGATGTCTTGCAGGCAGATTGGCAAGAGGTCTGACACTTTCCACAGCCTCCTGTTTTTACGGTAGCACTTAGGTTTGCTTTCACAATGGTCTGAATGTGTTTTGCCATCCAAACACCCTCCTCTCGAAACTTGCATCATTATAAGTTATGTTCGATTATAACACAGGGATGAGGAAAATGGCAAAACATCCTCCTTTTAGGGCACCTTTCTCTTAGCTTTCTTTAGGGCTAAAATTGCTGGCAAAGCGACTCGACTTGCTGGAGCCACAACTCGTCTCAAAAGATCATCCGTTCAAACAGCCTTGAGCCACCTCGAGGATTTAAGAGAAATATGGCTATAACAATTAAGAATACGCCAATTTTTGAATTTATAGTAAAAATCTTGACACATTTGCCAAATGACGCATATAATAAAGTGTAGTTTAAATCTAATTCTCTGTTAGGTGAGGCTCCTGCATAAACATAGGCCACTGCCCAGAAATGTCGAGAGACGCCAACGGGTAGAACAGGTATTACCGGCATAAGGTTTTACTTAATGTGGCTGAGCAAACTCTACGCTATGCAGTGCTAAAGCTCAACGAGTAGGGAGGTCTGCGTTTGTGTTTAAGACCTTCTATTTTATAATAGAGGTCTTTTTCTTTGCTTAATTTATTTTTTTCTTCACTATATGAGGAATCTAAAGGAGGTGGTTACATGGATTCTGGTCCTGATCATTTATGCAATTCTAGTTTCAGCTCTATTGGACGGAGTCATTCTGACAGAAGGTACCAGACTCCATCACTCAAAGGAGGGAAGTAAATGAATGAACTAAAAGTTTTAGGAGAATTTTATTTCAGTCAATTGTCACATAAACCGATCTGGGATGCCAAAGGACGTCGTGTTGGCCGCTTGCTTGACATGACCATGCGCTGGGATAGTATCTCTCCTCATGTTACCGGTATTCAATATGCAAAAGGAATTCATGCCTTAATACCCATTGAATGGGTGGTTTCTTGGGGTAAGGACGGGCTGCGCCTCAACACCATTTTCGACCCCTTATTAACATGCCCGATGCATGAAGATGAAACGCTGATTGGCAAATGGCTGTTAGATAAACAAATTATTGACCTGGAAGGCTCTAAATTAGTAAGAGTGAATGATATTGCCTTATCCTGGGTATCTCACGATGAGCATCAATACCTTGTTTTGGTTGCTGTAGATATTGGTGTACGGGGGTTATTTCGCCGCTTGGGTGTTGAGTTTCTCTTGAGCCGTATCGCTAACAATTTTGTAGGCTGCCAATACATTAAACCTTTAGAAAATCGGACATCTGCTCTTCAACTTACCAGAGAAAAAGAACAACTACTTCAACTTCATCCTGCTGATATCGCCGACATTATCGAAACTATGGATTATAAACAACGAGCGAATTTTCTCGATGCGCTCGATTCTCAACAGGCGATCGATGCCTTAGCCGAAATGGAATTAGATGCCCAAGTAGAAATGATTAATCAGATGGATGAGAGCCGTGCTTCTGATATCCTCGAAGAAATGCCTCCCGACGAAGCCGCTGATATTCTAGGCGAGTTGTCCTTGGAGAAGTCTGAAGAACTTCTGCGCTTAATGGAATCCGATGATGCCGAAGACGTTCGAGATTTAATGAAATATGAGGAAGACACTGCTGGTTCACTTATGACCACTGAATATATTGGCTTACCCTTCTGGCTTACCGCTGAACAGGCCATCAATGAATTACGAAGGTTAGCCCCTGAAGCGGAGACCATCTATTATCTTTATGTGGTCGATGAGCAAGAAACCCTCGAAGGCGTGCTTTCTCTCCGCCAGCTGATCATCGCTGCACCTGAAACTCCGTTAAAAGATTTAATGCATACAAAAATCGTAAAAATCTCCCCGTATGATGATCACGAAAAAGTTGCTGATATCATCCATAAATATGGCTTACTTGCCGCTCCTGTCGTCAATGAACACGATCAGCTCTTGGGAATCATCACGGTAGACGATGTTTTAGAATTATTAATGCCGGAGCGACCCCGCGGAGAAATTCTCTCCAGTCTGATTGCCCTCCGTCATCAGCCGACAGGAGGGTATAGCGAATGAACAGAAAAGTACGTTTTGCCTTATTCTTTGCCGTTATGGGCCCGGGAATCGTCACTGCCTTTGCTGATAACGATGCCGGAGGAATTGCTACTTATGCAGCGGCAGGTGCCAAATATGGCTATTCGCTTATCTTTACTATGCTTGTCAGCACTGTGCTGCTGGCCATTGCTCAAGAAATTTCCGCGCGCACAGGAGCCGTAACTGGTCGAGGCCTGTCAGACTTAATCCGAGAAAATTACGGGGTGAAATGGACTTTCTTTGCCATGAGTGTCCTCCTGATTGCTAACCTGGGGACCACTGCTTCCGAATTTTCCGGGATTGCTACAAGTTTTGAAATCTTTGGAGTGAGTAAGTATCTCTCCGTACCGGCAATGGCTTTCATTATCTGGTGGCTTGTCACTAAAACCGATTATGGGAAAATGGAGAAAATCCTCCTGCTCCTCTGTTTGACATTTTTCAGCTATGTCATCTCAGGGATTATGGTTCATCCTCCCTGGCCTCAGGTCTTCGTCGAATCCATCACTCCCACGTTTTCTGGAACCCCTGCTTTTTTACTGATGGCCATCGGAGTGATTGGAACTACAATTACCCCTTGGGGACAGTTCTATGTTCAGTCCTCCGTGGTTGATAAGGGAATTACTGCCAAAGATTATCAATATACTCGTTGGGATGTCTTGATTGGAACATTTTTTACGGGATTTATTGCCTTCTTTATTATTGTCGCCACTGCAGCGACACTCTTCGCCAACAAAATTCCCATTGAAACAGCAAAAGATGTTGCTTTGGCGTTAAAACCGTTAGCCGGAGAATATGCGACATTCCTGTTTGCCTTTGGTTTACTCGGTGCCTCCATGTTGGCCGCCTTTGTACTTCCTTTAAGTACCGCTTATGCAGTTTGCGAAGCGTTTGGCTTTGAGCATGGAATTAGTCGGTCCCGTAAAGAAGCGCCTGTGTTCTTTGGACTTTATACCGTCCTCATCGTTTTAGGTGCTGCCATCGTCTTGTGGCCTAATTTGTCCTTATATCACGTTATGTTGACCACTCAAGTCGTTAACGGTGTTCTTTTGCCTCCCATACTCATCTTTATGGTACTGATCGCCAGTAAGAAAAGTATTATGGGCGAGTTTGTAAATACAAAATTTTTTAATGTTATCGCTTGGTCATTCACTTTTGTTTTAATTTTTCTTACTCTGCTTTTGCTTCTCTCAACCTTGTTTCCTACGCTAGTAAGTTATATTTTTAGTTTTTTGTGATTATAGCATAAGTATACACAACTATAAAGAGATGAGGTGTTTCAATCCTGAAACACTTCACCTCTTTAAGCGCTCTATAAACACTTCTCAATTTCTTTACGCGCTGCTCGTAGTTTATGAAGCTTGACAATATAATTTAGTGATTGAATAATATTCGTTCAGTAAACTATCTAATCTTTGGCTCATACCAACAATTTCCGGATCGGTAAGGCTCATGTATTTCGCAGAATCATTTAGATTCATTCGAGCTTCTTCAATCAGACCCATTAGTAAGTCTTGATAAAATTTCACATCAACACCTCTTTCCAGTGACACTTCGTTTGCTGAGGTTACTTGCCAACTTCAAAAGCACGCACTCGCTTGGAATATCTTAGTATATCTTATCAGAAAAAACAAGCTACTTCTTTATTAATATATTTCATTGTAACCATGCGGAAATTGTGTTTGCTAAATCGGGGCACGATTACTTAAAACCGCCTGAGCAAACCAGTGAGCGTTTTTTCTTAGACTATGAATCTTAAGATTCTATGAAGTTTATAATATTCATTAGAAAAATAAGTTCAGTAGTGATAAGATATAACTATAAAGAGTTTATCTTAATTTAGATGAGAGAGGTGCAAGAGGATGCCTTATTCAGAAAATTCTTCCCGTTATTATCGCAACCCATCGATAATTGATTTGAAGAAGGTTAAAACTGTTTCTTTATCACAAATAATGGGACTCTTGTCGTTTATGTTCTTGGCCATGGCCGCTGGAGCTTTCCTAGTACCTACGAGCTATTTTATGCTTGCGGTTATATTGGAGTTTGTTTTATTGTTTACCATTCCTGTGCTAAATCGGCGCGCCTTAGCGCGTGGTGATGAGCCTGCTTCAGGCTTAACAGGCGGTCTAGCCTTGCTATTTGCTGCTTGCGCCGGAGTCGTACTGGGACCTCTTGTTCAATCACTAACTGAGACTTCCGCTGGACTTGCAGTGCTTGGTCAAGCAGCACTGGTGACATTTATTATCTTTGCTGCCTTTGGCGCGTACGGGCTAATGACACAGCGGAATCTGAGCAGTATGGCTAAGGCCCTCTTCATTGCCTTATTAGTTCTGGTTGGAATCATGGTTCTCTCTATGTTTTTCAGTAGCTTTTTTAGTCCGTTCGGATTGCTAATTGGCATAGGTGGATCTATTCTTTTCTCCTTGATGACTGCGCTCGATTTCCAACGCGCAAAATATAGCACGGCAGACAATGCAGTTTTAGTGACTTTAAGTATCTTTTTAGATTTTGTCAACTTGTTTACGTTTATCCTTGATATCTTTTTAATCTTTAACGGCGGTGGTCGCAAGCGGTAGTCGCACGCTACCAAAGACCACGGTGGACTAATTCCACCGTGGTCTTTTCTTTTCTTTTCTTTTCTTGTTTTATCTGTATCTCTCAAGTCAAACCTAAGTTAGCCAATGATGCCATCTCTCTCAGCCGAGCTGTGTGGTCCAGCGCTGCGAATATTGGCCGCGATGTCAGGGAATTTAATAAAATTCTGCTGAAAACGAGCAGCAAGGGCTTGGGCAGCGATATCATACGCAGTCGGATCTGCCCATGTGCCCCGTGGCTGCAAAATTGTTGCCGGCACCCCTGGCACTGTTTCCGGAATGAGAATCCCAAACACAGCATCCTGGTGATAGAGCACTTTTTCCAAGCTACCGTCTAAGGCAGCCGAAATCATAGCACGGGTATGGGAAAGCTTCATCCTTTTTCCCACCCCATAGGGACCACCCGACCAACCGGTATTAACCAGATAAACTTGGACATGGTGGGCATCAATCCGTTCTCCTAGCATATTTGCATATACAGCCGGATTTAAGGGCAAAAACGGTTCCCCAAAACAAGAGGAAAACGTAGCTTCTGGTTCTGTAATTCCTCTTTCGGTGCCAGCAAGCTTGGAAGTATACCCAGAGAGGAAATAGTACATCGCTTGCTCTTTGCTTAACTTGGCAATCGGTGGCAATATTCCAAACGCGTCCGCCGTTAAGAAGATCACTACATGAGGATGGCTAGCTAAACCAGGAATCATGGCATTATCTATGTAATCGATTGGGTAACCAGCGCGGGTATTTTCCGTCAAAGCTGCATTGCTATAGTCCGCCACTCGAGTCTGAGCATCCAATACCACATTTTCAGTCACCGTGCCAAAGCGGATGGCATTCCAAATCTGAGGCTCATGTTGCTTCGACAGATTAATACATTTAGCATAGCAGCCACCCTCAAAGTTGAATATGCCGGTGCTCGACCAACCATGCTCATCATCTCCGATCAAACGCCGCTCAGGATCTGCTGATAAGGTCGTCTTGCCTGTACCTGAAAGACCAAAAAACAGAGCCACATCGTTATCAACGCCGACATTAGCTGAACAATGCATGGGAAATATTTCTCGCTCAGGCATTAAATAATTCAACACGCTAAAGATGGACTTTTTTATCTCCCCTGCGTACTCTGTACCGCCGATCACTATGACTCTTTTTTCAAGGGACAAGACGATAAAAGCCTCGGAGTTAGTGCCATCAATTTGGGGGTCAGCTTTTAAGCCCGGCGTACAGATCACTGTAAACTCTGGCTGATGGTCTGCTAATTGCTCAACAGTAGGGCGAATCAACAATTGTTGGACAAAAATATTGTGCCAGGCAAGTTCATTGATTACCCGTATTGGTAATCGATATTTTTCATCTGTCCCGGCAAAGCCATCAAATATAAAAAACTGGGTTGTACCTAAATAAGCTAACACCTTTTGATAAAGACCTTCAAAACTTTTTTCGGCAAGTGGTTGGTTAATTTTGCCCCAAGCAATCCGGCCATGTACAGAGGGCTCATCCACAATGAAACGATCCTGAGGGGATCGACCTGTGTATTTGCCGGTCGTACAGGAAAGAGCACCTGTTGCGGCTAGAACCCCCTCCCTACGAGCTAATGCAATTTCAACTAACCGACTGACTGGTAGATTACATCCGACCGGTGGCTTTACCAGCTTGACATACGTGGTCTGTATCTCTTCATTCATTTCATCATCCTCCTTGTAAGATAACCACTATCCACTTATCACGGAAAAACCAGTTTGTAAGAGTCCCACCATTTCCCATCGTCGAATGATCTGACGAACATTCTCTAATGTCATACTTAGCGTAATACCATTCCGACGTATTCGGTGAATAACTATAGTATAAGATTCTTCGTGCATTGTAAAATTCCTCCAATACAATTCACAAAACAACCCCAACGGGGCGCTCTTTCATTGAGTGAAAACGACTTGTATGTGATCAAATACCTTATTAGTTTAAAGCATTTAGTATTGTGAAAACTTTTTGTTCAATCGAACACTATAACTCTTTTTCAGCCTCCTTCTCAACCACAACGAAACCCAACCCCTGCAAATGATTAATAAAATGGGTCTTATATTTACTAGTCACCTTGAACCGAGCCTCACCTTTCCGCTTACTTCTATAATCGCCCGAATTTATATACAGAGTTTGGCCCCCAAGTAACGAGTTAAGTCTCTTCAGCTCATGAATATCAATTGTATTATTAAACTCTAAGTCCAAAAATAGATCTTCAATTTTAACAATCAATGTCAATGATACATCCCTCACCAATTCATTCATTAATTCTTCTTAATGACATACTACAACATAAAAACATATAAATCATACATTTATAAAATATTTACGCTTTTTCCACCCTCTTCAGTTAACCCTACTAGCGAAGAAGTTTGCTTATTCCTATCTCTGTCTCTATCATTATCTCTATCCTCATACTGACGGAGGATATTAGATATCAGACGTTCATAAGCCTTCCTGACCAAGTTTGGATCGGGTTTACCATGCTGGGTGACGCGTATTTCTTGCCCTTTGACGGTCATAATGGTTGTACTAGCCATTTGATTCGTCCCCCTTCCTCCTCCATTCTTACGCGTCATTGGTTGGTCACTGGGCTTAACCAGACTACAATTTAACTATAAATTTCTTATCCATAGAGTTCTTTCCCATATGTCAAATAAGGTTGTTATGTCATCTTGCAACAACTTTTAATTAATTTCATGTTTTATTACGCCACTTTTTTGAGCCGCTTGTTTATATTCGCCACAAATGTATCTGCGTTGCTTTTTGCCACCTATAATAGAATTTGGAGGTGATACTTTTGATAGGTAAAAGGCTTAGTGATCTGCGTAAAGATAAAGGGTTAACACAAGCAAAATTTTCAACACTCATTAACCTTTCTGGAATTTCAATTAGAAAGATTGCGGGAACTTGATTTAGAAACCGTGGATCGCAGAAGGGCCGCCCGCGATGCACATAATAAGAAATAGCAAGGGCTCATTGCAAAACAATTCACTAAAATCGACGAACGTTTAGGCAAAATAGATGAACGTTTTGTAGATTCAAGGTGCCAGAAAGATAGCTTCGGGGTATGCTAGTAAGGAATAAACGGTCTGAAAAGGATGAGACGCTTTGGAAGTAAAAAAATGGGCAATCTATGGTCGTGTATCCACTGATCACGAAAACCAAAAAACCTCTATCCCCAATCAATTAAATTACTGCACGGAATGGGTGCATCGGTCCGGAGGCGTTGTTTATGATACCTATATCGACGATGGTATCTCCGGGAAATCCATGCTCTTAAGACCTGATGTCCAACGCCTCCTCGCCGATGCAGAAGCTAAAAAGTTCTGCGGTGTAGTGTTTAACAATATATCTCGCTTTGGCAGGGATAATCTTGACCTACTCTGGATGAAACGAAAAATCTGTGATGAATGGGATCTTCGCATGGTTGGACTAGAAGAGGGTTATGATTCCATTAAAGATGAAGATGAGTTGCTTTTTATGATTCACGCTGGAATGAGCCAATCTATGCGAAAAAAACTCTCGAAACAAATTAGACATGGCTGCATTCGCAAGGCTGAAAGGGGCGAATGCGCTATCCCAACGCCCCCTTACGGCTACCGTCGCCCGCGCATTGTTATACGCGAAGACGGTACCGTGATTAGGCCCGAGAATTATAAACTTCTAATTGATCCGGAGACGGCACCTATTGTAAGGAAAATTTTCGAGTTAGTCAAACAGGGCCTTGGCGCACACCTAATTATTACAGCAATGGAAAACGGAAATCCTCCCTTTGATAAAACAATTACAACTCGATTTGGCGCTAAACGTTGGAGTAAATCAACGATTTATCATATACTCCATAACCCAGCCTACAAAGGCACTATAGTTTTCAACCAAACTAAATCCAGATCTAAAAAGAATCCCGAGTCGGAATGGATTATAACCGAAAATGCCCATGAAGCAATCGTGAGCACAGAACTTTGGGACGAAGTACAAGAGCTTATGGGCCGACGGCGAACAAGTAAAGCACTTGGTATTGACAGAGCTCTACTTTCTGGCATTGCCAAATGTGGTCTTTGTGGCAAAGGAATGGTCCACGCTAGTGCCAAAGCCGCCAGTGGCACAGTTAATATGGTATATAGACATTATTATTACTACCGATGTACCCATGATCATTTGACAAAGAAAACATCTATGCTTCAAATTAGGGAAGAGGTTCTTAATGAAGTTATCTTAAACGCTTTACAAGAAATTAGTTTTGATCTCAGCCTAGTAGATAACTTAGTGAGCAATCAAAAAGATAACCTACACGAGCAAAGTATCGAGAACGAAAAAGAGATTAAGAAAATAGACAAGGAATTAACTAAGGTTGAGAAAGCTTTCCGGAAGGATCTGGAGCTTTACCGGGCTGAAGGTATCACAATAAATCAATTTAAAGACCTTCAGGCAGAAAACACTTTAGCCAGGGAAAATCTTATGCGCCGACGGGCAATGCTTGAACAATCTCACACCCTAGAGAAATCTTTAGCGGGACGGGTTAATTTTGTTAAAGAAAAACTGGCCGGATTTTCGCAAACAGATCGATCCGATCATGCCCAATTAAAGATGTTCATTTCAGACGTAGTTGAAAGGGTAGTTGTTAACTCTAAAACCGATGTCGAGATTTACTACCGAGGACTAACTCAAGAATTGCCTGTTGTTTCCCCGTTTTTAGTGCATAAAGAACTTGATGTTTAACTAATTACCCATCAATTTTAGCCATGATATAATAACCCTATAAATTTATTTAAAATAAAACTAACTTTTTAACTAAGTTTGCGATTCATCCCCTTCCTCTTTAGGGAGGGGATGAATCGCCCTATTTAAAAAGTATTAAGAGGCCTTGATAATTGCTGTTATCAAGGCCTCTTAATACTGTTACCTTTGATGATGATAGTTCACTATCTCTTCCTGCGTAATGTTCTAGTAACACCTTTGCAAAGATTGGATCTTGACGTTCAACATAAACCGGATAAAATAAACGCTTTCGATAATTAAACACTTTCATCCCTCCCTTAGATAGGGCACCTTGCCTATATTATATGGAGGGAAAATCCCAGTGTCACAAAGCAGGGGCACAATGCCTCATGCCTTTACTTTCTACAGTTAGGATAGACTGATACACTTCCACGAATTAGCCCTTAAGAGTACCTGGTTGATGTCCTAATGTTTAGGCACATTCAAGGCGGCCGCCTGGTTGCACTGATGCTACAGAAAGTATCTAACGTAAGTTATACCCTAAAATCCCGCATTTTTTATACCTACAAGGAGAAACACTGTAAATACGGGAAAAGATAAGTGACTATTCAGAGCCTTGGGGAATTCTGAACGGGGAACCACAGATTACACATGAAAAGAACGATAAGAGAAACCACAGATTAACACAGATTTCACAGATTAAGAAGGATTAAGTATAGAAAAATGGCGAATATTGGAGTCAATGAAGAAACGA